>JBHJIY010000136.1:0-27418 GCA_050042985.1 Phormidesmis sp. | reverse complement strand
TAGTAGTCATTGTTATTATTCCGGGTAGTTAGGTACGTATGAGTTGAGCGCTTCAAAAAGAAAGCTGTCTGGGAGACCCAGGAGGCGATGTGCCTCTCAACCGATGTAACCAATATAGCCTATGTAACGGAATGTTACAAGCTTTAATTCTCGCAGGCATAGTTTATTTCTTTATGCATGTCATAAGAACAGACTATGATTCTAGGGTTATTAAGCTACTTTCAGGCATTAACGCATAGCGCCCATCGTACTTTTCCAAGACAGCTCTTTACGCAGTACTTGTAGCGCTCTTTGCTCAGCGCCTGAAAATAGCTCAGTGGCAATTAATTCTCCTAGCACCTGCTGAGTGAGCTGAGCTGCAAAAGTTCCACCAGAGCGCAGTAGGTGACTATAGTATGCGAACTGTGGGCCACCGTCCGCAGAGCGATGAAAGCTATGAACAGCTGCAATATCCATCTGATAAACAGCAGTATTAGCCGGAATTACCACTCGTGGAATACCATGCAAGCCATAAGCGCCTGAGTCTCCCGTTTGCAAGCTACCAACGAGGGCTACGTTCAGCAGCACACAAGTATCTTGAATAAGATCTGGGGTGAAGACAGGATCTGGCGCACTGGTTAATCTAGGCCCACTGTTGAGAAAAGATGAATTAAACAGCTGGGAATCGTACACGATGCCAACGGCCCAATGCCTGGAGCTTTCAAACGCCACAAACTGACCAAATCCGTAGTCTTCTGTTTGTGGCGGATAATCAACATCATTTTGAGTATCTAGCTGCACTACGTAGTCGCAGTGCGAATTGGACTTAACAACCTTGCCAAGCAAACAGCGCGGCGGCGTATCAGTCGAGGGACTAGCAGAAGCTGAAGATAAAGCCATGGCACTCAGGGATACAGCAATCGTTGGCTAAAGAATATCTCAGATAGACGTACAAATGTATTAATTTCCATCAAAAATCGCCAAACGACTGTCGAAGTCGTTTGGCGATTTTTGCTTTCGTGGGTTTCGTTCAGCCTAGACAAATGATTGAGTAGATAGAACCTAAAGAAAATTCAATTAGGTAAAGTCAGTAGCGAGTCCTATGAGGACATTGCCTGAATAATGTAGTCAAAGTAGGGTGCTGCTTCGCTAGCATCTTCGTCATTCATCAGACCAAGAGAAGCGCTCTTGAGACAACGAATCGCTTCTACCATGCCAGGAACAGGGACATCTAGCGCGTTGTACATTTCACGGACACCAATGAGGCCGATGCTTTCGATAGGCTCTTTGTCACCCGCTAAGATGCTGTAGGTGATGAGGCGTAGGTACCAGCCGTAGTCACGTAGGCAAAGGGCTCGCTGCTTTTGGCCGTAGGCATTGCCGCCTTTGGCGATAAAGTCGGGGCGTAGCTTCCAGAGGGCACCGCTGGCTTGCTCTACAACTTTCTTTTCGTTGTCTGCAAGAACTTGAGCAATCCGCATGCGCTGACTACCGGTTTTCAAGAAGTTTTCGATGCCTTTAAGTTCGCCGCTAGTGGGGTAGCGCAACTCATCATCTGCATTAAGGATTACTTGGCTAACAACAGACATAGTTTTAGATTGCGGTAACTCTATTTATATTGACAGTTTAGCGACTTCAGGGGGAACAAGGAAAGCGCTAACCGGTATTAATTCAGTATTTTGGCATTCTAAGAGAAAGGGAAACACCGCAAAGCCAAGCAGTGAGAAACTCCTAAAGAAATATTACGCCTACATGAAGAAGACTTAATACTGGCGCGAACAACTATTTATGCCGCCCCTTCTCAAACTATTCACAACAGCGAAGCGAAAAAAATAGTTCATACTAAGAAGCTCAAGTAACGTCCTGCGCCAGCCGAACACTGCCATGTTGCCTTCACCCCCTTTACCCGACAATCAACCTGACGCAGAAGAGAGCGTTTGGCCAGCCCCACCCGGCACACAATCTGCACCACCTACTATCCCTGCCGTCAAAAGCTCCGAAGCGCCGTCAACAGAGAGGCCCAAAGTCAAGAAGATTATTGACACATCACAGGCAAAAGCCGCCGCTCAACAAGTAGCTGTTCAGCCCGTTCTCAAAAAGAAAACGATCCCACCGACTGTGAGAGCGACGCCTACCGTAGGGGCAATACCTACCCAGAAAACGGAGCGTGTCGAAACTCAATCAGCCCCATCGGAGTCGAAGGCACCCTGGGAGAATGTAAACAGAGTGCCTGTGTGGAAAGAAGGCGAAATTATCAAGGTAGACATCTCGGATTTGAGTAATGGGGGTGATGGCGTCGGTCGCTGGGAAGATCGCGTGGTTTTTGTGCCGAATACGGTGCCTGGCGACGAAATGAGGGTAAAGCTGACCAAAGTGAAGACCAGCCACGGGTTTGGGAAGCCAGCAGGGATTGTGAAGCCTTCGCCTCAGCGGGTGCGTCCGGCTTGCATCGTGGCGGACAAGTGCGGCGGGTGCCAATGGCAACAGGTCGGCTATGAAGCCCAGCTCAGTGCTAAGCAACACCTTGTCGCCGATGCCCTTACTCGTATTGGCAAGCTAGAGAACGTTCAAGTCGAGCCGGTGATTGCAGCCGATGAGCAGCTGAGCTATCGAAACAAGGCCACCTACCCAGTTCGACTTTCGCAAACGAAAAAGGTGCAGGCAGGATATTACCGAAAGGGATCCCATCGGCTGGTGAATCTAAACCAGTGTCCGGTGCAAGATGATCGGCTTGATCCATTGCTCGCAGGCATCAAACAAGACATTCAAGATCGCGAGTGGAAAATCTACGATGAGCGCGTTCACAAAGGGCATATAAAACATATTTCGCTGCGTGTTGGTCGCCGTACAGGCCAAATACTCCTTACGCTCGTCAGCCGCTCGATAAAGCTGAAGGGGATTCATGAGCAGGCTCAGCAGTGGATAGAGCGCTATCCCAATGTGGTTGGTGTGCTGATTAATCTCAACTGGAAAAAGACCAACGCCATATTTGGCCCCGAAACCTTTTCTATCGCGGGTGACGCCTACTTAGAAGAGACTTTTGCGGGTCTGAACTTTCATATTCAGCCCGCTACGTTTTTCCAGGTGAACACCGCTCAAGCAGAGCGGCTGCTAGAACATATTGAAACTGAACTGGCGCTTACCGGAGAGGAAACCCTGGTAGATGCTTACTGTGGGGTAGGTACGTTTACGCTGCCGCTAGCGCAAAAAGTAAAGCAGTGTATTGGGCTAGAAGCGTTTACAGAGTCGGTTGTTCAGGCACAGGCAAATGCTGCGCTGAACGGGATTGACAATGTTGAATTCAAGATTGGAGAGGTGGGGGTACTGCTGCCCGAGCTAGAAACTACTCCCGACGTAGTGCTGCTCGATCCACCTAGGAAGGGATGTGAGCCTGAGGCGATCGCAGCTCTCATTGCCATCAAACCCAAGCGCATTGTCTATGTCAGCTGCAACCCGGCGACACTTGCAAGAGACCTACGTATCCTATGCGAGGACGGCGGCTACAGCCTAACGCGGGTACAGCCTGCCGACTTTTTCCCACAAACATCACATGTAGAATGTGCCGCCTTTCTGGTAGCTTAACTGCCAGTAGGATGTGCTTTTTAGTTGCACATCTTCATATCTGCCGGGAAGGGGGAACCACGCATGAAATTCAGCCAAATCGTCGGAGCTTTGGGTGATGAAGTGACGGCATCGAGCTTGATATCGAACCGTACTGAAACAGATATAGACATCACGGGGCTCGCACCTATCGATGAGGCTAGTAGTCAGCACCTGAGCTATGTGGAAGGTGCTAAGTTTGCGTCTCGCATCGCAACGACTGGAGCGAGCGCGTTGGTTATTCCTGACGAAGAGACACTGCAAAAGGAAGCGGGCGATCGCAACATTGCTTGGGTCAGTGTCAAAAGCCCTAGGCTAGTATTCGCTCGGGTTATTGCCCAGTTTTACCAGCCTTATCGCCGCTCACCGGGCGTTCATCCTATGGCTTTCGTCGACCCATCTGCCACGCTAGGAGAAGACGTAGCGATTGGGCCTAACGCGGTGGTACATGAAAAAGCGGTAATTGGCGATCGCGTTTGCATTCATGCCAATAGCGTTGTGTATCCGGAGGTCACTATCGGCGCAAATACCGTGCTGCATGCCAGTAGCGTGATTCATGAGCGATCGCAAATCGGTGCAGACTGCATCATCCACAGCGGTGCGGTCATCGGCTCCGAAGGATTTGGCTTTGTGCCCACTGCCGACGGCTGGGAAAAAATGCATCAGGCAGGTATTGCAGTGCTAGAAGACGGCGTTGAGATTGGTACTAACTCTACGGTCGACCGCGCTGCGCTGGGAGAAACTCGCATCGGTCAAAATACCAAAATCGACAACATGGTTCATATTGCCCACGGCTGCCAGGTAGGAGAGGCCGTCGCCATGGCCGCACAGGTTGGCATGGCAGGTGGCACTATCATTGGCAATCGCGTCATATTAGCTGGGCAAGTTGGAATCGCCAACAAGGCCAAGATTGGAGACGGGGCGATCGCTTCAGCCCAGGCAGGCATCAGTAGCAACGTCCCTCCCGGCGAAATCGTTTCCGGATCCCCAGCAATGCCGCACAAAATATTCCTAAAGTCCTCCAGCATTATTAGACGCCTACCTGAGATGGCCAAAACGCTCAAACAAATCAAAAAGCAGCTCTCTCAAGAGTGATCTCAACCGACACCGGCAAAACCGACGCCTGCAAAATAGAGCAGGTGTCAACCGAGCTATCAAGGATGATCCCCACGTTTCCTTAACGAATCGTTAACCAAACACAAACTTCTGTAGCGCTCTGCAAACTTACGATCCCTATCGTAGGATCGCTATGTGTTCGTGCTAACTTAGTAAGTAAGAAATACAACTAAATAACTCGCTTCTACCACTCTCTCATCCAGAGTCGAAGCACCTCTCAAACAAGCTAACAAGCTTCGCTGTATCCTGATAAAAACCTGGGCTTTACGTCTCATTTTTGTAGACTAAGTCAAATCCAATTGGATATCACATATTAGGTATCGAGCAAGCACTGTAAACCCCCTTTCAGATAGGACTTCTATACGTAACCAACCCATCGGAGGACGTATTAACGACTGTTCGAAAAAGTTGAAAGTCATTTAGAGCTGACCACCTCTGGTCAGCTCTTATTATTTTAAAGAAAAGTCCGCTTTCATGTGGCTATGTCTGAGCGTAATTCTAAGCACGGCAGAGGCGTAAATTGGCTCGCCTTAGTTATTGGAAATACTCGATTGCACTGGGGATATTTCTATCGGGATAGACTTTTAGAGACTTGGCATACTCCGCACCTCACACTAGCGACTATCCGCCAGTTACAAAGAACCAACTTTAAGGCAAAGACCTGGCAGTCAATTGCAACCAAAAACAAAATAGGGTTCCCTTCAGCAAAGGTGTCCTCTTCAGAAATATGGATCGCATCTGCCGTTCCAGCACAGATGGCGCTATGGCGAGCACCAGAAATTAGTGAGTCAATGTCTGTGCATCAGATCGAGCGATCGCACATCCCCCTCGCAAACATCTACGAAACCCTAGGAATCGACCGAGCTGTCAATCTCCTCGGAGCTGGTCAGCTTAGTGGTTGGCCAGTCGTCGTGATTGATGGAGGGACTGCGCTCACCTTTACGGCAGGCGCGATATGCCAAGGGAATCCAGGTGTCTACGGTGGCGCTATTTTGCCGGGACTACGACTACAGCACGAATCACTCGCTCAGAAAACTGCTGCCTTGGGCGAACATATGCCTTCGGAAAGTTCATCTAACTCACCGCTACCCGCCAGATGGGCAGTGGATACAGAAGGTGCGATCGCCAGCGGCCTTGCCTACAGCATTACTGCCACCCTTGTCGATTACCTCACAGACTGGTGGCAGAAATTTGCCAACGGAAAAGCCATCATCACGGGAGGCGATGCGCCATTACTCCATCGCTACTTACAGCAAAGAACCCCGGAGGTGGCCTCCAGAGTTCTCATGAATCAAGAACTTATGTTTTATGGCATGCAGCGCTATCGCAGAGAGCTAATGTTGTTTTGATACTCAGATTCGCTCGTGTCAAAAGTAGCATCGGGCAGCGCATCTGTATCATCTAGCTCTTGCAAAGAGTTCACTCGGTTGCGCGCATCAGGGTGAGTGCTCAAAAACTCCGGTGGTGAGCCCTCACGTACGAGCTTTTGCATGAAGGTCACCATGCCAGATTGGTCGTAGCCAGCTCGGCCCATGCTATGAAAGCCATGACGGTCGGCTTCGTACTCATCGCTGCGGCTAGCGGGGAGCTGCAAGGCGATTTGGGTACCAATGTTGACCAGGCGATCGCGGTTCACACCGAGTGCACCCGTGATTCCTTGCGTAATCGCAGCCTGACGCATCTGCTGCACCGCGTGCCGACCGGCAATGTGGCCAATCTCGTGACCGACTACACCCGCTAGCTCGGCTTCGGTATCTGCCGCTTCAATCAGTCCAGTGGTGACATATACAAAGCCGCCCATCGTAGCAAAGGCGTTTACAGCGTCGTCTTCTACCACTTGGAAATTGTAGGGAATATTGGGGCGATCGCTCACCGTTGCCAGGCGCTCACCAATGTCATCAATGTACGCATTGAGCGCTTGCCCCTCGAAAAGAACGACCTGACCGCTGCTGACAAGCTGGTTGTTGATTCCCGCGCCTAAGTCAACTTCTTGCGCATCGGTCATATTAGAGAGCTGATATACTCTGACACCTTGGATGAGCAAATCTATCCATCCAGCCTGCGAGGGCGTAGCAGTTACAACATTAATGCTCAGCGCCATAGCCAGTGCCACGAAGCCGTAAGTGACTCGGCGAAAAACCTTATTTCTAAAATCCAGCGGGTTAAACATAGGTCAGGAGCTGTTTTTTGTGTTGTTGATAGTTGTGAGCAATCCCAAGAACATGCCAGCACTGGCCAACGACAAGGTCCTATCAAGCAGGTCAAACAAGTGAGGTCCAATAAAGCACCTTTCAAACCCTATGAAAAAGGGGCGTATAAAAGGGAGCATGTATCTAAGTAAACAATAGCGATTGTGCCTAGCGGTGTGCACTAAATTGTGACACTTCGACAATTGCAGCGTGTGCAACTAGCCCACTAAACGCATATCTTTTTATTGATGTGAGTAGATACATCAACTTATTTTTGCATTCCTGAAATTCTGTAGCCGACAGCACAGGCAGTTGCAGAGGCAGTGGAAAAGTGTGGTTAAATACTGTGGTCAATTGGGTATGGTCAATCTGGCTGGACAAGTAACTCTTTGGCACTTTTCTTTGGCGCATTAGGCATTTTATTTGTGCCTTTGTATTATTCACGATCAATTATTCGCGAGCATTTGAGCAGGTAAAGCAATGGCGATTCTAGATTCTAAAGGTCGACTCTTCGGCAAACTGAGCCTATTAGACCTAGGGGCGGCTTTGGCGATTCTGATGGTCATTTTCGGCATCTTTTTATACCCTGGTGCGAGCGGTTCGGTTGCTCAGCCCGGTGCACAGGTTAGCGAAATTGAAGTCGATGTGATGGCTAGAGGGCTCACAGTTCTTAATCCAGAAGATTTCCTAGCTAGCCTTGCCGAAACAGACTCCACCAACATCATTGTGCGCAACCAGCCCTACGGGCAAATCGGCGTCAAAAAAGTCATCGCCCTGCCTCGGAGCGTAGCAGTCCCTCAGCCAGATGGCACCGTTAAGTCGTACCCAGATCCAAGGCCTGAGTTAGGCTACACTGCCGACATGCTCATCACGCTCGGTGGCAAAGCAACCATTACAGATAACTCTCCTGTGCTGGGCGTACCGGTCAAAATCGGCACTCCCATAGAAATCGACGGCCCCCAATACAATTTCCGCGTCTCCACCGTTGCCGTTCGCATCCTCGACGAAGTCGCCGAATAGGCTATTAGCAGCGCGATTTAACGATTCGCCGCTGTGAGCTGGCAAGTCAGGCTATCGGCGATTTTATCGGCAATACCCGCGATCCACGCTTCATCTTGCTGAGTATAGCTACGGGGCGCATTTGCGCCCAAAATCAATACCCCTTTATCACCCAGCGGCTGACAAATCACGCCCTGGGTATTTTCAGGTAAATAACTAAATTCTACTTTTCCTGGATAAAGCGCCAGGTTCACCAAATAAATGGGTTTCTGCTTATCCATCACTCGTTGCACAATGGTGCCGGGAGTAAGCGATGATTCTGGACTCAAAACCCCACGCCTGAGCAGCATTCGCTGGTCGTAATAAACCAACACGCTACGGGTCGCGGTATTGGTCAGCAATAGGTGAGAAGCCCACGCAAGCTCTGTTTGCACAGCCTCGGGCAAATTTTCCGCTAGGTCAAAGCCTTCATCACCCATAAGCTGAACAGAGTCTGGCACCTTTGGCTGGATCTGCTGCCACAGCAACCCTGTCAAAATTAGGACCGCGCTCAAAATGACACCCAGTGCATCGGCCCGAGACTGAGCCGAACTCACCACAGGTGTCATCACTCGATTCAAAAACAGCAGCGTGCCGCCTAGAGCGCCTACCACAATGGGCAAACGGCGTAGGACTTGATTTTGATCTGGGCGGGCCATAGAAAACGCACAAAGACGGTAGCTATAGTGTATCTTTGGCAGGAATCAATTTTGGAGTGGGCTTTCTGAAGAACGTACGGTTGGGCGTGAAACTTACTGGGTTAGGCAGTATTGCAGGCATCGCAAGTGTAACTTTGAGCGGATGGTTCGGAGGTGTATTGTTCGGAGGCGCTGGGTTCGGAGGCGCGCTGTTTGGCCTTGGCGGCTGGGAAGGGATAGAAAGCTTAAATTTGGGTGCGATAGATATTCGTCCAAAGACGGAATCCCCCTGGGTTCAGGCGCTACTGAGCAACGACCCAGCGGCCAAGGAAATCGTGGCGAGCTACGTATCTCGGTTGTCTTCTGCTGGCTATGAGGCAGGTAAGCAAGGCGTGTGGGTCTCGGTTGGGCAGTTTCCAGTCGCCGACAATCAAGGCACAACGGCCCTACCCGCAGCATCACTTACCAAAATTGCTACTACGCTAGCAGCGCTTTCTACCTGGGGCCCGGACCACCGATTTGAAACGCTGGTCGGCTGGCAGGGCACATTCGATGCGCAGACAGGAACTATCAACGGTGATTTGGTCGTTGAGGGCAGTGACGATCCGCTGTTTGTGTGGGAAGAGGCGATCGCACTGGGAAACACCCTCAATCAGCTAGGCATCCGCCGCGTTACCGGCGATCTCATTATCGCGGGTCGTTTCACGATGAACTTTGAAACGAGCCCGAGCAAATCTGGCGTGCTGCTTAAGCAAGCTTTCAATGTCAGCGAGTGGGGCTACGAGGTAGAAGCCGCTCACCAAAACCTCGCACCAGGGACTGTCACGCCACAGATCAGCATCAACGGCAGCATTAAAACAGATCCCAGAAGCCGCAGGAATCAGGTCAGTGGCTGGCTCGTTCGCCACGATTCATTGCCCCTTGTCGCCATTCTCAAGGCGATGAACATCTATAGCAATAACCCAATGGCCGAGCAAGTGGCCCAAACTGTGGGCGGGCCGACAGCAGTGGTAAATAAAGTAGAAACAGCGACTGGCATTAGCCCTGGCGAGCTAAAGCTGATAAATGGATCTGGACTGGGGGAAGCGAACCAGATGTCGCCGAGAACCGCTGTGCTGATGCTGCAAAAGATTCAGGAGATTTTGCGATTGCAAAATCTCACCATCTCAGACATTTTCCCAGTCGCAGGGGCTGACGGCGGCACGATTGTCGATCGTGGGCTCCCAGCTAACGCCGTTGTCAAAACCGGGAGCCTAGCTGTAGTGAGTGCGCTAGCTGGGGCCGTGCCAACTGAAAAGCAGGGAATTGTTTGGTTTTCGCTAATTAACTACGGAGCTGGGCTCGATGCATTGCGATCGCGCCAAGACCAAGTCATCTCTGCCCTAGAGCAACAGTGGGGAAAAGCACCTGGCATCCCACCAGAGCTGCAAACTACCGTCATCATCGGACAAGCCCCCTATCAATTTGGGATGCCAGAAAGAAACTTTTCTGTGTTGGGCCAGTAAGCAATTTCACAGCCTATCCTACAGATCATCCGGCACAATCTCCGTCACCACCTCACCAGACTCCCCCCCTTCAATCACAAGCGTCCCAGCCGCAATATCACCCACGGCCCGAGGCCCTTGGATCGAAACATCAGGATCCGCAGCCTGCCGATAGCGAACATTACCCTCGGCCTCTACCTGCTGAGTCGTGGTTTCCCACACGACGCGATCCGCATTGAGCTGAGCATCATTCTTTTCGCCCACCGCCTGCACATCGCCCTCTAGGTAAACCACCTGCCCTGCCAAATCCAACCGGGCTTGGTTAGCCACCGCTGTGACCTGCTGCTCCGACTGCTCAATATCAACCAGACTATTAATCTCTACCGTTTGAGCATCAATGCTCCATATGGCTTGCGCAGTGCGCACGGTTAAAGGCTGAGTCAATGCATCTAGCTGTACATCCTCTTCGAGCGTCACTCTATTTTCTGCTAGCTCTATTTGGCCTGAGGCCCCTACCAAGCGGTCTGTCACCGTCTGGTAGGCATCATTGTCGTACTGCTCCACGGTTAAAAGCTGATTGGCCTCAATCAGCTCACGCGCTGTAAACCACGTCAGCGCTTGTGACTCAAATATCAGCCAGGGGGATTCCTTACTCTCTGCTAGCACATCGCCTGTTAGCTCCACCCGCTCTTCTCTATTGTTAACGGTTACGAGCCGAGCAGCTGTCTTAAGCTGAGGACTAAAACCGGTTACAGGTGCATCATCTATCGTTATTGGACCCGTTGCTGACGGTACTGGCGCATCTACGGATTCACCAAAAGTATCTGCTGCATCGTCAAACTCACCCATCACTAGCAAGTCTTGCTTGGGTTGCCACTTTAGCTTTTCGCCTTCTAGAGTGAGGTCGTTTTCGCTGCCAGTTGCAACCAGATTTCCACGCAAAAATAAGGTGTTGCCGTTTTGCAGCACTTCGCCTTCATCCGCTTCCACGGTATACACCGTTTCACCATCCTGAAAGAACTCTCCCTCTAGCGCTAGAAGCTCTGCTCTTTGAGTATCGGGAACATACGTTACAGACTCAGCCTTTAATCGCCACAGTAAAGTGCCATCTTCATCAGGCTGCTCTAGTGTGACGGCCTGTAGCGTTAGCTCGGCGTCTATCTTCTCGCCAGGTGGACGGTTGACCAAGTCGTTACCCGCAAAGCAAGCGCGCAAACCAAACACGAGTACGACCACCGCCGCAATAACAAAGGTCCACTGATACCAGCGATTTTTCACAGGCTTCTACACGGCTCCTAAGCCCAAAAAACTGCTCCTAAACCTCTACGGCCTCTCAACCCTATGAACGCGCAGGTTCGGCTTCATCTAGCACAGAGATACTAGAAAGCGGGCGATAGGTATAGTTGTGAGTAGGTGCGCTACCGTGACCACGAGACGTTTTACGAATATCGTCCTTAATAGTGTCCAAATCGATGTAGCGGTCAGAGACATTGATCAGGCTATCGCTGGTCATCGCGCGAAGACTCACCACCTCGACGCGCACTCCTTTGTAGCTAGCAGCATCTACCGCGTAGGCCAAATCACCATCACCGCTGACCAACACAGCCGTGTCGTAGCAGTTGACCAAAGCCATCATGTCGACCGCAATCTCTACATCCAAATTTGCTTTTTTAGAACCGTCAGGCAGCTGTACGAGGTCTTTTGCAATCACACGGTAACCGTTGCGCCGCATCCACAAAAGAAATCCCTGCTGCTTCTCATTAGAGCGATCTACACCGGTATAGAAAAATGAGCGAAATAGCCTTGAGCCAGAAGTCAGCCTGGCCAATAGCTTCGTGTAGTCAATTTCTATCCCTAGTTGCAGGGCAGCATAAAACAAATTGGAACCGTCGATAAAGATAGCGACTCGCCCTCTGTTCTCTAACACTTGTTCCGGTGTAAAAACAGAATCATGACCCAGAATCTGGTGATTATTTAACATATTTTTCCAATTGAAAGCGTTCTTTGTTTTTATCGACCGATTGCCTGCCAGGGCAGTAAGCAAAGGGGGTTAATAGTAGAGAATTATGTTAATTAAAAGTTTTGTCTTAAAAAGAAAACTGGCTTTACGGATATTTTTAGGGAATCGCAACTATTCACAAACCAAGCTAACAGGTTCGCCTAGCGAGTTGAGCAAGATGAAAAGCTGAACTTACTATTCTTAACGGAACGCTACATTCAACGTCACAGGAATATTAAAAGCAAACGCTCATTGCCTCGCAGCAGATAACTATCTGCCTGCCCGGTTCTTTTCTATTTACTATGGCTAGTGCGTTGTAGGAGCCACCTCACCCAAAAGGCCTCTCCGTAGAACCCACAAAAGCAAATAGCTTAAAAGCGCGCGCTGCCACACAAAGTCGAACATCCTATCGAAAGCGCCGTTAGATAAATTCACCTAGGAGATTTTTTTGTTGAGAACGGTGAATTTCCATCAAAAATTATGTGCCCTGTATTTGTCTATATGCTTATGCTACCTTCATTTTTTTGCCATGCGTAAGCTACAGAGTAATTTTAATCTCTTCTCAAGGAATAAACTTTGTTGGCGTGATTGTGCACCGACCACACTACGCTAAGCCAGCGCATCTTTAGCAAGTAGCTGAGCATTACTGCAGCTGAGGACCATGTAGCTGAGGAGCATGTAGAAGCGGCCAAGCAGAATAACCTAAGGAAACCGTCTGCTAGTCGAAAGAGCCTGCTAAACTGTGTGGGCACCTTCGAGCAGTAACAGGCAAGTTTCATCAGAAACCTCTTAAATTATTGAGTTTTGAGCAGGGTGCACAGCAACGTTGGAGTCAATCGGACCCATTGGCACTTCAATGTTGATATTTGTGGCAAGCGTGTTCATATTTTGTTACAAATAGAAGTGAACTTTCTGAGCAGGTACTCACCTCAAGCATGTTAGGCGGACTGCTAGGCTCTCAATCATCCTCAACGGATTTCGGCGAAAACATGCTGAGTTCCGTTGCACGTCAGGCCATTGCGCAGCTCTTTACGCGTAGTGAGTCGGTTGACGTTTCGGTGCGGTGCTCCCCCGCGAGCAAAATTTTGCAGGGTGTTGTCGATAGCTTTCAGATGAAGGGGCGCGGCCTCGTCATCAAAAAAATGTTTGAAGCCGCTGAAATGGAGTTCGAGACGGACGCGGTTTCTTTGGATATGTCTGGACTGATGGGGGGAAAGATTCGCCTAAAGCAGGCAACCCATGCGATCGCAACCGTCACCATGACCGAATCAGGTATCAACAAGGCATTCTCTGCTGACCTAGTAGAAAAGCACTTACAGGGCGTCACCAGCGAAGAAGCGACCTGCATGTCTGGCGGTGATCCAGTTTCGTTCCGAGAAGTCCACATGGATCTACTGCCGAACCAAAGGGTCAAAATATCAGCAAAAACAGACCTGCCAAATAAAGAAGACCTGCCCATTCAGCTGTCAGCAGAAGTCAACGTAGAGCGGCGCAGACGAGTCGTTTTCAAGAACGTAGAATTTGAGCCGGAAGGTATTCCAGAAGATGTTCAGTGGCTCTCTGAAGCAATGATTCCGGGCTTCATCGGCGTGCTGAATAAAATGGTGGACCTAGAGCGATTTGATTTGGACGGTGTGTCTTTGCGAGTGAATCAACTCGATGTTAAAGGCAAAGAGCTGCTGTTCAATGGATATGCCGAGATTGAGCATTTCCCTGGGATGTAGCCAGAGCGCTTATTTTGCGCCGCTCACCTTTCGACTTTTACTTTTCGATTCTTACTTTTCACAGACGCTACTCTAGCTGTAATGTACTGACTCAGATACAGTACTGACTGACAACAGCGCGCAGAGGCAGCGGCGTACGAAAGACAGCGAATGAAGCGGGCAGTAAGGGGAAGCGTGTGGGGCTGATAGATTTATTTCACTCGGGTGGGGTGGTGATGTGGCCACTCTTGGGCTTTTCTGTACTGGCCACTACGCTAATTTTTGAGCGCGGGTGGTTTTGGCTACAGATATACCAGCAGCAGGACCGATTCATTTTGCTAGTGTTGGATATTTACAGTCGGCAGCCTCAAGATGCGATCGCCCGCCTGCGCAAACAGACAAACTTTCCCATATCGCGCATTTTTTTAGCCGCGCTTACCTTGGAGCAAGGCACGCCAGAAGATTTTCGACTTGCCCTAGAAAGTGCCGCGCAGGGAGAAATGCCTCTGCTCAAACGCTTTAACACCATATTTGACAGCATTATTGGCGTAGCCCCTTTGCTAGGACTGCTCGGCACAATTTTGGGGCTGATGAAGTCTTTTTCATCTCTGCGCATTGGCGAGGCCGCTGGCGAGTCGGCCACCGAGGTAACCGCAGGCATTGGGACGGCCTTAATTTCGACTGCGACCGGGCTTTTGGTGGCGATCGCCACGCTACTTTTCGCCAATCTTTTTCTGGGTCTGTATCGTCGTCAGCGAGCCGCCATCGAATCGTACAGCGGCAGGCTGGAGCTACTGTATCGACAGTATTATCGGCAGTATCTAAGCCGACAGGGGACCTCACCTTCGCAACCAAGAGCGCTTTAGCAGCAACGAGGATTTCTGGCCTTGTGCGGTGAAAATTGAACTCTACAGGCGTAATCCGGCGATGAGGGTAACAGCACAGCAGCAAGGTGAAGTTCAAATTAAATTGATAAACATCACAGTCTGACTGTCCGGCCAAGAGATAGTATGGAGGTAATATTACCTACTGCAACTACTGCTCCACCCTCGTGAGTCGACCTATGCGCCATTCTTGGTTAGTTTGGGCTACGAGTACCGTTGCCTTTTTGTTTATTGCGCTCGCCCTTGTCATCTCTGGCTCGGCGCAAAAGCCTGCCCAAGGGAAGCAATCTCTGGTAGGTGCCGATGGCGTGTCAAACGCTGGAATAAACAACGTACTCAGACAGCCACGTAGCTTTACCAAGCGGTTTCAAAGTAGAGGCGTCGACAGCTATACAGGAAACCTCCCTGCTAGCAATCTTACGAAGTCAGCCCCCGCCTACCAGCCACCTGAACGGGTATATTTGGCACATCCTAGCAACTACGGGGAGCGCTTCCCAGTAGATGCCAACGGCAATACGCTCAGCAACCAATACATTGTGGTTTTGCACGAAACAGTGGGCTCAGCATCTAGTGCCCTAAATACGTTTCAAACCAATCACCCTAACGACAACGACCAAGTGAGCTATCACACCTTAGTTGGATTGGATGGCACTGTTTACTACGTCGTGCCACCGGAGCAAAGGGCTTTTGGCGCAGGCAACTCAGTCTTTCGGACCAGTACAGGCGAGGAAAGCGTATTCACCAATCCCGACTTTCCTAGCTCCGTCAACAACTTTGCCTACCACATCTCACTAGAGACCCCACCCGACGGGCAAAACAACAACAACCAAGTCCACAGCGGCTATACAGAAGCGCAGTACCAATCCTTAGCCTGGCTGCTAGCGCGCACTACCGTACCGAACGATCGCATTACAACGCACAAAGCCGTCGACCGCTCAGGCTCACGCTCAGACCCACGCTCTTTTGACCCACAGCGATTGATTAATCTATTGAGTCAATATCCTAGCCGGGAGGGGTTGTAGTAGGCGGGTTAGCCTTGCGCAGAAACGACTTCAGCTTCCGATTGAGCCGCTGAAAACTCGAAGGTGGCGCTGGCCTATTCGCCTCTGCATAAGCTTTGCCTTCAGGGTCGTTCAAATAGCGATAGTGAGTCCACAGATCTCGGTAGGGACCACCTTCGCGCATGGGAGTGCCCGCCCAGTGGAGGTATCTTAGCGGATGCTCACCGTCATAAAGGACGTCGCCTCTGCGCTCAAAATGAGAGGACCCTCCCCAGCTACCGGGTTCATTAGGGTTAGCTTTAACAATATTCAACCGCCTAGGCATGGTCTTTAGCACTAGGTAATTCATGATGGGCTGATCGGTGCAGCCGCTGGAAAAGTCGAAATATTCTTTGTGCGCGGCGCATTCCTTCAACACGTCGTACAGCCGCTCTAGGCTTAGCTCACTTTTTCGCGAGCCCCATAGGCCACTGTTGAAGACGTCTTGGAGCGCGTCAGTATCAAAAACATTTTGCTGCGGGACGACTGACGAAAACACATCTTTGAGACCTCGGGTGTAGTGATAGTCGCACCAGATGAAGTCTGCGCGATCTAAATACGCGAGGGTATCGGCGACGGGGGTGAAAAAAAGAATATCGGTGTCGATGTAGAGGAACTCATCTAGAGGACCGAACCAAGCGGCCAACTTGCGCATTTTATTGGGCAAAGCCAAGAAGTCACGGGGGAAAATTTCGCCAATTTTCTGGGTGAGTTCTTCTAAAAAAGCTAGGTCTGGAAATAGCTGTACATCGTAGAGTTCTGCTAGACGCTGGGCAACAATTTTGTGGTCATCGTTGAAGGGAATGAGGAAGACGGGAATGTCAGGATCGTGAAGGCGCAGGCTGCTCATAAGCGCGATCGCATTTTCACCAACCTTGTCATTGGCCACTATGTATACACCACGCATCTCCAGCTATCTCACTTTTGAAATATTACAAAATCAGGCGAC
Source organism: Phormidesmis sp. (assembly GCA_050042985.1). Classification (GTDB taxonomy): domain Bacteria; phylum Cyanobacteriota; class Cyanobacteriia; order Phormidesmidales; family Phormidesmidaceae; genus Phormidesmis. The sequence goes on along the minus strand of JBHJIY010000136.1, from coordinate 10,799 downwards.
AAACTTAGTCGTCGTTACCCACTGCACCTACTGCTACTGGCGCATCGCAACTCAAGGCACCAGACGATGAAGGCTCTTCTGAAGACCGTTTTCGCTTTGACCGTGAGCGCTCGGATGATGGGACTCTTCAGAACGTTTACCCTCACTACGACCACTTCTTTCAAGGTCTTCGACCACTTTTAGCAGTCTTAGCGTTGTTTCGTGAGCCGAGGCCGTTAGCTCATCTCGCTCTGCCATGTCTTGAATGGTGATGCCATCACTAAGCAAGTTCAAAATGCCCAAAATGCCGCTCAGCTGCGATCGCATCTCGTAAGACGCTTTGGTAATCACCTCATCTCTTTCTGCGATCTCTTCGCCGCATCGGTCATCTTTGGCCTTCTCAGAAAACTGAATGGCGCAAAGCTCCGAGTAGTAGCCACCTTTTCTCAAAAGCTCAGTATGAGTACCCGTTTCGACCACTCGGCCTTGATCGAGGACGGCGATTTGGCTAGCGTTCTGCACAGTAGAGAGACGGTGAGCAATGACGAGCGTGGTGCGATCGCGGCTTAGCTCGTCAATAGCTTTTTGCACTAGCCGTTCGGAAATAGTATCGAGGGCACTGGTGGCCTCATCCAAAATTAGGATGTCTGGGTCTTGTAGTAAAGCGCGTGCGATCGCAAGTCGCTGTCGCTGACCGCCTGAGAGCAAAACGCCGCGATCGCCGATCAGTGTATCTAGGCCATTTGGCAATTCTTTAATAAATTCATGCGCATTTGCCCGCCGTGTGGCGTCTTTTATTTCTGATTCTGTCGCATCTGGCCGACCATATATCAAGTTTTCACGGACTGAAGCATTGAACAAGAACGTGTCTTGACTGACGATGCCTAGCCGACGGCGAAAGCTACTGACCTCTAGCTCTTTGAGATCCACGCCATCGATTTTGATTTGGCCTTGGTCCGGATCGTAAAAGCGAGGCAGCAGATCGGCAAGCGTCGATTTTCCCGCACCGGAAGCCCCAACGAGTGCCAGCGTCGTTCCCTTCTGTAAATGCAAATCCACATTTTTTAGCACCGGATGGTCTGCGCCAGGGTAGCTAAAGGTGAGGTGATCGAAATGAATGCCTTGATTGAGCTGAGAATACTGACGGTGGCCGTGGGGCATAAACGGCTTATCATCACGCCGCAGAAATTGACTAACGATAGCCACACTGGGAGAGACATTTGCGAGCTGTGACCTAGCAGAGTTCAGCTGGCCAATAGACGGCAGCATCCGAAACAGCACCAACAAATACGTCAGCAAAATCGACGAAAAGCTCTCCAGCTGCGCTCCCATCGCGATGCGACCCAGTACCGCCACACTAATCAGCGCGATAATACTAGAGACTTCGTTCAGCGGCGCGATTCCAGCAAACAGCAGTTGCGAGCGGTATTCTGACACCTCTCTATCTGCAATTAGCTTGCTAATCGTCTTAAATTCGGTTTCTTCATTCGCAGTGGATTTCACCAAGCGAATACCCGAAAGAATCTCGACAATGCGAGACGAGTAGCTGCGCGATAGCTGCGAAAGCTCCGCCCCAAATACTTTAGACTGCCGCACCGCAGATTGATTGATCAGCGCGACTAGCCCCAGCGCCACAGAGGCAATAACGGTGAGCTGCCAAGAGGTAGATAGCAAAAAGCCGACGAAAACGATGATGGTGATTGTTGCGATCGCCAATCGAGACAGCGCCCGAATCGCCATCGTTGTTCGACTCACTTCAATATTGAGATGATTAATCAGATCACCCACCTTCGTCTTGGAATAGTAAGCCAGATCAACATCTAGCAAAATCCGCAAACCATCTAGCCGGAGCTTAGCCGCAAGCTTCCGGTTCAAACTATTAGAAACCAAAGAACCAGCATAGGTCGCCGCGTTCTTTAAAATAATGAGCGCGACGACTGAAAACGCCATTGCCACCAGCCGGTAGTTGCCAGGTACCCCGTCAAACAGGCCCAAAATACGCTGCAAGATTTCGGGCAGCTGATCAGCAAATTCTGTAGACTGGCCCAACAGTTCTAGCAGGATGGGCACCAGCAAAACCGTGCTCACCCCGTTAAACAAAGCCCCTGAAAAGCCCAGCAACACCGTCAGAAAAACCAGCAGCGGGTAGCGCAACAGTGACTTTAAAAGAAGTTGTTTGGAATGCATAACCCTTGCTTGAATCGGACTGCTGGACAATGGCAAAAACGACAGCGTGTAAAGTCAACACGTCTAAGGTCTAAGAGCTCAGCCTTTAGTGTTCACAAAACAGCTATAAAGGGATCGCTTACGAAAAGAAAAATTGTTCTTACCAGCTTATGACACCTTCGAGAACTCACTACTGAGTGGTATTACGCTTTACGTATTGCTTGCTAATGGCATCTTTAATCTATACAGAAGTTATAAATAAAATCCCTGATGACCATAGAAGCAAAGGAGAAGCAAATTCTCTGTCTGTAGGCAGACCTATCTCGACAGAGCGAGACCTGGTTCACTCAGCACCTGCTGCAAGCGAGCGGCCATCGCAGCGAGGCTGTAGTGCTCTATACACCGTGCTCTTGCCCTAAGACCCATCTGCGTCGCTGCCGACCAATCTTGGAAAATAAGCGCGATTTGTTCGGCTAGCTGTGACGGCGACTCTGGTTCTGCTAAGTAAGCGCAATCGGTCAAAATTTCAGGAATATCGCCCACGGTGGTAGAGACAATGGGCTTTGCCATGGCCATCCCATCCGTGAGCTTCAGCGGAAACTGAGCGCGAGCCGTTTTGTAGTCTCGCTGTGGCACTACCACGACATGAGCAGCCGATACCACTTCGGCCATTTCACCCATCGGAAAGCGGGGTAGCTTAATCAGCCATCTGCCCCAGCGCTCGAACAGGTCGTCTTCGTAGCTATCGGGCTTGCGCCCGCCTACAATCACCAGTCGAAAATCAGGTTGGTTCAGCTGGTCTAAGGCCGTCAGGATATCTTCTAACCCTTTGTGAGGGCGAGCCGTACCCGGAAACATTAGCACGCGGTAATCCGCCAAGCCATACTTTTCGCGGCTGTGGGCGGGGTCGTAATGCTGTGGATCAAACAGGACGGTGTCTTTGCTATTAGGCAGATAGTGACCACCAAAACGGTCTTGCAAGAATCGGGTACTGTTGGTCACCGCGTCGGCACGCGCAACCAAAGATTCCATCCATTCCATATACGCCGGATGCTCTGGATCGTGCAAAGCACCGTTAGGCATGAGGGCATCTCGGATGAACTGCTTTGGACCGGGGCGATAGCGTTGGTGGTGCCAGCTCATTTCCCAATCATCGATGTCGAGCAGTAGGGGTTTTCTGGTGGTGAGTTTTTTTAGCAACGCGGTGCCAAAGCTGGTAGGTCGGGGTTTGATGGCGTAGATGATGTCTGTATTGAGCTGGGAAAGGAGGGTTTTGAGGGCGATCGCATACTTTAAAGTCCGCACCGCAGGCACCGCACACACCTTCAAATTATCGGGTGGCGAAGGATACAGCTGTGGAGAGAACTGAGCCCCCACCACAGTGACATCGCACCCAAGCTGCTGCAAGGCATTGGCTACGAGGTATACCCGCGTCGTGCCACCACCAGCTAAATCTGGCGCGACTACAGAGACACTCAGTCGACGGTCAGTTGCACCAGTAAGCACTATTGGTAACCATAAATCGGATCGAGCTGTGTTCTGACAGCCCTATCGAGCAAATCAACCGCCTCAGCAGATAGTTCAGAGCGGTAGCCACCAATCGTGCCTTTGCGAACCTTAAAAGACTCAGGCTGATTGACATCACGCGACGACATTACGCTGGTTCGGACCTGTTGGCTACCTTCTAGCTCCATTTTTCGCATGTTTTTAAAAGAAGCGTAGTCAATCGCTTGATGCACTTGATCAGATGTTATCGGTAGATCTAGAAACACAAATACCCGGCACATTTCCTCAAAAATCTGCGCCTTCATATCTTCGTAGCGCACTAGCAAAAAATCTTTGGCTTGGTCGCGATGCATTTGCCAGTCATTGTAAAACTGGATATAGGCTGCTAGCTCTGGCCCTGATGTCATGTAGCTCTCCAAGTCCTCAAAAGCTAGCGCCTCCCTATGCTGATGATAGCGAGACACCAGCGCATCACGCGGGTCGCGCACCAGCAAAATCACTTTTTGTCGTTCATAGCTATTGCCAAACTGTCCGTACTTTTCGTGCATCGGCTTAATAGCAGGCAAAGTTGGATTGATTTCTGAAAACCTAAATAGGTCATGTACATTGATATCCTGACGCACCGACGCATGTAGGGTCTTCATAGATAGGCAGTGCAGCTGCATCGCTTTACCGACGATTACCCTCAGCCACGTTCGTCCGCAGTTGGTGAGTGACAGCAGCAAATATTCAGCTTCTTGACGTTCTCGCTGGTGCTTTTCAGCGTCGGACTCGATCCAAGGCCGAACTTTTCGCCGCACCCGATCAAACAGCTGATAAGTGGGTGGATTGAGGTTATATAGTGCTTTTTGCATCGGGCGTAGGATGAGGTGGCAGCTCCAAACTCAGGTTGCCCAGCACACCTTTACGAAATTCGATGAGTAGCTTACGAGCCGCTCGCTCCTGGCTACCTTGAAATTTGGCCTCGGCCAATTCATACAAATACGTTTCTCCGGTCAACCCGGCAGGATCTAGCTCGTAGCGGTCAATCAGTGACTGAATCCGAGGCTGAGCGACCGCGTTTCCTCGCTCGCTATCTTCAGCATCTAGCTTGTGTAGTAAGTCCACAAAGGCGGCGGCGACTCGCTGCGTGTCGTAAGCGGCCTGGCCAATATCATCGCAGATAGCCAGCTTGAGCGCGGCTTCTTGATCCGTGAGGTGAGCGGGAATAATGCCCGGTGCATCGAGTAGCTCTAGCTCGTCTGAGATGCGGACCCAGCGCAGCTGACGGGTGACGCCTGCTTTACGAGCACTTTCTACGATTCGGCGGCGCAGTAGTCTATTGATCAGCGCAGATTTGCCGACGTTTGGGAAGCCAATGACGACGGCTCGGACTGGGCGCGATCGCATACCCCTATCCTTCCGCCGCTGATTCATCGCCGCCCCTGCCACCTGAGCCGCCTTGGCGATTTGCCCCACGCCTTTGCCCTGATTGGCATTGGTGTAGTAGGCCACTTGGCCTTGTGCTTTGAACCATTGCTGCCAGCGATCACGCACCGCAGGCGCAATCATATCCACCCGATTCACCACGAGCACCCGCTTTTTATCGCCAATCCACCGATTCAAATCAGGATGCAGCGTAGAAATTGGAATCCGCGCATCGCGAACTTCAAGCACCACATCGACTCGCTTGAGCTGCTCTTGAAGTGCTTTTTCGGCCTTGGCAATGTGGCCTGGATACCACTGGATAGAAGGAGTGGCCATTAAGGCACCACCAGCACTGGGCAAGGAGCCAAATTAATCACCCGGTTGCTGACACTTTCCTCACAGCCATCTTCAATCAAGCCTGTGCCTCGGCAGCCCATCACAACCAAGTCAGCACTCACTTCATCAGCAACATCGCAAATAATAAAAGCCGGATTGCCCTCGCGTTCTACCGTCTCAGCACTAAAGCTGCGCTGCTCAAACACTGTCTTCGCCTGAGAAAGCAAAGAGGCCACCGCCTCCTGAGACCTTTGCTCTGGATGTGCCGGGTCGCCATTTTCCTCAGTCTCGACCACGGAGAGAATAACCACCTTAGAGCCACACAGCTGGGCCATATCTATCGCAGTTTGTAAGACCTTTTTGGCACTGGGGCTAGAGTCAATCGACAAAAGAAGCGTCTTGTACATACGAGTGAATCTAAAAATCCTTCAAATTTCGGTCGGCATTTCTGTAAACTAAGAGACACATAGGCATTTTTACGCACTTTAAAAAGAGCCTTATGCATCGGCCAGAAGCGAGCCTTATCGCCGCCTTATCACTTAGGGGCGAACTGTATCAACAGTAGACAAGCTTTGCCCCGCTTTCAGCGCTGATGCACATAAACGTTACATATTTTTTAGGAGAGTATTTTCTGTGGCCAAGAAAGCGCTAGCTGATTTATCTGCGTCCGACGTCTCTGGAAAGCGAGTACTGGTACGCGCCGACTTCAACGTCCCCCTCGACGATGCAGGCAATATCACAGACGACACTCGCATCCGCGCGGCTCTGCCCACCATTCAAGACCTGAGTGGTAAAGGTGCAAAGGTCATCTTGGCGAGCCACTTCGGTCGCCCAAAAGGGAAGGTCGTAGACAGCATGCGCCTCACACCAGTTGCCAAGCGTCTTGCCGAAAAACTGGGCAAAGAAGTCGTCAAATGTGACGACTGTATTGGCGATGACGTTGCGACCAAAGTTGGCAACATGCAAAACGGTGACGTTCTATTGCTAGAGAATGTTCGCTTTTACGATGGCGAAACCAGCAACGACCCTGAGTTTGCTAAGCAGCTAGCAGCAAACGCTGACATGTATGTCAACGACGCTTTTGGTACTGCTCACCGCGCTCATGCTTCTACCGCAGGCGTTACTGAGTATCTCAGCCCCTCTGTTGCCGGTCTTTTGATCGAAAAAGAGCTGAAGTTTTTGCAAGAAACAGTGGATAATCCTCAGCGTCCTTTGGCGGCCATTGTCGGTGGGTCCAAAGTCTCTTCTAAGATTGGCGTCATCGAAACGCTGCTCGACAAAGTCGATAAGATTTTCATCGGCGGCGGCATGATCTTCACTTTCTATAAGGCGCGCGGCATGAGCGTCGGTAGCTCCTTGGTAGAAGAAGATAAGTTGGACTTGGCGAAAAAGTTAGAAGCTAAGGCCAAGGAAAAAGGCGTTGAGTTCCTGCTCCCTACAGATGTTGTCCTCGCGGACAAATTCGCAGCAGATGCGAATACTCAAACCGTTAGCGTCAATGACATGACTGACGGCTGGATGGGCTTGGACATTGGGCCTGATTCCATCAAGACATTTCAAGCAGCCTTGGCTGACTGTAAGAGTGTTATTTGGAACGGACCGATGGGAGTGTTTGAGATGGAAGCATTCGCCAAAGGAACGAATGGCATTGCGACAACCCTCGCTGGTCTCACGGGCACTGGCTGCATCACCATCATCGGTGGCGGCGACTCCGTGGCAGCTGTTGAGCAAGCGGGCCTTGCAGACCAAATGAGCCACATTTCTACTGGCGGCGGCGCTAGCTTGGAACTACTTGAAGGGAAGACACTTCCTGGTATTGCAGCCTTGGACGAAGCATAAGCAGCGTCTTCTAGACATAGAACTGAATAGATAGCTTGTAAGGCTGGCCCGTTTTTTTCGAGTCAGCCTTACCTTATTTAGTCAGCATGGGCTAATCCAGTTTAGAGATAGCCTGTCTTAGCTCAGATTGAAGTGTTTGTGTCTCTTGTGACCAGTAGAGGTATTCTTCACTGGCTATTTCACACGTCAAAGTAATGGGGAGCAGCACATTTTCAAAGAAGACCGGCTCTAGATACTGCGCTAGCTCGCTTCTGATGAGAGGTACGCTTCCATTGAAGTTACCATCAGGCTGAATCATGTTGATGCCGAGTTCTTCTACAAACATTTTTAGCGGTGCGTAAACAGAGTCGGTAGCTGAAACATCTGGGATTTCTTCAATGGAAAAAATGGAGGGAATTGGATCGGATTGGGCTATCTGCGGATAAGCTATCGGATTGATGGATTGAACAAGCTTCAGCGCTTTTGTGGGTGTGCTCTGGGGCTGAGATTTATCTGACTGAGATTTATCTGGCTGAGATTTGTTTTTGGCAGATGAGATAGCACCGCGTAATTCTTCTACTAGCGATCGCACCTCATTCACCTCACCTAACACCACCGACAGCCGCTGGGCAGCAGCACCCGCTTCAGCGTAATTCATCTCAATTGATCCAGGATCGCTTGGGACTAGCGCCTCAACAAATTGCGTATTCTGACGGCTGAAGTAATTGATCAAATCCCCATGCGTCACCGGCTGAGCAGGTTCAAGAGCCTCAGATTCAAACGAGATATCGCCAAATAAAGAGTCGAGGAACGTGACAGGAGCAGCAAGCTCAGACGAACTAGAGACATCTGAGGGTAAAACCATGGCCAGCGAGGTATCACGCTCAACTTGCTTTGAATAAGTCTGGCGCTTTAGCGACGTCTCGGTTAGCAACATAGTTTGCTTTCTTTGCCATAGTGGTCGAAGCGGCGATGTGTTTCTAGCCTGATCTGCGATATTTTGAGCGCTGGCAATCAACCGCTCAGCTTCTGACTCGAAGCTAGGGACTCGACGCTCTAGATATCCAACGGATTCGTAGTAGTACGCCTCACAGTAGTTTTTTACCGCGTCAGCTTCCTGAGTGTAGTTGTGAAGGCGGCGGGCTGCGATCGCCTCCAGCACAAACACAAATTCCTCCCGGAGCACCACCCGCTCAGGCGAATCTGCATCCAAAAGCGGCATCACGCTTTCTGCTAGCCACTGCTCGTAGCTGACTTCTGCGTCAAATTCTTCACTGGACTGAGCAACATACACTAGGTCACCTTCAGGCGTTTCTAGCCTCAATAGGTTATCTGTCAGCAAATATTGAGTCACCCGAGACAGCAGGGACCCATAGTCAGAATCCGAGAATGTTCCTGCAGGAAAGCAGTTTACTAAGGTGCGACCCTCTGTTGAAACCGTGATCTGCCCGTCGCCTTGCACCTGATAGACACCAAAGTAAGAATTGCAGCTGTCAAATCCACCCATTCCGCCATCTGAATCAAAACCGATTGTGATGTCGCCATCAGCTACGACAGGTTGCTGTTTGTATCTCACCAGTTGCCAGCTTTCCTGTTGCAACCTGCTGACATTAGTATTTATGGGCTCATTTGCGCTCACAGCTGTAGCATCCGCCAGCGTTAGAGTAGATGCAATGGCTCCTACAGCAACCACGCCCAACTGCTGAATCCATTTCTGATAACAAGCCATCACACTATATGCCTCGGACACATTTTCTAGGAACGATCCCAGCATGGCTGATGAGCAATATCGACGGCAGTACCCGCCTGTGTACTTCTCAAAGGACTTTAGATACTTTCATTTATGTTCCATCTCGTTAGAAGCCGCTTTCCTCAGCGGCTTCGCAAGCGACTTGCCGGATATTGCCATCACCAGAATGCCAAGTATCTTGTCTATGTTCTCAATGTAATATTCGGTTAAATCGATTTCGACTACGCTGCCACGCAGCCGTAAAAAACGCCACAGCGTACCAATGGTGACGATGCCGTAGATGCTCTCAATCGGATTGCCTTTGTGCTGATTGAACTGCTGCGCGGCAACCATTTCGGCAATACATTGAGGAAATCCTATCTTTAGGTTTTCGTTTTTAGCTTCTACCAGCATGATGACGGGCGATCGCACTAACAACTGCTCCGGCGTCCGACTCACCAAATAATCGCAAATACCGTTAAGCCCCAACTCCGGGGAAACCGTAAAATCTACGCCAGAAAACAAGCTAATTTCTGACTTAAACTTTCGTCTGAGCTCTAGCATCACTGGCATGATCACAAGCTCGGACCTTGCCTTTTCGGTGCTGAGCGCAACGGCTAAATCCAACCCTTCAGCCAGCGTCATTTTAAGAAAGTCGCTGGCTTCAACGCCAGGAACCGATGAGAACAATCCTGACGATTCCTGAAAGGTCAAATCAAACTGTTCGATCAGTTGGTCCAGCGTAAAGTCGCCGTAAGCCATGAGTCACCAGCGATTTAGTACTCTTAAAAAATGATAGCAAGAAAGCTAAGCGGCCCCGGTTAAGGTTCTATCCTAAAAAGGAATCAGCTTTGGTATCGCTTTTGAACAGTTCGCAGTCTCTACAGCACATCATCATTCAACGCATTCAACAAAGTGAGTCGCAGCGCATTACCTTTGCTGAGTTCATGGAGATGGTGCTGTACCAGCCACAGTTCGGCTATTACTCAACGCCCAATAGCATTATTGGACCGCAGGGTGATTTTGTGACGTCGCCGCATATGGGTCACGACTTTGGAGAGCTGGTGGCGGAGCAGTTTGCGGATATGTGGGAGGCTTTGGGGGAGCCGGATGAGTTTACGGTGATGGAGATGGGAGCGGGGCAGGGACTGGTGGCAGTGGATGCGATCGCGCACCTCAAGACCCACTACTCAAACTGCTTCAAATGCCTGAACTACATCATCGTTGAAAAATCGCCTGCGCTCAAAGCAGAACAGCAAAAGCGACTGAATCACTGGCAAGAGCAAGGGCTTTCTATTACCTGGCAAACGTTAAACCATGTAGAGCCCAGTAGCATTACAGGCTGTGTCTTTTCTAATGAGCTGGTAGATGCATTTCCCGTACATTGGATAGAGCTGCGAGAGGGGCGACTTCGAGAGGTATGGGTGACCTATGAGAAAGAGAAGTTTTGCGCCATTCCAGAAGATCTTTCAACCCACCAGATAGAACAGTACTTCGAGACTATTGGGATTAGTTTTGATACTAACTACACCGATGGCTACCGCACGGAAGTAAACTTGGCCGCACTCAACTGGTTATTGCAAGTCGAATCGAAACTAGCTCGCGGCTACATTCTCACTATCGACTACGGTTACACGGCGGAGCGTTACTACAGCGCGGCACGACGCGAAGGAACCTTGCAGTGCTACTACCGCCATAGCCACCACAGCGCTCCTTTTATCCATATAGGGGAGCAAGATATTACGGCTCATGTGGATTTCACCGCACTAGAGAAACAGGGCGACGCGCTAGGGTTGCAAAAAATGGGGTTTACACAGCAGGGGTTGTTTTTGATGGCGTTGGGGTTGGGCGATCGCCT
>JBHJIY010000135.1:0-10096 GCA_050042985.1 Phormidesmis sp. | reverse complement strand
AGTAGATCGCGGGCGCGCATGACCTGTTCTGTGGAGTTTGCGATCGCATTTTCCTGAGAAAACTCCACCTCTATCTGAAATTGGTCACGGTCCAAAGAAGGGAAAAACTGAGTATCTAAGCTGCCTGCCTGGATAAAGCCGACAACAGGTATCACCATTGTCAACACGATGGCTAACACAGGCTATGCCATTGCCCGCTTCACGGTCCACTGATAGAAATTGCCCAGTCGCCTAGGACTCCATCCTTCATTCCACCAAGCGCCTGGCTTCATTAAGATACGCAGCATTCGTTGAAATATATTCAGAGAATCTTGGTGCTGTAGCTTCTCAGCATCCGCTTCGCTCCCGCCTAGAATTCTGCCTGTGAGCGCTGCAATGACGGTAAGAGAAAGTGCCAGTGATGCCCCAATAGAGAGAATCACGGTCATTGCAATCGAGCCAACAAACTCTCCTGCCCCGCCTGGTAAGAGCGCAATCGGCAGGAATGTCATCATCGTTGTGAGTGTAGATGCAAACAGCGGACCCTGAAGGTATTTCACCGTATCAACGACCGCTTTTTCAGGGTCAACACCGTGGCGTAGCTCTACCTGAATTTCGTCAACCGCGACCACCGCGTTATCAATCAACAGACCTAAGGCAATGATTAGTCCGGCCACCGATATTTGGTGAATAGGAATCCCCAGCACACTCATTAATCCCAGCACAGCGCAAATACTCAGCGGCAGTGCTGCGCCTACAATCAAGGAACAACGCCAGCCCATCGTGACAAATGTGACAACTACCACTAACGCCGCACCAAAAAGCAAATTAGAAACTAGCGTTCCTAGTCGAGCATCCACATATTCGCTTTGGTCGAGTAGAACAGTCAGGGAAAGTCCTCCCGGCAGCTGATTGCGAAAAGCTTCCATCTGCTGAAAGGCACTATCAGACCACTGGTCAATCCTTTGTCCAGGACTCATTAATATTCCGTAGGCGACTGCCGGTTTGCCGTTGACAAATGCCAAATCGGTAGCAGGTTCTCTCACCCCACGGTCAACCTTGGCTACGTCTCCCAGTCGGGTAAATTGTCCATTGCCTGAGCGAATGGGAATCTGGCGAATTTGCTCTAGGGAACTCAGCTCGCTGTCAATCTCAATCGACAGATTCTCATTTGGGTTGCGCAGCTGTCCAGCAGTCACTTTTGCGTCACTTTTGCTCACTTGCTGAGCCAACTGCTGAGAGCTTAATCCCACAGCTGCAAGATCAGATGCATTGATTTCCACATTGATTTCTTCATCTGGAATGCCAAATTCTTCGACCTCTTCAGTGCCTAAAACGCCTCGCATCCGAATTTCAAACTCTTCTCCAAAGCGCCTGAGTATGGCGTAGTTGGGTTTGGCACTCTGGTCCCAAGTGATAGCTGTAATCATGGCATAAGCCCGAGTTTCAGTGGCTTCTAGCTCGGGCTTAAAGGCTCCAGAGGGAAAGAGAATATTGGCATCTTCCATTTTGTCTCGGACCCGAGACCAAACGGGTTCTGCGTCTTTAACCGAATCCTCTAGCTCAATGGCGACTGCTGAAAAGCCGACTCGTGAGGTTGACGTGATTGTTTTCACTTCCTCAATGGCAGAGACTTCGGATTCAATGACTTCGGTGACTAGTGCCTCTACTCGTTCGGCACTAGCGCCAGGAAACAGCGTATTAATGACAGCGACTCGGGCCACTTGGGTAGGGTCTTCTTGCCTTGGCAGGGATTGCATGGAGGAATATCCCCATACTAAGAAAATAACAATCGCTAGGATGAGAAGTCGGATATTGCGAAAAAAGGGGCGAGCCATAGTCGTTTCTATTGAGATTGTGGTGGTTGCTTTGACTGTGCAGAAGAAAGCTAAGAATTCAGAGATTTTATTCAGATAGACCTGCTGTGACCCTTTGCCTTGGGACCAAACGATGGACACCATTTGTCACCACCTGATCGCCGGGCTCCAAGGTACCTCTGACTAAAACTCGGGTACTGGTATTGGGCCCATCACCTGTCGTTTGCTGCTGAATAATCTCTACTGATCGCGGCTCGACAACAAGGTAATCATTTTGCGCTAACGTCTCCTCGTTAGTCGTGTCAGATTCTTCGACGAAAGTGCCGTCTCCTGCTAGCTCGCGGTATTCGTTAGCAGGCACAACAACGTAGCAAGTCCACAGCCCTCGGATTCCTTGGGTCAAAGCGCTTCTCGGTAGCCAAAAGACATCGGCCTGAATTGTTTCTTCTATCGTTAGTCGGGCTGTCTGTCCTGGCTCAATTGCTCCGATTGCAGTCGAATCTAGCTCTAGCACAACAGTTTGAGTTCGCGTACTCTGATCAACCTCTGGCAAAATCGCAGTGACCTCGGCAGAGTACGGCTGATCGTTAATGCGAATTGTTTCTGATGTGCCGAGCTGCATCTGATTTACAACGCTAGCTGGAACGCCAATTCGCGCTTCTGGGGCAGCGGCCTCCACCAGCTCAATAACTGCCTGTCCGGTTCCTATCACCGTCCCCTCATCAGCTCTTCGCTCTGCGACAATACCGTCAAAAGGCGCGGCGATTGTACTTTTTGAGATATTGACATCAATATCTTTGAGCTGTGCGTCGAGCTGGCTTACAGTGGCATTTTGCGCATCGATTTGCTCAAAACGAGTCCCGTTTTGCAGCTCTGCTAAGCGGCTACGAGACTGATCTAGCTTGGCTTGCAGTGAGTTGGCACCATAGGCAAATTCGTCTAACTGCTCTCTGGCTATTGCGCCTCTCTCGTAGAGATATTCCCGTCGCTGTTCCTGGGTTTCTTGCAAAATAAGCTGTTGTTCTAGGTCTCTGACCTCAGCTTCTGCGGCTGCAATATCTTCTGCCCTGGCTCCGTTTTGCAGCTCAGTCAATCGGGCGATCGCCTGCGCCTTTTGCGCTTCGACCTGAAGCCGCTGCGTCTCTAGATTACGGATGTCCAGCCTGGCTAAAGTTTGGCCAGTGCCGACTCGCTGACCTTCCTCTGCCATTACCTGAATCAGCTCGCCTCCGCGCTCAAAGCCCAGTTCACTGCTACGAAGCGCCACGATTTCTCCGGTGTAGGTTCGTGGCACCTGGTACGACGAAACGCTCTCTACCTCGATGGCCTCGACCGGAAGTATCGAGCCTTGTTCTATAGCTGTTTCTGCTGGTGGCCCTATAAGCGCTTGGTAGCCAGCAACACCGCCTACTGCGATCAAAAGCCCAGTGGCACTCAGCACTGAGTATTTAATCCAACGTGGCTGACGTCTCAGAGCGTCAGGCCACTTTTTTGGCCTCGCAGCCGAGCTAGTGCTTGCGGAGTCGGTCGGGAAAGCATTTGGCGATTGAAGGTGTTCGGAGTTCATGATGATAGCCAGCTTGCCAGAATTGCTGGGGGTAAAATAAAATTAAGTCATTCGATTGACTAATTTGATTACAGCGTACAACTCAATAAAATGCAACCTACTTATTACTGAGAATTTTTTTGTAGTGAGTAGGCCTATTAGACAAATGGTTTCCAAATCATCGGCTACTACCCAGACACAAATTTTGAACGCGGCTGAGCGCCTTTTTGCTGAGCAGGGTCTGCATGCAACCTCTCTGAGGAGTATTGTTAAGGCCGCAGGTGTTAATCTGGCTGCGGTTCACTATCACTTTGGCTCAAAAGAAGATTTGATATTTGCTGCGTTGAAGCGAGCTATAGAGCCGATTGTTGCTGCCCAGATTCAGCAGCTGATAGCTGTAGAAGAAGGAGAAATACCGCATTCTGTTGAAACAGTTTCTCACGCTTTTTTTGCATCGGTCTTAGAAGTGATCTCTCTAAAGCAGAATGGGCAAGGGCTTATTCAAGTTAGGTTTATCGGTCGTTGCTGCACTGAGCCTGCCACAGAAGAGTTTGTCGCTCAAGAGTTTCGTTTAAGCCAAAAGCTCTTTACGCAGGCGTTTCAGCAGTTGCTGCCTGATTGTCCTAAATCAGAGATTGAATGGAAATTTGATTTTGCGATCGCAGTACTCATTCGACAGCTGTGCATGTCTTTCCAAGACAAGACCGCGTTTCAAGACTTCTCTCCAGGGGAAGTGGAGTTGACTATTCAACGGTTGGTCAGGTTTACTGCTGCTGGCATGAGGTCGTAATAACTTTTTAGCACTATTACTTAGCACTATGACAAGCTTATGATTGCAAGCTGCATCGCAATTGGCGGAACGATATTGAAGAGCTAGGGAGTCTTTTGTCCAATTAGATTCCGCTTTATCGTGGGCTAATGGTGAACTATGCGGCTAGGGCAACGTCTTAGATGATGTAACCGGCGTTTTAGAGATTACTATTTAGTGTAGCGATCGTAAAAGTTGATTTATCTTCGCGATCGCTATGCTGTTTTGCCGGACTTGAGAGACTCAACAGTTGAGGATTTGCAAGTCACCAATTTACTCATGAGTGATACTAACAACAACTTAGTCAAACAAAGTCAGTCGGTAACGGCTGTGATTACCCACCGGGTGCGAGACGGTCGCTCGGAAGGCTACGAAGAGTGGATTAGGGGAATCTCTACGGCTGCTAGAGCGTTTCCAGGACACATGGGCGTCAGTACCCTTCGGCCACAGCCGAACTCACCGCTAGATTACGTTATTGTGCTGCAATTTGAGTCAGGCGATTATTTATCGGACTGGCTTAACTCCGCTGTACGCAAAGACTGGATTGGGCGCGCTGCGCCTCTGATTCAAGAACAGGAATCGATTCAGATTTTATCGGGGTTAGAAGCGTGGTTTCAGCTACCTGGTCAGCCAGTGCATAAACCGCCTAAGCGATATAAGCAGGCCATTTTAGTTTGGCTGGGTGTTACGTCAGTTGCTCTGTTGATTAGTCCGCTGATTGCGCCTTTAATTGCGGCTTTGCCTTGGGTATTGCGAGTAGCTATAAATGTGGCTGTGACAGTGACGTTGCTCACGTATGTAATTATGCCTCAGCTGACTCGGTTGTTTAAGCGATGGTTGTTTGCTTGAGGCTCATCGGGGGAACGAGGACCGATACCATTGTTCTTTAAAGGCAAATACAAAATACTCTATTTATTCTTTGAAGATAGATACAAAATACTTTATTTGGGTAGTCAATAAGCTCCGTAGCCATCAATACAGACCGGTGTCTGAAATTTCCGGTAGCGTCGTGAGGTAGCTCATATACTCAGATCTCATATACTCAGATGAAGAGAACCGACCGTTTCAGTCAGATAGCTGCCCCTTTGCGCGCGCAAACGGCACTGAATATTGATACTGTTCCTGTTGCGAAAGCTGACGTATTTAGCCTCGAAGCTGCAACCATCGCAGATATCAACAGAGCTTTTAGAGAAAAGGTGCTCACTTCTGAACAGTTGGTTCAACTTTATCTAAATCGTATTAATGCTTACAACAAAGAGGGGCCAGCGATTAACGCCCTGATTTCAATCAATCCAAACGTTTTGGAAATTGCAAGAGAACGGGATCGCAATCGCCCTGAGAATCCAGATAGTTTGCTGTATGGCATTCCCATTATCTTAAAAGATAACTTCGATACAGCAGATATACCGACGACGAGCGGTTCTGATGTGTTGGCAGGTTCTCTTCCTCCCGACGATGCGTTTACGGTGAAACAGTTTCGAGACGCAGGCGCGATTATTTTGGGCAAAGCCAACATGAGTGAGTTTTCACTTTCATCGGGCCGGTTGGGCTATAGCTCTTTGGGTGGACTCACGCGGAATCCTTACAATTTGAATCGGGATGCTTCGGGCTCTAGCAGCGGATCGGCGGCTGCGATCGCAGCTAACTTTGCCACGCTTGCAACCGGGAGCGATACGGCGGGCTCTATCCGTGGGCCGGCTTCTTTTACTGGACTAGTAGGCATTAAGCCTACGCTGGGCCTGATTAGTAGAGATGGTATTGTGCCGCTGGCGCTGACGGCCGATGTGTGTGGGCCCATTGCGAAGACTGTGACAGATGCGGCGATCGCACTCGGTGTGATGGCAGGTGTAGATCCTAATGACCTGGCGACGCTGGAGAGTGAGGGCAAGGCGTTTGATGACTATACGCAGTTTTTGGATGCAGATGCGTTTCAGGGGGCGAGGATTGCAGTTGCTCGCGACTTTCTAGGTGGGAATCCAGAAATCGATCGAATTGTTGGGCAAGCATTAGCAACAATGTTCAACCTGGGGGCAACTATCATCAATGCAAAACTCTCTGTAGGTGTTTTGGATGCTGCTAACTATGGCCCACTGCTCAACTCAATTGTAGAAACAGAGTTTTTCCCTCAGATTGAAACCTATCTAAAAACGCTACCGAACGAGTACCCTAAAACGCTTCAAGCGCTGATAGAAGCGAGCTTGGATCCTGATTTAGTGAATTCCGAAACGCCAGTAAATCCTAATCGCATTGCGGTCTATCGAAATTCTTTAGAACAGGGTGGATTGTCTAACCCGAAATATTTAGCAGCGCTGGCTCAGCTGCCCAAAATGAGAAAAAGCGTTAGGAACATGTTTGCGATAGATAATCTTGACGCGATTATTTACCCTACGATCGGCTGTCCGCCAACGCCAATTACAGGCGCTGACGGCAAAGAGGTGGAAGATCCTACGTTTTTCCTCGACTCGCAGGCGAATGAAGGTAATCCTTACCGAACGAGCTATTTGGCTAACCTGACCGGCTTTCCAGATATTACCGTTCCTGCCGGATTTACGGCGGCAGGGCTACCCGTAGGACTGTCCTTTTTTGCACCTGCCTATAGCGAGCCAGTATTGCTGAGGCTCGCCTACGCCTTTGAGCAGGCGGTGAAAGTAAAGGGTTCTCCCAAAAATACGCCGCCGCTACCTGGAGAAGTGTTTGAGTTTTAGCTCAAACCTTTGTCAAATGCTATTGATGCTTTGGATGAGTCTAACCAAGGCAAAACTTTTTCCGACGTTGAGAAGAGTCCGAACCAAATTACAGTGACAACTCAGCTTTTAGACAAGGGGCAGCAAGTCAGTTAAGGCTGTGGGTAAGGGAACAGGCTTTACGATTACATTGCCAGTGCGCTAGGCGGCTTTAAACTGTTTCACTTCGGCCCTTCCCATACGTAAACTGAGAGCGATCGCCCAAGCTTTGACCGTGTTTCCAAAGGTGCATTCCTAACGCGAGCTGATCGTGCTCCCACGCCTTCAAAGCTTTCGGGATGTCGTGATTGTGGTCGACGAGGGATTCGGCTAGGGCGATCGCATTTGCCGCTGCCTTTGAAGCACTAGCCGCTGTATGTGGCCTAGGGATAAATGCCGCGTTGCCCACCAGCGCTACTCGGTCAAACGCCATCTGCGGCACGCCTAAGTCTAAAATAGACTGTACGAACGGTTCTTTTGTCGCAGCGATGAGCTTTTGAAAGGGCTCTGCTAGCATCTGATTTGCATAATCTCTCATCTGTTGCTCCACAGCAGGCGACATCATTCCAGGTGGAATAGAGTGTTGTCTACGCCGACCGTTTTTATCGGTTAAGAGCGCAGGCAGTTCTGTTTCCTCGTCGTAGTTGACATACCATACCCAGTTAAACCGTCGTTCGCTAGGGGCTAGTGATTCGTTTTCTCCTGGAATCACGTATTGCAGAATATGCGAATTTTCAAACTGATAGAACACAAAGCGCTCAGTGAGAATCTCAGCCGTTTCTGAGTCTAAGTCTGACTCATCGACTAACCCTCGATAGCCTACGTAGCCAGCGTACTTAGGTTCGTAGGTAGGCAGGAGCTGCTGCCTTACGGAAGAGGTGGGACCATCTGCGCCAATTAACATGTCGCCGGTTTGGCGATCCCCATCGGTGAAAATCGCAGTAACTTTCTCACCTGCTTGAACAAACTTTTCTAAGGTTTTATCCTGGTGATAGTTCTCGTTAGGCAAATGCCTTTTCATTGCGTTGTACAGCATGTTCCAGGATGTCAGCGTTTGACGCATCGGCATTTGCTCAATGCGGCCATCGCGCTGTAGGTAGTAGCGTTCTTTTGCAACTACACCCAGTCCGTCAAGAGGAATTCCAGCCTGTCGAAAGGCAGCTTCTGTATCGGGTTGTAGCACTATGCCGCCACCACGACTGTCTAGGGCGTGGGGCGATCGCTCATAAATATCCACCTCCCATCCAATAGAACGCAAAAGCACACCTGTGAAAAGCCCTGCTAAAGACCCACCAATAATAAGCGCCCGATTCTCTTTGTTGGTCATATCACATTCTTCCTAGATTAATTTAGAACAATGGTGCTTTATCAGCCAGTCACTTTCACTTCGTCAATTGCTTTTTGCAATATCACTTTCAACGTGTCGACTGACTGTGCGCCAGAGACAAATTGCTCGCCAATTTGAATTGTAGGAACGCTACGAATTCCCCTGAGGTTTGTCTGTTGTTCTAGAGCTTTAACGGCTTGAATGCCTTCTGTCGACAGCAGAAAGGCTTTCGCAGCTTCTGCACTCTCTATGCCGACTTCCTCTACGAGTGTGGCCAGCGTATCTATATCGCTGATGTTTTTTCCTTCGCTAAAGTAGGCTCGCAAAATTCTCACAGCCATTTCTGTAGCCTTTCCTTTCCTTTTGGCAAGCCACGTTAGGCGATGGGCTTTTAGCGTGTTGGGTGTAAATGCCATCAGGTCATAGCGAAACTCAATATCGTCAAGCTTGGTGGCCTCTACCGTTTTGGCATCTAGCTGTTGCGAATAGGCCCAGCTACCGAACTTTTGAGCGCGATAGGTTTTACGGTCCATACCGGCTTCTGGCATGCTGGGGTTTAGCTCTAGCGGATACCAAATACGCTCAACCTCGACGTCAGTGTTGAGCTGTTCGATTGCCTTGTTTAGTCTGCTTTCGGCAACTAAACACCACGGGCAAATAAAATCGGAAGTGATGTGGATAGTCAAAATCATGATTCCTCTTCTTTTGCCTGTTGACTCTATAGTGAATGATTCCAAATAGAATGATAAGAGGTGGAAATAGAATATGATAAATTCTAAATTGGAATAAATACTTTGGGCAGCTGCGGTGGATAAAGTTGATAGTATTAAAAGCTTTGTGCGGGTAGTAGAGATGGGTAGCTTTTCGGCGGTGGCGAAAGAACTTGGCACAACTCAGCCGACCATTAGCAAACAGATTGCAGCCTTGGAGAAGTATCTAGATGCGCAGCTGCTGACGCGCTCGACAAGAAAACTAACGCTGACTGAGGCGGGCGATCGCTTCTACACGCAGGCTCAAAATGTTTTAGAAGCCCTGGCTCAAGCCGAAGCCAGCGTAGGCCGTCGTCAACAACCTTCAGGCATACTGCGGGTCAACTGCCCCGTTTCGTTTGGGCAGCTCCAAGTGGTGCCCAGGCTCAAAGTTTTTTTAGATCGCTATCCCGATATTCAGCTCAAGCTGAGTATGAACGATCGGTTTGTAGATTTGGTAGAGACGGGTGTTGATTTGGCGATTCGGATTGGTACCGTGCAGGCATCAGATTTGAAGGTGCAGCAGATTGGGTTAACCAGGCGAGTGGCGATCGCCTCCACCCAATATTTAGAACAGCACCCAGCACCCAAAACGCCTGCTGATTTGGCTAGTCACAACTGCATTCTTTATCAGCCTAGCGGTTCCGAATGGCACTTTGTTGATAAGACAAAAAAAGGGCCGGCAAAGAAAGATATTCGGGTAAGCGTAAGTGGTAATTTTCAGGTAGATAATTCTGTTGCGATTCGTGACGCTGTGCTCTGTGGGTTGGGGATTGGCCTAATGCCTGTTTGGCTATTTGGCGACTTGATGCAATCCTCTGACCTGTGCGTTCTGTTGCAAAACTACCAGCCTCAGCCACTACCGATTCAAATTGTCTATCGACGGGGCCGATTTATTGCGGCTAAGACAAAATGCTTTATTGACTATCTCAGCCATGAGTTCGAGCTAGACCCTTGGGTTTCAAACTATGGCGTGTGATTGAATTGCAGATTTTTACAAATTTCCTTCGTAACTACTCAGGCTTAAATCTTTAAGTTGATTCTAAACACTCCAGAAGCATAGCCGATAAGGTGTTGCGAGTATATATTCTCCAGGCATTCAAGCGTTGAGTAAGCAGGGGCCTAAATTTAACATCAGCGAAGCGGA
>JBHJIY010000134.1:0-14871 GCA_050042985.1 Phormidesmis sp. | reverse complement strand
CCCTGCATTAGCTGTCAAAAATGGCTTTTGGGCATCTAATGCGGAGAAAACAACACTATTGAACGCCCCCTCAGTTAGAGATACACCAAAGAATGTCTCAAATTCATCTGACCCTGGCAAATGGGTTGTGCTCTGGACTTTGAGCGGAATGATGCGATCGCGAGTTGCCAATCTTGCCAAATGAACCAAAAAGGTCAGTTCCGTCGCCACCAGTGATGGCGGCAGAGGTGGTTGTCCTGGCAACTCACCTAATGTAATTGCAGTTTGATAATCTGTTGTTTCTACATCGAGTCGCAGTGGACCAATCAATGGCTTGTACTGGGCTAATCGCTGGAGTGCGAGATCGAGATTGTCGCTACAAATGCAGGCAAAAACAGGAGGACTAAAGGCTTCCACCGTCACGGCTTGAGCAACCCGTAAGGGAAAAGCCGGATCGCTAGACAAAAGCGTTTCTAACCCTCGCCAAAAATCAAAGTACTGCGCTACGGTCAGTGTCGCTTCGGGCTGACAAAACAAGTCGAGGGGTAAGTTCGCTTGGCGAAGAAGATTCTGGGGAGCCACGCCCAAATCATTCAACAGTATTTGCCAACTTGTATCCACTACAAATTTTTGATTGACTGATTTCACACCTGTTCCCACTTAGGATTTTAATCCGACTAGCCTGTAGCTTAGCTCAACCAATTTCCTAGCAGCTTCCATATCATTTGCATGGGGATTAGGAGACGTCATTGGCCATCCCCCTTTTCGACATTCTTTATCTCGGTACAATACACTATGTTGACTAAAGTAGGCGCCAGAATGGTTAGGCGCATCCTCAGAAAGGAGGCAGTGTAGGGAGGTTTGAGCCGATTCTTCATTGCTGTTGGTAATGACTGACTGAAACGGCAGCAGTACAATCTGAATCGCTTTCATTAGCAGTCCATCGCCGCCAAAATTGGACCTGGCCCAGCCAGGATGAACAGACGCTGTGGAAACGCCAGTGCCCTTAAGGCGATCGGCTAGTTCCATTGCGTATTGTACAACAGCTACTTTAGCTTCACTGTAAGCGTCAATGTTATTGTATTTGCGCTGTTTGAAGTTCAAGTCATCGAGGTGCACATGGTAACGATTTTTACGGCTGCCAGCATGGACCACCGACGAGACGATCGCCATTCTAGACGGCGCGCTGTCCCTGAGGGTATCAAGCAAAAGCTCTGTCATCAGAAAATGTCCTAAATAGCTCACCCCTATCATAATCTCGAACCCATCTTGGGTATATTGGAGTTCATTACCCGTCGCAACAAGACCCGCATTACACATCAACCCATGAAGGCGATCATATTTGCCTAAGAAAGCCGTGACAAAGTCCCGCACCGATTGCAGATCGGCTAAATCACACTGGATGACTTCAACGCTGCCGCTTAAGCCCTTAAACGATTGGGCGGCTTCTTCACCAGCGGCAACCCGGCGGCAAGCCATGACGACGTGGCCCCCTTGTTTAACCAGTTGTCTCGTAGTTTCTAACCCAACCCCAGAATTGGCTCCGGTGACGATGTATATTTTCCCACTGACATCTTTGGCCAGCGTTTCTGCATCGCACCATATAACGTTTTTATTACCCATGACTGAATGCTCCCTAGTGTTTTTGAAATGAATGGGTCGTTTCTGGGTGATTGATAGGGTAATTTCTTACAGTCCCAGCTTCCTTAGGGAACAGCATAGAGGCTAATTCTTCTTTGGCAGTAACATAAGACGTCAAATTTATTGCATTTCACGCCAACTTTTGAAGACCTCTAATGGGTTAGATAAGGCTAATCGACTGAAATCGAGCAGACCTAAAATCGAGCAGCATTTTCAGATTGGGAAACAGATAGGCCTTGCCTGCCAGCTGCTTATCTAGAACCTCCAGCAGCCTTCGAGACGCTTTCACATAGCGATCAGATCTTCAATAGCCTTTAGGGGACGCAATGCGCTGAAAGTACATGGCCTGACCCATCATGGGGCCAATACTAGACGGCCGTGCAACCCTGTCTAGAACCCTGCCTAATTGGGCGAGGTATGAGGGTTTTGGGCGGGAAATGGAAAAGGTCGATTCTTGTGCGATGGCGAAGCCCCTTCAAAGGAGGATCGCCCTATTGCGGTCACCTACGAAATCACTGACTTCGGCAAAACGGCTCTGGGCTTTCTAGAAGAACTCAAAGACTGGGTAGAACAACATCAGCTCTAAAATACTGGATACACCTCAGTCACTTGCATTAGTCGCAAAAAATCGTTTCTGCGACTAATGCTGTATTTCACAGAGCAGACGTAAATCTTTTGACACATGAGAAACATAGGAAAACTCGTGTCTCAGGAGATTCGCCCCAGACAGCATGAGCGTGACTTCAGCGAATGCATAACCTAGCGTCAGTCTTTTCTCATAGGTATCTCAGATAAGAGCAAAGCTGTCTAGATAAAGTAAGGACAGTTGAGAGAGCGAGCAAACCGGTTTCTCACCTTTGTTGTTTACGTTCATCAGACACTTTAACAAGGTAAAAATCATGGAAGATCAAAACAAAACACCCCAAGTTGACGAACAGATTTCTGAGGAGCAGCTTAAAGAGGTTGCCGGTGGTAAAAATGTTCACAAACTGCGCCTAGAGCATCTAGACAACCAGACTAAGGCCGTTGAAGATATTCAGGCCACTCGCCTAGAGCATCTAGACAACCAGACCAAGTAGTTGAACTTTCAAAAGAGATATTTGATGGAGTCTTCTTCGTTGGGACTCTATCAAGCTTAGAAGCCGCATGCAGTTTCCTGTATGCGGCTTTATTGATATCTTCTTCTATTGCATCTGTAGGTGTCTATTTCCTGCAAGCAGGAGTCTGTGATAGATTTCAGAGCATCACAGCAATGAGTTCGCAGGCAACTAGGCAATGGCGACGGATGAAACCCTGAGAATACTCGCAGAACTTGGCCAACAGGTTTCAGGGTTAATGAAGCGTGTTGAGGAGCTAGAGACAGAAAATGCAGAACTCAAAGCCGAGAATGCAGAACTTAAAGCCGAGAACAAAGAATTGAGGGAGCTGCTGGATCAGCAGGGCAAGGCCAAAGCATCAAAAGCGCCAACGTTCAGCGAGAATTACAGCGTTGAGCAGAATCAAGGCAGACGGAAAAGCAAACGTGGGAAGCAATCAACGGGCCGCCGCCCCCACCGTATCAAGCTGGAGCTGGTTGACGAGCATGTCACAATATACGAGCTCGGCGTGTCCGAGGCGGCGTGCGTAGAACGTGGTGTGCAGTATGGCTGGCGGTTAGTCGGGGGAGCGGCAAAATACATTTGCTATCACCTGTATGCATTGCCCAAGAGTCAAAATGTGCCAAAGGTACCAGGGCTACGGAAGCGTCAGGGCGAGTACGGTGTAGAGATTATCCTCACGGTGGCGTTCCTGCACTATTGGACGAGAATATCGCTAGACCATGTCTGCTCAGTCATGCAGTTCTTTACAGGTTTGGCATTGAGTAAATCGCAAGCCAATGCGCTATTGAATCAGCTGAGTGATGACTGGGATGAACAGTACGATACGATAGCTGAGCTGTTGTCGCGGCAGCTGGTGATTTACATTGATGAGACCGGCTGGAAAGTCGGCTCACATAGCTGCTATACCTGGGCATTTTCGACGGCGATGCATGTGTTGTTTCGCTGTGGTGTCGGACGCGGCAAGGCCGAAGCTGAAGCCATCTTGGGCAAGCACTTTCAGGGGGTTGGGGTCACCGATGATTATGGCGCTTATCGAGCGCTGTTTCTAGACCATCAGCTTTGTTGGGCACATTTGCTGCGCAAAGCGATTAAGCTGATGCTCCAGCATCCGGATGAAGCTGCTTACAAACTTTTTCTAGATGAGCTCTATGACATCTACCAGCAGGCGATTCGGTGGCAAAAGGACCAGCGGCTGACCATTGGTAGAGCCGAGAAAGTCGTTCTTCTCCAAGACCGTATTTGTGAGCTGTGTAACCTATCGGATAAGGAGATTGATTGTGAAACAATGAGCACCCACGAACAAACCTTTATTCGGCTACAAAAAGAGTTGATTCGTGGCCTTGATGCGTTGTTTGTCTTTGTTACTCATCCTGAGGTTGAGCCTACCAATAACCGCAGTGAGCGGAATGTTCGACACGAAGCGATGGTTCGCAAGAGTGGCAGAACCAGTAAGAGTCAGTCGGGGGCAAAGCGTCGAGGCATCATCATGACTGTATTGGCCACTCTCAATACTCGCTTTGAAGCATTCACCCTAAGCGAGTTAATTGATGAAATTGGCCAATGGACTCAGGCTGGGCTCTCTAGATTTCAGAAAGAATTGGCTGCTTTGGAGAAAGTTCTGCCGCCACCGACGTCTTCACAGTCGGCTTGACTGCCTAACGACTGCATTCTCAATGCAGTTATTGTAGGGTACTCAGAAATAGACACCTACTTGCATCTGTATCCTTTCCTGCTGAATTCATTCGGGTCTTAGCAACCCGTTATTCTAGCTATTTATTTCGCAACAGGTCTTATCGAGCAGCAAGGCAAAGCAAGTTAGCCCAAATGTTTAATGAAGCGTTCCACCCCACCTACCAATGACCTTAGCCGCATCCGGATGAGGGAAATGCTGATTAAAAATGCGGTAGTAAAACAGCTCCTCTTGAGAACTCACAGGTAGCCCCTGTGAAATAGCTTCGGCTAACACTTGTGGTGCAATGGCAGCTTCAGCATAGTTCTCCAAAACACCTGAAGAAGCACACCCTTGAGCAAACTCCATCTTGTCACGCCAAACAATCTCCTGCGGCAACAGATCTTCAAATGCTTTGCGCAGTAACCATTTCTCAGTCCCAGAATTTGAGTAGAGCTTCAGCTGCGGGTCGATGCGCATACAGCGTTCGATAAAGTCAACGTCCAAAAACGGCACTCGCCCTTCCAAGCTATGGGCCATCGTCATCCGATCGACCCGCTGGAGATTAAGATTGTGCAGGCCCTGAAGGATAGCGATCGCCTCCCGATGCAATGCCATGGGCTCGTCATAGTCGGCAAAGTAGCTATAGCCAGCAAAAAGTTCATCTGCCCCTTCACCACTTAGCACAACTTTGACATGCTCACTCGCTAGTCGCGAGACAATGTAGCAAGGAATAGCACTCCGAACCAGCGCTGGATCGTAAGACTCTAAATAGTAGATAACGTCAGACAAAACAGTCTGCATCTCTTCTTCAGAATAAACATATTCGTGATGGATGGTGCCCAAGTGCTCTGCTACCAAACGAGCCGCTTTCAAATCAGGCGACTGAGGGAGTCCTACCGAAAAAGAATGTAGCTCAGACACCTGTTGTTTCATCAGCGCCGCAATAATGCTGGAGTCGAGACCACCGCTAAGAAAAACACCGACAGGTACATCCGACATTAGTCGCTTCTGAACGCTTTTAGCCAGGGTTTGTTGAATATCAGCAACAATAGTGTCGACATCTTGCTCAAAAGTCTTTGTTTCAGGCAGCTGATAGTAAGGCACTAAACCTGATTGAGAGTGATAGTAGTGCCCTTCAGGAAATTCGTAGATGCGCTCAGCGCAGTTGACCAACGCTTTGAGCTCTGAGGCAAAGAAAATATCGTCGCCTGTGGTGCCGTAGTACAGGGGCTTTATACCAATGCGATCGCGCCCTGCCATCCACTCCTCACCATCGCTAATCACAAAGCTATACATGCCGTCCAAATGCTGAACAAGGTCTTGACCAAACTGCTGAAAAAGCGGCAGGAGAACTTCGCTATCAGCTACCGATTGAAAAGGATAGTCTGACAAGTGGCGCGACTTTAAATCTCGAAAATTATAAATCTCACCGTTGCAAATGCTGTAGAGCTGTTTTGGCTTAGCCTGCATCGGCTGATGCCCGCCCGCTACATCAACGATAGAGAGCCGCTGATGCCCCAAAGCCCAATTGTTGTCTTGCACCACCCCAGTATCGTCTGGCCCACGGTGAACCAACTGCGAGAGCATGGCAGAAAAGTCGTATTGCGTTGAGACATCAGCACCAAAGACACTAGCAATTCCACACATATAATTAAGCTTCTACGTCTTAGGTTTTTGCGCTGCCAGCGTAACACGGATGAGTTGCGCTCACCCTCTACCTTAGGTGTTTTTCATACTGGGTGTTTTGCACGCGTAGGCATTTACAGCACCAATCCCTATGGGCTAAAGCGATGGCATATCGTCTAAAATTTTTGACTCAACAGCGCCCTGCCTTAATACGCGCAAAAGTTTGAGTGTAGCTATCTGAAATTCAGCCTGAGAAATAGCAAGTTTACCGTTCAAGAACTGTTCCATTAATGTCAGCATGCCACCAATGTAGAAAGTTGCTAGTACCTGAATCTCTTTCTCTCCTAGTTCTGTCTCGCGTTGTGCATAAGTCGCTAAAAACGACGTGAGCATCATTTTGCGCACATCGGCCCCGACATATTGCAATGCCACACCGATTAGCCGAACCCGAGTCGGATCTGCCAAATCCATCTTCTGTATCGGCTCAGGCGCTGCCGTACTGCCTGCTTTAAGATACGCATCGATTTTCTCCTGATCGATTGTCTGGTGTAGACCGGAAAAGAACTCAGTTACACTCGCAAGCAGCAACGCTTCTTTTCCATCGTAGTGTTGGTAAAAAGTGACACGAGCAATATCTGCCTGTTTGCAAATATCAGTAATAGAAAGGTCGCCAAAAGACTTTCTCTCTAAAAGTGTGCTGAGAGAATTTTGCAGAAGCCGCCGTGTTCGCCGAATTCTAGGATCTTTTGGGATATCTGTTAAATGGTCACTCATATAGCTTGCTCTGGCCTTTGAACCTATTATCGCACAACCGTACAGTTGACATTTAACTAACATCTGTTAGCTTTAAAACTTACAGATGTTAGTTAAGTTGACCGCAAGTTATTTTCTATGGACACTTCCACTGCTCATATAAGCGATACACAAGCCAAGCCACCGGTCATCTCTCTGTTGATTCAAGCCGTTCAGATAATTGCGATCGCATCGCTCAATCTCCTCCTCTGGCCGCTCTACGCAGTCGCTTGCCTCATCTGGCACCGACCACCTATTGTGCCTCACGTAGTGCAGGCAAAACGCTACATACAGTTTGCGTGGAATGTGAACCCGCCTGCGCCAGGGATATCCCGCCAGGCCAGAAGTTGGCTAACCCTCAGCATTATTCGTAAGCTGTTGATGGCACCGCTTCAAGGCTTAGCATGGCTGCTAGACGAGCTGCTATATGGGAAAGCATTAAACCAAGTAAAAGTGACTGCCCCAATATTTGTAATTAGCGGCGGACGCAGCGGTAGCACTCAAATGACACGCTATATCGAAGCCGACCCTGATGTGACCGCACCCAATTTGCTCCAGTGCATGTTTCCTTATTTATGGCTATGGAAGCTAGTACCCAACACAATTGGCCGCTTTACAACGCCTGAGAAAGTGCGCGCTATGTTGGCATCGATGATGCCACCGGAGCTGATCGAAAGACACGAATTCGATCCGTTCAAAGCCGATACTTTCGACGGCGCACTGTATTCATCGCATCTAAATCCTCTCGCAGTGTATCTGGGGCCCCACATTGCCGCAAAAGAGTTCAACTTTGCTGCTTTTTTACCCCGTGAGCGCTCCACATTAGAACGCGACGCTGTACAGCTTATCGACCGTATCGGGCACAAACATCTCTTATTTACTGGCGACGCAGCCTCAGCAATTTCTCGGCGCTTATTTATTATAGGTCATTTTCTCTGTGCAGCTACAGCGCTAGAGCGCCAATACCCTGATGCAGTCTTCCTTACAGTTGTACGAGATCCCGCTAAGCGATTACAAAGCGGTATCAACTATCTACGAGTCAATCCGAGCGACCCGGCAATGGGACCACCCCCTTGGGCATGGCTAGCAGCGTGGCTACTGCAAACGGAGAGCGATTACTGCCGGATTGAGCAAGCTTGGTATTCGCAAAAAGGGGGCGCAAAGCGGTGCGTAGTGAGCTTTGCAGATTTTGTTGCTGACCTCGAAGGAACAATGCAGTACGTCTATGAAGAGTGTTTTGGACAAAGTCAACTGCCACCGCATGTGCCGCGATCGCATCCACCCCGTGATCGGCAAAACTACATCGTTAATTACTCACTAGCTGAACTAGGCATAGACGAAGCAGAACTCCGCCGACAGTTAGCTGACTATGTTGCCTGGTGTCAACCCACTCACTGTCAATCAGAGAGAAAGGAGGCGTTATCATGACTGAGCTGATGCGATGGCAAAGCCTCTCCTTCGGAAAATCGCTACGCTATCCGTGGCGAAGCGAAGGGTGGTTCTGGCGAATGCTGCCGATAGCCCTTTGGCAACTCATCCCCTTCATCGGACAAATCATCCTCATTGGCTATGGCCTAGCCGTCGTTCGTGCCACCTGTCGTCAGCAAACGGATTTACCCAAACTGCAACTACAACAGTCACTAATAGACGGACTGCGACTAGTACTCGTCGGCGTCCTCTACTGTTTTCCCATCATCCTAATGGTGCTGCTGCTATTCACCACTAGCAACAGCACCGAGGCCAAAACGACAGGAGGCATACCGCCTATCGCTTTCACCGCTGTCATGTTTATCTATTTACGAATCAGTGGTGAAATTGCTAAGCGGCGGCCAGCACTCAAACCGACTTTCTCCATAGTCAATCGAATCGTGACCGCTGCCTTCATCGCATTTGTTGTGGTGCGTTTAAACGGTTTATTTACAACACTACGCGGCGGGCTACAGCTCAGTGCATTACAGATAGATAGCAGCACTATAGCTATGTTGTTGTTGGCACTCTTACTCTCAGCAGTGATTGTTGTCGTGCTACTAGTATCGGCAACACTTTTTGCGGCAACAGGCAGCAGCTTACTAAAACCGACTGTAACGCTTCAATGGATGGCGGCAAACCGCAGCTTGAGCGCGCAATTAATCATCACCGTTTGGCTGTTGGCGCTAGGCACGCTCAGCGCTACGATGGTCGGTGCGATGCTGCTACTAATTCCAGGGCTTTTATTTATGGTCGCTGGAAACGCATCTATTTGGTTTCTGACGACGCAATATGCAATTAAGACAGGCGCTGTCAATATGGAGTAAGAAAATAGAGTGAAAAATAAACACAAGTCAAACACCTAATTCTATTCAAAGCTTAAAAGTCCTCAGCGACTCTGCCCTTTTAAAAAGCAATAAATTATTCCCTTGGCTTCCTAATGTGTTTTCCCGAATTTGAGGTCAGAGGCCTTCGGCATAGCTACGCTCATTTTTGGCTATCTACTTAGGCAGCACAGCCTCAAAAAAAGATAAGAGCGCGTCTGAGAACTGTTGCGGCGCATCTTGCTGAACCCAGTGAGACGCCCCTTCAATCGCCTGAAAACGAGCGGTCGAAATTTCACTCGCTAGCTGCAGTCCATCTGCCGATTTCTGCCAAGGATCATCCATAGCCCAAAGCACAAGCGTTGGCACTGAAATCTGACTATGACGGTCTACCAGGGCCATCGTCTGATTAGCATTTAGCGCAGAAGCATTCCGCAACAGGCTCAGCTTCCCTTCCTCGCTGTTCCAAGGCGCAATGATACCTTCACGAAATTCTGGAGTCAGCTGCTGCGAGTTTGAAAGTCCAGCTATCAAGCTTTCTTCGAGCGCTTGTACCAAGTCCGAGACCGAACGAGATTTCCATCGTAAAGGATGGCCAAAATCAAGCATGTCATCATCGAAGCGATCGTAACAAACCGAATTTGTAATGACCAAACGGTTAACCAAATCTGCATGTTCAATCGCTAAGATCAACGCTACTGCCCCGCCTGTATCGTGACCGACGACATCTACTCGGTCTAGCCCCAAAGCCACCAAGAAAGCAACAATCATACGAGCTTGGTCTTGAAAAGAACGGTCAAAGCGATCGCGCCTATCAGACCAACCATGACCCAAGAAATCTGGCACGAGAACGCGATACCCAGCGTCTACCAGCGGCGGAATGATCGCATGGTACAGGTATCCCCAAGTAGGAATTCCATGCATCAGCAGAATCGTTCCTTTGCTACCTTCGCCTAGGTCTATATAGCGAATGGTCACCGGAATATGAACCACCGCCGCCGCAGGCAAAATCATCTCCTGTTGAGCCGATTTAAACCCCTGCCAATGGTGCAAAGTAGCTAAATCAACGGCCATATCATTTCTCCAGATGTGAACGTTGCTATAGTAGCGGAAGTAACCTTACCTAATTAGGAATGAGCACAAAACAACCTGACAATTTATCCAGCCACCCTATGCCTGCGGCAGGCTAACGCCAACGACTACGCTCAGGGTTCGGGGTCGGCCACATACGGTAGCTGAGCGTAGTCGTTCGCTTGCGTCGCCATAGGCGTTAGCTAAAACCAACCGGGCTCACAAAAGCAACTGTTATTTATTAGCCATTCCTAGCGGCTCCTATTCATACAATAGAACAGTTGTTTCTCTCAGCTGTTTTAAGCTCAGCTGAAAGAGACGGGCTACCGCTAAACTTCTAGATGGAGTCACACAAGCTTTCATGCTAATTTTGAGTCATATTACCGGGTAGGTGAAATGCCAGTTGTCAAATTCGTTGGAGAATAATCGTGTCGTTCAACTTTACGCGTAAGTCGTTCGACTTGCTAGAAGGGCTAGAAGAAAACAACGACAAAGAGTGGTATCACGAACACAAAGAAGACTTTAAAGCGTACCTCAGAGAGCCTTTCGCCGACGTTTTAGAACGCGCAAGCGATCGCCTTGCAGACACAGCCACCCCACTTATCGGCAGCGCCAAAACCATGTTTCGTCAAAACCGCGACATGCGCTTCTCCAAAGATAAATCGCCCTACAACACCCAAATCAGCGGCCTGCTAACATCCTCTGGCACCAAGGCCGAAAAGTCAGGACTCATCTATCTCCAGCTAAACGCTTCTGGCGGGATGCTAGCCTGCGGATTCTATCAGCTCAAGGCAGCCGAACTCGCCCCAATTCGAGATCGAATGATCGAAAAGCCAAAGGAATTCTCAAAGGTTCTAAAGGATCTAAAAAAAGCAGATCTGTCGCTTAGCCATGAAGACACGCTCAAAACGATGCCGCGCAGCTACGAAGAGTATAGCGATCATGAACATGCAGACTGCATCAAACTAAAAAGCCTCATCGCAGAAGCCTCACTGCCCAAAAGTACCTGGCTAGAAGGAGACGTACTAGAGCGCATTGTTAGTTATGCCGTAGGGTGTGCATCTCTCTTAGCTTTTGGCAAAGCCGCGAGAGAATAAAGGAACAGAACATGGCAAAGATAGAAGAGCTAGAAAAAATTGAGGTGAAATCCACCGCAGAGCTACGTCAGTGGTTTGAAAAAAATTACGCTCAGCCAGAGAGCATTTGGCTAGTAACCTATAAAAAGAACGTGCCGGGCAAGTATGTTTCTATCCAGCAAGTGCTAGATGAGGTGCTGTGCTTTGGTTGGATGGACGGGCGGCGAATGAAGCTCGATGACGAGCGAACTATGCAGCTGCTGTCTCCACGTAAAACGCAGCACTGGTCTAAAACCTACAAAGACAGAGTCGCTGAATTAGAAAAAGCAGGCCGAATGCACCAGGCCGGGTTGAGGGCGATCGCAATCTCCAAAGAAAACGGCATGTGGGACTTTCTCAATGATGTCGATGCGCTCATCAAACCCAACGATTTGAGCAGCGCTCTCAAAGAACATCCACCCGCGCTAGAAAATTACGAGGCCTTTCCAGATTCGGCAAAGCGCGACATCCTGCGGTGGATCAAGGTTGCCAAAAAGCCAGAGACTCGCGCCAAGAGAATCTTAAAAACCGCGCAGCTAGCCGCTGAAAACAAAAGAGCCTCTGGAACCAAATAAGGGAGCGCAATTCAAGTTCCTCGTGCCTTATTCAACGTTTGAGCCGACTTACTTTGCTATCCTGCTCAATAGATCAAGTCAAGATCAAAAGTCATCTGGGAAAGTTCGTACGAGGTGAAGCTTTATAGGTTCTTCGCTGACAGCTTCGACATAGGAGGAGGTCAGGTAGGGACGGTAGGACTCGTCGCCCTGTAAGTGAACTCGGGCGTGTGCGATCGCAACAGACACAATCAAACTCGAAAAGAGTTCTTCAGCATCATCAAAATTCTCAGCAATATCACTATTGGGATTGAGCG
This sequence comes from Phormidesmis sp., assembly GCA_050042985.1. Taxonomy (GTDB): domain Bacteria; phylum Cyanobacteriota; class Cyanobacteriia; order Phormidesmidales; family Phormidesmidaceae; genus Phormidesmis. The sequence continues at coordinate 2,713 of JBHJIY010000134.1, read as the reverse complement.
TATTGAGTGCCAACCGGGTCAGCGCGGGTGAATGAGAAAGGTTATCGCCTAAATATAGATATTTCTCAGGCGTCGTTAGGCCTTGGAAAGCAATGACCTGCTCTAACGCAATAGGTGTGGCGATGTCAGAGGTTCCACCCATAATGATGGTTGGGCTCTGAATTTCTCCCATGCCAGTTTGTCCGAACAAGCTACTCACAGGCGCTAAAGTAAAGACAACTCCAACTCTTTCGTCGGCTAAGCTACCATCTGTTAACTGTTGGATCGCCTCTGGGTTACCCTCCGGAAACGCGGTTAATTCTAATAGCCTGCACTGCAACAAAAGCGCAACATTTACTTTGTCTGGAGATGGATTTTCGATATCACATTGTTGCTCTAAAAAATCAATGTCAACGGTTGCCCCTGCTGTAGCCAGAGCAGTATAGCCACCAAACGAGTGGCCCATAAGACCCACGCTCTCTAATTGAAGGCGTCCTTGAAACTCGGCGTCGTTAAGCTGTTCTAGCGTATCGAGTAAAAAGCGAATATCTAAGGGGCGATTGACAAATTCCATCACGTCAAAAGACTCCTGGTTCAAGCCGCGACTTAGGTCAGTTTGGTAGATTTTGTTACTGTCTACATGTTCTGGTATCGCCACTACAAATCCGTTCGAGGCCAGCTCGCGGGCAGCGGCACTGGCGTCTGCATTGGCGCGACTACCCCCTTAGCCGTGAGACAGCACAATCACGCGCACGGAGCCTGGGAGAGCACCTAAGCTTTGCGGCAGGTATAGATCTACTGGGAAAGTGCGCAATCGCCGATCATCTTGCAGCAGTAAGGATCGCTGTACTACGCCAAACTCACCTGTTTCTGCTAATAAAGGTAAGGCACCGTAGTTCAAAGCGGGCTCGGCAGCAGCAGCGGTTTCAGAAGCTTGAGTGACCGCCTGGCCCAGCCGCTGTGTCACCTCAACATTAGTATTAATAGCCCTATACAAAGCCAGGACCTCTGGCAGATTTAGCCGAACACCCCCCGTCGGATAGTTGCGTATTAGATCAATCAGCGATCCCCCATCTGGCTCAGCCGCCGTCAAAATCAAAGCCGCTCGAATGGCCTGCTCTCCATTGCGACGACCCTGGGTTTGAATCAGGTTACCCAGCCGGGCCAGCATAAATTCTCCAATCGGAGAGTACAGCCATTGGGAAAGCGCAAAGGGATTGCCTATTTGCTCGGGAATCTCCGGGCCTAGCTCAGGCATAGGTGTTCCTAAAACCTGTTGAAATTTTTGTTGTTGTTCGAGGGATAAGCGTTTTAGGTAAGGCGCTAGCTCATCATCAATCGTGCCGTTTTCGGCAAAGGATTCTAATGAGGTGATAGGCAATACTCGCCCAAAAGGGCCATAGTCGAGATAAATATTGTCGGCTGAACGAGCAGATAAAGCTGTTGCCATGCACGATAAAACGCTAATGGCAGTGGTTTGGAGTAGTCGTCGCAGTTTCATATGGCCCATTAGCTCAATTTCCATACGTCGCACCTATAACTTGAGGGACATCACTCGGGACCGTAAAGAGAACGGCTGGAATCACTGACCAAGCAATCAGCATTGCAAAATAGGCAGTTTCAGGCATCAGCTCAAACCAGTTAGCCGCGAGCAATCCGGCTACCATGATGATGTGTGCCAAAATCGACCAAACAATACTCGCGATGACTTGTACCTTGGATGCAGACTTTGTTGTCAGCACATTTCTGTAGAAGGCGATCGCCAATGGCAGAAAGAGAACAACTGCCGTGAGCAGCCCAGGATTGTACGACTGTAGAGCTATCCCCATGAGAATATGGCTAATACCATTGACAAGGGTAATGCCAGCCATCGCTAGGGTCGCAAAGACATGCTTGGGACTCCGCCAAATGGCAATGGTACCCACTAGCCAAACCAGGGATGTATTAATCACAAAAATTGCCTCGGGTGTTAATGGTCTGACAGCTTCACTAGAAGCATCCAACACAGTTAACAACAGTTGATTAACGTCACCATAGAATGCATATTGATGGCCAAGAAAGTCAATCCAATGCTCTTCAAACTGATGGATGATATAGGCCACTAGCAGCAACACCGCCATCAACTTGATGTCCGAATAAACAGAATCCGTTTGCTTGGCTCTAGATGAAAAGAACATGAGCAAAATGAAAGGGACTGCGTAGGTGCCGATTTTCATCCAGTGCTCAATCAGAAACTCGTATTGTCCGAGTGGTGCCCAAAGCATAAAAAACAGAAGAACAATAGATGAAAATGCAAGCTTTTGATTTTTCATAGTGGGGTGGTGCCTTTCAACAACTGGGGGGTTGGGCGTGAGCTGCAAATACATCTTGCTGCCTCTTGAAATTCATGATGCAGCATCTTTAAGGTTAAAAAAGACAGTTTCCTCTATCCTTATAGAGCATAGGAAAATGTTTTACGAGGACAATGAGCGAACCAAACCGGACATTTTACGACAGCTCGCAAAAACACAAAATGCTAACGAGCATTGTTGCCAACACATTTAACTATGCAGTGGGTCGCGGATTGGATGTAGAACAGATCGCCGCTGCGACAGGTTTGCAACGAACCGATTTAGTCGATCCAGAAACTCGCTTGCCAGAAGAACTCGCCCCAACTATATGGAAGTTATTGGGTGAGGCGTATCCAGGGCAAGCACTCGCTCTCCATGCGGCAGGTGCAGCGCCTTTCTCCGCG
>JBHJIY010000133.1:0-11432 GCA_050042985.1 Phormidesmis sp. | reverse complement strand
ATACCCGCTAGCGAGCTAAAAAGGGTACTTATCGCTGTTTGATGCCGATTGAAAAAGCTAAATATTACAGGGAAAGCTAACGCTGCGCAGAAGACATCAGCAACAAAAAACAAATAGAGCATGCCAGAACCTTGAGCGATGCCCACGACAGCCAGGCTGCCACCTAATGTCAGCATTCTCGCCACAATCATTGCATGTGACTCTGTTCTTTGCCTGTTGCTGATGGAAGAGGACAATCGCAAGGCCTCTCCGGTGAGAACAGACGTGATGCCATTGATCAAGGAGTCCATGCTGCTCATGACTAAAGCCACCGCAAGTAAGGCAACAGCCGCAGGCATCCAAGTAGGCAATGAGACTACAGTCAACAAATCAAAAAACGCATCTGTGCCGCTTAATCCACGTCCTGCGGCCATGATGCCGAGCCAACCTGCCACTAGCAGCATAGGAAAAATGATCAGCGCTGAGCCTACAAAGGCACGACGCACCGTTTGCTCATCCTTGCAGGCGAAGACTCTTTGCCAGTTGGCTTGGTTAAGGAGTTCAGCTGTTGCAATCGCTAGCACAACAGAAACGCCAAAGCGAAGTCCTGCAATATTGTTCCAGTCCAACAGTTCTGGTTCCCGATTCATAACTTGTTCGGTCGCTTCACTCCAGCCGCCTAACCCCACGACAACAGCAATAAAGCAAATGGCTAGCAGGGGCAATATCACCATAAACTGAACAATATCTGTCTGAATGGTGGCTTTTAGCCCGCCTACGGCTGTATATAAAAAGACTAGCCCTGTGACAATAACCGAAGACTCGAAGACAGGAAAGGAGAAGGTTTGTCTCAAGACCTGTGCGATCGCAGCCAACTCTAACCCTAAATAAACAAACATATACAGCAGCATGACAGCCACCACCAGCCAGTACAGCACCTTAGCAATCCATCCGCCACTGTGCCAATCAAATCGATGACGAACGTATTCATTGAGCGAGTAGCCCCAAGGCATTATTTGTCGCAGCCTTGAACCGACAAATGCATAGATAAAAACGGCCAGTGCCGTGCCAAAACAATAGCCAACTACGGCAGTAACACCCCCCAGCGAAGATCCCGCCTCTGGTGGATTGAACAGTATCCAGCCACCCATTGCTGAAGCCGTTATAGTTGCTAGCGCCACTCTCCCGCTAACCCGATTACGACAAACAATATAGCTATCTAATACGCTTTGTGAATTGTGGGGTGATATTTTAGGAGAGGTTTTACCTGGTGTGGCTTTCACAAATTCCTCTACACAGTTAATACAATAATTGCTTCAAATGCTATCAGCTGTTTTTCTGTTCAGCAAAGAACTTAATACAATCAACAGGCCTCTATAGCGTTTGTCACTTGACTGAGGTACAGTTCTCAGGCTGAAAGCCTTAAGTGGCAACAGGTCAAGTGACTCGCGTTCCTCGAATGCATCCGAGAAACGCTATATTCGCCCACTAGCATTTGCTCTGCCTATGATTTGATTGCGACAGAAGCTATAGTGCTTACCGTCGCCGTCTCTCCTCTTCTTCTTGCGATCGCGTTTCCTGGAGCTGCCGCAAGGCCTCTTGTGTCGTACCAACGATCAGCCCTCCGGTTCCACATACCAGCATATAGATTCGGCCTAACCGCTGGTAGTTCGAGCTGGTATAAGGCGTCTCTACAATCCTGGAAAGAACCAAGCCAATCACGACACCAATTACGCTAGTGACAATACCCGAAAACCAAATTTTCCGTTGATTCATGGTTGGTGCTCTCCAGGCTCAGTTCTCGTTTAGATCAAGTTCTCATTATCAGTTTGCGTAGGGAAGGTAACTTCTACATCACCAGCGCTATCTGCACCTGCGCCCGCTAACTTGATAGAACCATCAGCTAAGTTGTTGAATCCATTGCCGCTGTTTCCATCGGAACCTGCTGTAGGCGGTTTCTTTTGGAGAAAGCTTGCTTCTAGGCTCTTAATAACGACGTACAGTACCGGCACAATCAAAAAGCTAAGTACCGTGGAGATAAACAATCCACCGAAAAGTGCGGTGCCAATAACGCGACGCGATGCTGAACCTGCTCCCGTCGCGATGACCAATTGGAAAAAGCCGACCAGCGAGGATACGGCTGTCATCTATATCGCTCGGAACCTTGCTTCGGCAGCTCTTTTTGCAGCTTCTACAAGCGTTGCCCCGGCTTCTTTGGCCTGATTCGCAAATTCAACAATCAAAATAGCGTTTTTACTGGCCAGGCCAATCAGCATTACCAGGGCGACCTGTACGTATACATCGTTCTGCATCCCTCGCACGGCGATAAAGCTAAGTGCGCCTAGCAGCGCTAGCGGTACGGTCAGCAAAATGATGACCGGATCGACATAGCTCTCGTACTGGGCCGATAGCGTTAGGAATACCATGATGATGCCAAAGCCAAAGACCAGCGCACCTAAGCTACCGGCGGCAATTTCTTCTTTGGCCAGACCGATCCAGTCACCTTCTAGTCCGGGTAGGGCAGCTTCTTCTAAGGAGTCATTCATCGCGGCGATCGCCTGACCACTGGAAAATCCTTCTGCCTGCCGCGCCTGTATCTTAATTGTGCGGAAGCCGTTGTAGTGATAGATAATCTGCGGGCCGGTCACGGGGGTAATGGTGGCGATAGATCCTAAGGGAATCATTTTGCCGTCGCGCGATCGCACATACAAACTCTGCAAATCTTCTGGCGAATCACGGAAATCACCCTGCGCTTGCAAAAACACCTTGTATCCACGTGTGCCGCGCGTAAACTCATTGACTTACTGCGAGCCAACCGTCGCGCCGATTGTCGTCAGTGCTTCTTGAAAGTCAATGTTTAAAGCTTCAAGCTGGTTACGGTCAAGATCGATCTGTAGCTGCGGTGCACCCGCTGTGAACTGTGTACTCGCTGAGCCACCAATGGCCTCTTTTGCGTTAGCGGTAGCCAGTACTTCACGCGCATTCCCAAGGAAGTCATCAATACCGTAGTCGCCACCGGTTTGATCCTGGAACTGAAGTTCGATACCGCCCGTAGAGCTAAATCCAGGAATAGGCGGTGGGTTGAATCCAGCAGCGATCGCATCCTGGTTCTGATAAAACGCGCCGTTGATTTGCTGCAACAGACTATCAACATCTTCTCCCTTGCCACCCCGATCGGCCCAGGGCTTCAGCTTGGCAAAAAACATGCCCCGGTTTGGCCCCGCACCTTCTAGCGCCGCGCCACTTGCGGCAAAGTAACCTTCTACCTGAGGGATACTGCCAATCGTCTCACCGACCGATTCAATTACTTCATCCGTATAACCCAGAGAAACCCCATCTGGGCCCTGGACAATGCCTAGGAAAATGCCCTGATCTTCACTGGGGACAAAGCCACCGGGCACGCTCATAAACATGTAGTAGGTCGCAATCAGACCCACTACAAACCCACCAATAACGACGTAACGAATCCGAATAAACTTATCAACAATCTCTTTATATTTTTCAAGAATCCAGGCTTGCGACTGGTTGAACTTGTTGAAGAACCACTGCAAGGGATTTCTCCGACCACCATTCTTTTGGCCACTGCGAGCCGCCTGCTGCTCTATCTCTACATCTGTGCTCTTGGGCTTAAGTAAGATAGCCGCCATACTAGGGCTAAAGCTCAGCGCGTTAAAGGTAGAAACAACGACTGAGAAAGCGATAATCAGTGCAAACTGTTGATAAAGTGCGCCGGTTGTTCCTGGGAAAAAAGCTACCGGAATAAAGACGGCCATCAGTACTAGCGACGTCGAAACGACCGCGCCCGCAATCTCATCCATCACTGCCAAAGACGCTGCTTTGGGCAGCATGCCTTCATCAATTTTGGTCGTCACCGCCTCCACAATTACAATCGCGTCATCTACTACCAACCCCGTTGCCAGAATCAAACCGAACAGCGTCAAACTGTTGAGCGAAAAGCCAAAACCGAAGGCAAAACCCAGCGCACCTACCAGCGCCACCGGAATCGCAACAGCAGGAATCACGGTGGTACGCCAATCTTGCAAGAAGACAAAAATCACCAAAATCACCAGACCAATCGCCTGCATCAGGGTAATCAGAACTTCTTGAATAGAGACTTGAATGAATTCAGTCGTGTCATACACCAAGGAGGCTGTCATCCCAGGCGGAAACTTTTCGCTCAGGTCCTCGAAGGCCGCTTTCATATTGGTGCCGACATCCAGGGCGTTACTCCCTGGCGACTGAGAAATGGCAACACCGACGCCCTGCTGGCCATTAATCCTGGCGTTAGTCGCGTAGTTTTCTCCGCCAATTTCGGCATAGCCGACGTCTTGCAATCGTACCGACCCGCCATCTGGCAATGTTTTTATCACCAGATTTTCAAATTCAGAGATTTCTGAAAAGCGACCTTGAATCCGGATGGGCAATTCAAACTGTTGATTGCCCGCTACGGGCGCTTGGCCAATGGCACCTGCACCCACCACCACACTTTGGCTTCTCAGTGCATTGGAAACATCTAAAACAGTCAGTCCGCGAGCAGCCAGGGCGTTAGGGTCTAGCCATAGGCGCATCGCATTTTGCTTGGCACCAAAAACGGTGACATCACCGACCCCTTCTACTCGCTTGAGCCTGTCGGTAATATTCGCGTCAACATAGTCACTAATAAAGATGTCGTCGTACTCACCATTTTCACCGTAGACCCCAAAAATCATCAAAATACTGCTGGAAGCAGCCTTGGTGGTTACACCTGATTGTTGTACGGTGGTTGGCAGCTTTGGCAGCGCTTGCGACACCCGGTTTTGAACGTTTACCTGACTGGTGTCTTTATCGCTGCCCGGTGGAAAATAAACTGAGATTTTACTGTTTCCAGCGTAGGTTTCACTGGTGATGTAATCCATCCCGGCGACACCGTTAATCTCTCGCTCTAAGATTGTGGTGACTGTGTTTTCAACCGTTTGTACGTCTGCCCCGGTATAGAAGCTAGTGACCTGAATTTGTACTGGCGAAATGTCTGGTAGGTAGTTAATCGGCAGCAGCGGTATACACACACCACCAATCAACATAATGATGATGGTGCAAACGGTAGTGAGTACCGGGCGTTTGATAAAGTTTGCAGAAATAGACATAGCGCTATGTTCTTTGTTTAGGGTAGCCAACCGGCTAAGTCAGTCAATCGGGCGAACGGTAAAACTATTCGACGTCTGTATCTTCTGCATCAGAGCCGCCAGCGGCATCATTCTCTGTTGGTCTATCTGGCGCACTTTCTGTGAAAGCGTCTGTGCTGTCAGGTGCTGGACTGACAAGTTCTGGCATGATAGGTGCACCATCGCCCAGCTTCAATATATTGGAGACAACGACGCGATCGCCTTCTTCCAATCCAGACGTAACCTCATAGCGATCGCCCTGAATTGGTCCTAACTCTATAGGCTTCAGGCTGACAGTTTCCTGCCCCGCTTCGTTCGGCTCTTCATTCACCACATACACGAAGTTTTTACTGCCCGAGCGCGTAATCGCCGTCGTCGGGATGAGTACGCCTTGGTCAGTGTCCCAAATAATGCGAGCCTCTACGTACTGCCCATCTCTAAGCTTGCGGCCCACATCATTAAACAGTGCCTTTGCCAAAATAGTCTGGACTTCTGCATCTACTGTGGGTGACACAAAGCTAATTGTTCCAGTCGTTAGCGGCTCTTTTGTTGCAGGATCAAACAGCTGTACGGTTAAGCCTTCTTTGAGCTGGGAAGACCTATTAGAAGGGATTTGTAAATTCAAAAATAGGTTTTCGGTCTGGGTTACTTTAACAATCTCGTCTCCCGTGCCGATATACTCTCCTCGCTTTATGCTTAAATCACCGACTACGCCAGCAATGGGCGTCACAACCTCTTTGGACTGCACGCTCACAAAAGATTCATCAGCCTGCGCTTCAGCCTGACGAATGGTGCTCTGCGCTTGAGCGATTGCGGTTTCTGCCACGACTACCTGCTCTTGCGCCGCAGCATATTCATTTCTGGCAGATTCTACTTCTAGCAGGCCTTCGTCTAAGCGCAATTCGGCGATCGCACCCTCTTCAAAAAGCTGACGCAACTTAGGCTCATACTCTGCGGCAACATCAAATCTTGACTGCGCACTGCGGCGCTGAACAATGGCGACCTCCAGCTGGGCCCGAGCACTATCCAGATTCGTCGTGGCCACGTCAATTCCAGCTAAAGCACCCTCATACTGGGGCCCCGTTTGATCTGGCTTTAGCAGGACTAACGACTGCCCCGCACTGACGAACTGCCCAGGCGAGACAAACACACTCTCAATACGTCCTTGAATTTCAGAACGCACGTCAACGACTTCCACAGCTTCTAGATTGCCAACAAAGGTAGTACTCTCTCGTACGGTATCAGGCTCCAATTCCACAACTTGCGCAGGTGTGCCAGGCGGTGCCGCGCTCGCACTGTTACTAGATCGACTACAGCCAGTACTAAGAAGTGAAATAGAAAGCACCGTTCCAACGAAGAAAGGAGATAACCGCTTTCTAGAAAGGCGCATGCTTTGAGAAGATTGTTGAGAAGGCTGTGGTGAAAGCATTACAGTTCTTAAGAGAGGCCAAGTGAAATGCACATAGAAGAAATGTTTCTTTTTGATTTTTCCTAAAGCAGCCTGATTCAGGTGAGGCAAGCAGAGGCGACAAGAACCCCAATTATTTTGTTCTCACGATTTATTGCTTCACATCATACCGCTTTGAAGCAAGTCGTCGCCAACAAACCCCTTAGTTATAGAGTTACTTTAAGTTTCTTCTCGACGAGAAAGGTAACCACCCACCAAAATAGCAATAAAGACCGTCGAATACATTTGACCGATAATAGCCTCCAAATTAGTCAGCACTAGGGCAATATCACTCAGCGGCACGATGTCGCCGTAACCTAATGTCGTCAGCGTTGTAAAACTAAAGTGAAAAGTCTTTTGGTAAGAGCCTGCTCCTTGCCCGGAAAACATCAGCTGCGAAAAGGCCTCAGGGTTTAGAGTTGCGACCATGCCGTAAAACAAAGCCCAGACAAAGCCAATGAGAAGGTAAACACTAATACCACCGCGAATGGTATCGGCAGTAACATGTGAGGTCGCAAAGATATCTTTTCCTACCCAGTAAGCGGCGCCGCCCAAGTAGAGCGCGAAGACCCCTTGGGCGATGACACCATACCTGATAGTAGAACCGCTAATCCAATTTAAGTTGGCGCTGAGCAAGAGTATGTATGCAGTTGCTGCGATCGCTGTGTAGGCCACTGCCAGTGCTCTACGTCGCGCGAAGCTCTTTGTCACTGACAAAATAGTCGTCAGCAACAAAAAGGGCAAGATGACACTACCGATACTCCCCTCTAAAAAAGGGGCAGCAAAAAAAGTGACCACTAAGCTTAGAAGCAAAAGCGTGTACTTTTCTTTGAAAAGGAAGAGAGGTCGCTTCATAGCAGGCTATTTGTCTCAGGCTATTTGTTGATAAGTCAGTAATTAAGGCAATTTGGCCCCTGCCTTATCAACAAATAGTAGCAGGCACCTACCTATCTTTCGCGATACATGCAGTTATCAAATTCGCGTCTGTACACGTCTTCGCGTCTTCGCTCTTGTTCTATTCCGCCGCCAATGCCACCGAGCGTGCCACCGGCTCGACTGCCTCTGCGGGCCCCCTCCCTGCCGCCAAAAATGCCCCCAATGATGGCCCCTCGAATAGAGCCTTCAATGGCACCACCAATGACGCCACCAGACACACGTCTGGCTTCATCACGGGCACGGCGATCACAGTAGCTGTAACGATCTTCGTTGTAATTATCTCTATCTCTTTGTGCATGAGCTGGCTGACTAACGATCAGCAGTGGCAGCACAGCACTCATTGCCAAAGAAGCAGCGAGGCTAAGCCCCAGCCTCTTTTTCAGTACTTTCATATCCAATTCAACCTGGCTAAACAGTATTAATCGAGACGGCTTTCCCTACACATTTTTCACCACGTATATGGTTCAAACCTGGTTCAAACCTGGTTCAAACCAGTCAGTACAAGCTAGCGGTTTGCCTCGAACTGGCTAAACAACGTCCCCTCAGGATCATCAATACAGCCATCAACAATACTGTTGGAAGCATTTGCCAAAGCAGGCCCGTCAACCGTAGTGGTCTCAGAGACACCGCTCATATACCCATGCATAAAGATCATTAAGTTGGCCTGTTCATCGCCAGGTGTTTTCAGAAACTCCCGGCAAGTGAGTGTCGCCAAATCAACTGTATCCTCAGCCTGCGCTATGGCAGATACAGTCTCTTCAGACGTTGCATTTCCTTCCTGAGCCGACGTTTGAGAATTTACACAGACTGTCACACCTAGGGTGGCAACAGTCGCAGACAAAATAAACCAACCAAGCTTCTTCATGAAATCTCCTTGTTTACACGTTTTCTTCTTCGCGTTTTTTCGAACGCTTTCAAAGCTAGATACAGACTATGTGGGATGTCTGCATCTGCCGGACAAATGCAACCCGTTCTTTAGATTTTCAAAAAAAAACAGAGAGCCTGTCATAGTGACAGACAACAATAGACTGAGCAGATAGTAAAAGCGAAGTCTACTAAAACTTTCCAGGGATAAGAGAGAACTACTGGAGAGAAGGGAATGCCTTCATCCGTTCTACAGTACCACCTCCCAATCGCCAATTTTCAGTCCTGCCATTGCTAAAGAGCAATTTAACATTCAAGGTTTTATTCGGCAGCTGAGCCAGGGCATCCCTTGCTGGCATTAGGTCAAACCGGCCACCGCCTACGCTACAATTTTCTGCTGGAACATAGGTTGACTGGACGGTTCTTCTCGAGAAGGGCGAACTTCGTCGGTAGTAACCACCTCCCCAATAAGGACTGTAAAAGGGGTCAGAGAAGAAGGTGGTTGTCTCGTAGTATGCGGGCGTTGTCTCCACTTCTTCGGCTTGAGTAGTCACTATTTTTTGCTCGATGGTTACTAGTTCTTGGTCACCGTCAAGCAATGTAACTTTCTCTAGTTCAGCATTTTCCAGGGCGCGGTTACGGAAGCAGTAAAAGACAGACAGCTGGAGAATGTCTCGCTCAGGAACATCTCCCCAGAGCGTATATAAACCAACACCATCATATCTAGGGTTATAATCCTTATCTTTAATGGCGTAGCCAGGCTCTCCTGTCGGAATATTTAAGTCAAAAACTTCACTAAAAGGGGCTTCTCGAATCGCAGCTAAGACTTCAGGAGGGGCCTCTACAACTTCGTTGATGAGTTCATCTTCTACATTGCGCTGAGCTAGCTGCTGAGCATAAGTAGGCGCAATCTGTCCTAGTGCAGTCAATCCACCGACGAGGAGACTACCTGTCAGGATCCAGTTGAAGGGCGTTTGCTTGATCACATAGCGATTTAATTTCTCTTTAGCGCGTTGTTTTGAATTGTTGAACACAGGTTTATTCCTCTTGATTTTCAGAAAAGTGGCAGTCTAATTCTGCGATGTATTAACATTCAGATCTGGAACACGCATATGAATAGCTACAAGCGCGTAGCTATTCTCGTAACGAACGTTGCGCTGGACGTTGCGCTGCTAGAGCGCTATTGAAGACATCTGTCTTTGTAGATCTGCTTCCTACGATACCTGTATAGGTACGATACCTAAGCTAAATAATCTGGAAGATAATTAAATTATTGCTTTCCTCTTTTTTAAGAATTCAGCATCATGGGCATTATTGTTACGCCTTCTTCCTTCTCGTATGACTGTCTCGCATGAATAGATAGATTGTTTAGTTACTTCTTCATACCCCTGTAGCAACTTCTTTGGTCGGCGTTTAACTCGAAAAAGAGACTAATTCCTTAAAACGCTGCTAATGAATGATTGTTTTAAAGGTGAGCGTTCGTTACAGTTGGCGCAGTCATTATGGAAGACTATTCCTATGGGTTTATCTGCTCAGCATCGGCGCTTTCTTACCATTGACCAATGTGCAATTCCGACAGTCATTAATTTAGTGGCCAATGGTGCTATCTGCTATCTGCGCAATCGCGCAGTGACTCTTTTCCCATTGTGGGGTGGCAGCAGCGTTGCGGTTGATTTGCTGGCCACAGCCTTTCTTCTTCCGTTTTTGCTGTGTGTTATCAGCAGTAAGAGCGTCGCTAAAATGGTAACCTCCGGAAAACTACCGCCTATTCCAGCATCACAATATCCGCTCGATATTTTTCAGCTTTCTCCCCTCAAAAGAGGACTGGGGCTAGCTGCCGCTGGGCTTATTTTTGCGGGAGCGCCTATTCTCATGGCACTGAGTTTGGGCGGTAGTCAGGGATTCCCTTTGCTGAATTACGTCATCTTCAAAGGCGTATGGGCTGCTCTGGTTGCTGCTGTTGTCTCGCCGCTAGTGGGTTGGTGGGCATTGGCAGATGAATCCCAAAAGAAGCGTAATCGCCAACCGAGTTACCAGAAAGAGCGTCAGACAGTTTGAACTCGAACCTGTGGGTATGCGTCAGGTGACAATTTTGTCAGGCTAGGTATCTTGTCAAACCGATGTTTTGATTTCAGCATTTGATGTCGGCACAGATCAAACGTAAAAAGGTAACCATAAAAGGTAACCTTTTGAATTGGGTTTTCTGGGTTTTCTTAATTGTTTGGCGTCGACACACTACAGGCAGCTAGACATATCGCTGTATGGTGTAAACGCATCTACGACTTATGGCGTATGGCATAAGTCGTAGGCGTTACTTTCACCCATGCCCAGCCTTATATGTCATAACTAACGCCATGCAGCCTGATGAAATTGTTCGCTTAGTGCAGGCTAAGGGACAAAACGAGCTACCGCCTGTAAAAGAACTGATTCTGCGCCAGACGTGGGAGGGAGAGACGTATTCAGATATGGCTAGGGCGTTTCACTATGAAGCAGCCTATTTGAAGAAGGTCGCGGCTGAGCTGTGGCAGTTTATGTCGGAGGTATTTGACGAACCGATTAGTAAGGCGAATATGCGCTCAGTGTTGGAGGCTCGGTCGCTCACGCTGCCCGAAGTGCAGCTGATTGGCCCCAGCCCTGAAGAGGCCTCTTCGACCGTGCGCCGGTTTACATTCAAGTTTCCGAGTGGGCCAGTGCCGGTGGGCTCTCCGCTATATGTAGAAAGGCCACCGATTGAAGATTTGGCATTTCAGGAAGTCAGCACGCCTGGTGGACTGGTTCGGATAAAAGCCCCCTATCAAATGGGCAAAAGCTCCTTGCTGGTCAGGATTTTGGCGTACGCAGCAGAGCAAAATTACCGCAGCGTTTATCTGGATTTTCATCAGCTGAACGACCAGGCCTTAGAGAGTCAGACCCACTTTTTACGCTGGTTTTGTGCCAATTTGAGTCAGCAGCTAGGGTTGTCGCCTAATCTGGATGAGTATTGGGATGAAGAGATTGGCAGCGGGACAAGCTGTAGCCTTTATTTGAAGCGGTACTTGCTGGCTCAACATGAGGCCGAGAATGAT
>JBHJIY010000132.1:0-13902 GCA_050042985.1 Phormidesmis sp. | reverse complement strand
GCAGTCGCCAAAAATTGCTAACCAAAACCTGTTTCTACTCAAGGCCTTTGGTCGGTGGGCAGTTGAGCATAAGCACTGCCGTGAAAACCTGTTTGAAACGATTCGCACTCATAAAGGGACATCGCAAAAGGTTCAGGACAGCACCCCGATCAGCCGTGAGGAGCTGGCACTGATTCTGGAAACCATGCGATCGCATCCGCCAGCAAGCCACTATTACGCCTTCACCGTAGTGCTTATTTCCCTCGGCCTACGACCATCCGAAGCTATCGGCCTGCGGTGGCGCTGCGTCAACGTTGGCAATCGGCAGATGAGCATCAGCGAAGCACGCAGCCGAGCAGCTGACGGCAAATCGGCAGGCAAATCACGACAGCGCAAGGGCACGAAGACCGGCACCAGCAGGACACTGCCTCTGAATGACCGATTGATTAGCCTGTTTCAGGAACGCTGGTATCTGACGGCGGACCCTGACGGCCTCATATTCTCAGCGCCAGGCGGTGGACCTATCGACGACCGCAATTATAGAAATCGCTGCTGGAAAGAATGCTGCAAGCTCGCCGGCATCCGCTATCGCCCTCCCTACACCTCTCGCCACACCATGCTCACCTACGGTCTGGAGTACGAAGGATGGACCGAGCGCCAGGCCGCAGCGATGGCAGGCCATGCCAACACGCGCATGATTTCAGAGACCTACGGACACCTCATGAACATGCCGGAACTGCCCAACTTAGAGCCGCCTGCACCTTAATTGCCCGCTACCTGCACGTTAATTGCACGCTACCGCACGTTAACGACAAAAGCCGCCCTCGGTGAGAGAGCGGCTGTAAGCCATATATAGCAAATGTTTTGCCGATCGGAGCGGCGGGATTTGAACCCACGACCCCTACTACCCCAAAGTAGTGCGCTACCAAGCTGCGCTACGCCCCGAAGCGTTTAATTTGCTTATCAAGAATAGCATAAGCTGCGAAGCGATCAGTCAAGTTCTGCTCAGGTGCCCCCAGGTCATTTTTGGGTCATTCGAGCACAAGAGGGAGCAATATTATTTCTTTGCACAACATCTCACGCCTTATGCAGAGGCAGTCCTGAGGACAGTTGCATACTATCCTGTGGATTATCCGTACATTTATCCTGCGGACAGTCCTGAGGATATGTTATAGTTAGTTCAAGCGAAAGGCTCGAGGGTTTAGGGGGAACGGCTTCCACTGGTGGGTAAAGCCCCTGCTGGCGTACAAGTGCCAGAATGACTAAGAGCCCATCACAATTGCGGATAGACACAGGACACTTACAATGTGCTGCACTATCATTTCAACGCAAAAGTGATGCCAGTGCTAACCTCAGCATCACTACCGACGTCATCACCGACACCACCATCACTAGATGTATTCAATTGGTTCCGTTGCAGCGGAAGTCAGTTGATAACTAAACAGATACGCACACTAAAAAGAATGTAGAAGCTGGCAGAAATGTCAGCTTTTTTCCTGTGCATACATACATACTACCCCAGGAGATAACTTTGGCCTACCCTTTGGTAACCTGCCAAGCCGTTTCGCCTCCCGAACGGTAGCCTGAACGATTGAAGACGAAACCTGCTTCATAGAAGGTTTGGCCGTAGCTATCTATTTCTTTGGCGCTGAGCTGTAGCAGACTCGCAAGCTCGGAGGTACGAAGCTTCCAGCCGTTGCTAGCAGCTTTTTCTAGAGATTCGTAATAGGCGAGTGGGTCGGAAGGAGGTGCGATCGCTGGCTGAAGATTATTGGCCATTTCAGCAGCGATCGCACTTATCAGCTTCACCATATCCGACTGGTCTAAAGCTAATCCTGAGGACTGACCTGAGGAGTCTTTTTGCTGGTTTTTGGGCTTGTCCAACCCTTTACGGGCAATGAATTCTGCGACGTTACCACCAACGCCGATAAAGCTGTGAAGCTCATCGAGCAAAACCACTTGTGGTCCGCTAACGTAAGCCCTATTTCCTATTTTTTCCCGTTCAATGCCGAGATCGGCCATGCGCTTATATACAGCACTTCTGGCCAGGTTATAGCGATCACTCAGCTGGTTGACCGGAATGCGATCAATATTTCCTTCACTCATTTTCTACTATCCCCCGGACAATCCTCAGGAACCTTATGTAGATATACCACACAATTTTCTATCAGAAGGGTCTTGACGATAGAGAAACAAAGTAGCTCTCAGCTGTTTATGTATCGCCATTAAGATTCTGTCCTCTATGGAAGAGGAACTCAGCAGTTGTACCGCCTCCTTGAATAAATTCATGAAGTGAATCTAATAACTTCAATTGCTCTGCATTTACATAGGTACGAACACTTATTTTCTTAGGCTTAATACCGAGGTCTTTTAGGCGCTTGTAAATAACGCTTCTTCCCAATTTATAGCGATCTAGCAGATCAACCACAGGAGTAAGTCCAACAAATTCAAAGCTAACAGGTTTGTCCATAGGATAATCCTCAGGAAATAAATAGTACTTGTATACTATACAGCTTTTCCTGAAGACCGTCCTGAGGACTTTTCAAGTGCTTATGTAGAACTAGTAGCCATAACTCCAACGAGCGTAGTAACCACGTGCATCAATGTGTGTGAAGATGGAGGAGCTGGCTAGGCCTCCTTGGGAGCCCCACCAGGGGTTGAGGCGGTCGTAGACGCTGTAGGCATGAAGGCCGATGACGACAAAGTCGATGGCGTCACCGGATAGATGGCGGGAGTAGAGGGCTCCGCCGACCGCGCGATTGGAGACGGGGTCGCGATACCAGGAGTTGACGCGGATGGGGCGATCGCCTAAACGCGATCGCACTTCTTCCATCACTCTGGCAATGCGGATAATGCCGTAGGTGACATCGCGGCTCACCGGAATACGACTGCCGTTTTTGGTCGCTTCGGCCCAGGTGAAGTTGCCGTTTGGCACAATGGGCTCTGATAGATAGAAGGTACTGCGAAAGCCTGGAAGACGAAAGGGTCCGGTTGGTGCGGGTCGGTCTGGTTCTGGTGCGGGCGTCGGCTTGATAACGGGCGGCGCGGGCGTTACTGGGGTAGTCGGTTCTGGGTCGGGAACGGGCTGTGGCGAGGCGTTGGGGTCGCCTTTGTGGGGTGTGTTGTCGGAAGAGGTTCCTTCGATGACGATGTCCGGCGCGTAGGCGTACCATTCTTTGACGCTGCGATCGCCTAGTCCTGTGTTCGCAAGGACAATTCGAACGTGGTTACCGGTGGCTTTTTCGTTGGCAGCTAGCTCAAACTCTGTGCCGTTTTTAACGAAGATTTTCTCTGAGCTGGTGAGCTGATAGGAGAATACAGGCTTGAGTTTGAAGAGGGTGTCGCTGACGACTCTAAGAGTGACGGTAGAGCCACTGACGCGCACGTCGGGCTGATAGGCATACCAGGTGTTGAGATTGTTCGGCCCCAGAAATTTGTTAGCAAGGGCGACTTTGAGGTGATTACCACCAGCCGGCAGATAGGACTTCAGATCAAACTGGGTGCCGTTTTTGACAAAGACTTTATCTGCGTTTGATAGCTGGGAAGAGAGGATAGGGCGCTGCTTGAAAAGGGTATCGCTGACGACAGTTAGCTTGACAGGCGATGCCTCTAGTTCAATGTCAGGGTTGTAGGCATACCAAATGCGTTGATTGCCACCCAGCGTTTGGTTTGCCAGAACGAGGCGAGTGTGGTTATTTTCAGCTTCTGTGTAGGAGATCAGCTCGAACTCAGTGCGATTTTTGACAAAGACTTTTTCAGAATTCGCCAGCTGACTCGACATTTTAGGGCTGAGCTTAAACAGCGTGTCGCTGATGACTTTTACTTTCACTGTGAACCCAGCTCCCTTGATTGAATGTGGCTAATGGCTGAAGCGATCGCACTTTGCCATGATGGCTTTCAAGATAATACGGTGCAACTAACCTTAAACTCCCAGATAAAATAGCAAACCATCGGCTTGTTAAGCCGTTTTTAGGCAGTTTTATTTATATAAGCGCTTCAAAAACTTAGTGATTGACGGCTAAGTTAGATTTGAGAAATTTGAGAGAACGGGGGCCGAGCGATCGCACTCGTCAGCTCAGCTGCAGCAGCAGCAGGCCACGCCCCTTCACCTTTTCTACCCGCTAGCAAAATGAATCGCAGACCGTAGCGAGAAGGAATGCCTTCCGCTTCTACCCAAATAGACGCCGTTTCCTGCTCGCAGGTAATACGCTCCTCATCCATCAGCAGACTAGCCATAGCAGTCATTTCTGCCTTCAGCTTTTGCGCTGCTCGGCAAAAGTCTTGAAATTCAGCGGCGGTGAGTTCTATGGCCCAGTACTGCCCAGCAACCAAGCCACGGAAGTGATCGGCATTTGGGCTCCAGCCTAAGCGCCAACCCTCTCCCGACACTACATGACGCATCATCATGGAGCTGAGAAGTCCTCGGCAGCAGGTTCGGCCTCTTCGATGGGCGCAGTAAACGTCTCATACAGCGTGTTGACGAAAGTATTTCGCTGCTCAGGAGATAGCGCTTCGATGACTGCAATGTCGTTATTCAGCGGGTTTTCGCGTAGGCCGTAGTCGGCATAGCGCTCGGATGACATTCGCTCGAAGGCACCGAGGTAGTCGGCAAGGGTAAGCTTCCAATCAAGTCGGAAGTTGGTCGGTCGATTTTGAATGTAGACGTGATAGCGAACGAAGCGAGAGACTAGCGTATTGTCAGGATCGACGCTGCCGGTTTCGCTGCTAATGTATTGGTTTTCTAGCGGGAAATCGGGTAGCTGCTGATAAATCTGCGCTGAGATAGTCGACGGACTGAAGCGGCGGATAGGTGCTGGCTGAGCTAGCGCAGACTGAAACGACTGAAGCGCAACACCCAGCAATATAAGCAAGCTAAAAAGCGTAGTCACCTGCATCCCTAACAAACGGTAACGCTTTAGGGATGGGCTCATGACTACGCTCTAGGATTTGCTTTACAGATTACAAGCTGTTTTCAGCTAGTGAATTATTCGCCGATGATTTCGGGCTGAGTCAGCTCATCAGACATTTCAACGATAGCGCGAAGCACAGGCTTCATTTTTGACTCATCGAGGCTGTCGAATTCTTCAAAACGGCGACGCTGGGCGCGGTTGGCAACCTGAACAGTGATGCGGTAACGATTGGAAGCGGCAGTGATGAGATCTTCGGTGCGGCGCATTACTTGCTGGCTGTCAAAAGGAAGTCGCTTCATAAAAAAATCGAATAGTGCTATCTCTTATCATATCAAATATTTTGTCGTGCTTTAATTTCTGATGACGACTCGTAATACACATGGTAAGA
The DNA here is from genome assembly GCA_050042985.1 of Phormidesmis sp. Classification (GTDB taxonomy): domain Bacteria; phylum Cyanobacteriota; class Cyanobacteriia; order Phormidesmidales; family Phormidesmidaceae; genus Phormidesmis. The sequence continues at coordinate 8,625 of JBHJIY010000132.1, read as the reverse complement.
ACACCGCTGCGGGATGGACGTAACGCGGCTAGGCTTTTGTCACGATTCCGTGGGAGGTAAAAGGAGCCACAAACACTTTCAAATCTGGATCGTTGAAGCGCGATCGCACTTCTTGCTTCACCGCCTCTGCCGCCTCTAAAGTCTCGGTCAGGCTAAACACCGTTGGCCCAGAGCCAGACATCATCGTGCCAATTCCACCGTTGGTCTGCGCAATTTCTGCCATCGACGACTTTAGCTGAGTCACCTTAGGATGCGCTGGCAGCACGACTTTTTCTAAATCGTTGTGCAGGTGAGTGCCAATGGCCGTTGCATTGCGGGCACCGATAGATTTGAGCATGTCACTGGAATGAACACGGGCACGCCGCTCAGCCAAGGTGGCCCTATCGTCTAGCGGCAAATACGTGTGGGCAAACTGCTGGCGATAGGTTTTGTAAGCCCAGGGCGTAGAGACTGAAATACTCTCGTACTTGGCAAGAACAGCGAAAAGCTTAGGGCTTTTGGGCAGTACGTCAACTTCTTCACCGCGTCCTGTGGCGATCGCACATCCCCCCGCCAAACAAAACGGAATATCCGACCCTAGCTCTGCACTCACCTCTTGCAGCTCTAGGCGAGTCAAACCCATCTTCCAAAGGATATCTAAGCCAAAAAGCACCGCTGCCGCATTCGAGGAACCACCGGCAAGACCGGCCCCTACCGGAATCTTTTTGTCGATAGTGATTTCAATGCCGCCGCAGCGATTGGTGCGGTTGGGGAAACGCTTTTGCAGCAGCGTCACGGCCTTGTAAGCCAGATTGGTATGGTCTGTAGGAACCTGCGGATGATTGCAGTTGATGGTGATAGATGGGCCGCTAATGGGGTTAAGAGTGATGCGATCGCACAGTGCGACACTCTGCATCACCATGACGAGTTCGTGAAAGCCATCGGTTCGGCTGCCGACAATTTCTAGATAGAGATTGATTTTGGCGTTGGAGAGCAGGGTAAGCATGGAAGTCCTTCTATTCGTCACTTTCTATTGGGTCATTTTGGTCATTGTCATTTTGGTCATTGTTGATGGGTCCAAGGGCATCACTGAGGGCGACCCACTGGGCAACGCCTAGACCTTCCGCGCGAATTTGGGGATTGATGGAAAGGGTTTCCAGAACGGCGGCAAGCGACTCTCTTTCGACGATGGATTGTAGATTGTTGCGGAGCATTTTTCGCTTTTGGGAAAAGCCAAGCTTTACGATTTGAGCGAGGCGAGCAGGGTCTTTTGCCTGTGCGGGGAAAGGCCTAGGTCGCAAGCGGATGACGGCGGATTCTACCTTGGGGGCGGGTTTGAAAGCGCTAGGTGGAACCGGGCAAATTTCTTCGCATTCGGCGAGGTACTGGGCACGAATAGTGAGGGCGCCGCAGGCTTTAGTGCCAGGGACGGCGCAAAGGCGATCGCTAATTTCTTTTTGCACCAGCAATACGATGCTGTCGAACGGCTGCGGGTTGGGTTCGCGCAGAGTGCCCAGCAGCTTTTCTAAAATGGGTGCGGTGATGTAATACGGAATATTAGCAATCACTTTATTAGGTCGATTTAGCTCTAAGTCGACTAGCGCTTGCTCGAAGTTAATCTGCAAAAAGTCGGATTCTATCAGGCGGAACTGACCAGAGGCCATGAAGGCAATGAACTGGTCGCTAAGGGCCAAGCACAGATCACGATCGATCTCTACTGCGAGAACTTTGGCTGCTGTGGCGAGCAGCCGTTGGGTCAACGCGCCTTGCCCTGGGCCAATTTCTAGTACCAGGTCTTCGGGTGATAGCTCACCAGCACTCACAATTTGGTTGAGGACTTGGTCACTTTTTAGCCAGTGTTGGCCAAATCGCCTGCGGGCTCTGTGTTTGAAGGGGGAAGAAGAAGCCACAGGCGACGTGTCCTTATTGAAGATTGAATGCGAGGGGCGTATCAGCGGCTCGATGGCATCTTATTTTAGAAGTGAAGGGGTTCTGGCGTAAACGTCCCCATTCTTTACATCAGCGAACGATAACCTACAAAAAAGTCATGGAAAAATCTACAGCCCCCAACGATAAAACACCAGCCACACCGCTGCGCTGCTTTACCGGAGCGATGACTTCTGCGGGTTTTTCACTATTGGGCTATAAGCTGACGGTCTCTATTGCGACTAGCTTTGCGAATAAGCCGATTACTTCTGACAATCCTATTGCGGTGAATATTTCGGCGGCAGTGCGAACACTCGTTACGGGGATGGCAGCGCTGGGTGCAGGTGTTTTTGGCGTGGCAGCGCTGGGACTGGCTGCGCTGGGAATTCAGCTTTTGTTTAAGCAGGGTGAGGTGAGCGAATCGTGAAGAGGCCCCGTCCCCTATCTAAATAAACCCGTAAAGTACGGTATCCTGCCCGTGGATCTAGGAGAGACGTTCAATGGCACAGATTTTTATCTCGGCAGGTCACGGTGGCATCGAAAATGGCGTTCGCGATTCGGGCGCGCAGGTGGGCGGGACGACAGAAGCCCAGGAGATGATTGCACTGCGGGATTTGGTGGTGCCTGAGCTGCGATCGCGTGGTTACGACGTCCTTTCTGTACCTGATGACCTTAGCTTGGCCAAGAGCATCGACTGGATTAACGCTCGCACTCGCGCTGGAGCGGTGGCGATTGAGATTCACGCCGAAGAATTTACCAACCAGGCGACGCGCGGGGCGACGGTGTATCACATTGCGAATAATCGCGATCGCAGAGACCAAGCCGAACTCATCCTACTCTCCCTCCTCAAAGAAGTCCCCGAACTCCCCAGCCGAGGCGTCCGCGCTGACACTTCTGCGGGCACCGGCAGACTCGCTTTCTGCCGCCAAACCGTTCCCCCGGCCCTCGTTGCAGAAATTGCCTACCTCACCAACGCTCAGGACTTTGCCCTACTCACCCAGCGTCGTCGCAACTTTGCGATTGGTCTAGCGAACGGTCTTGCCGCATGGAGCCGCGCTGTCACCGGCACAGCCCCGACGCCACCAGCCACCACAGCAATCACTTACCCCACCATCAATATCGAAATCAACGGAGGTGCCTATCCCGAAAAAGGCATCATCATTAGTGGCAATGCTTACATCCCAATCGACCTAGCAGACCGCCTCAGCGTAGACCTCACCAAAGACGAAGCTGTCCGCCGAGTGCGTTATCGCGGCGTAGTGTACGTAAAAGCTGTAGACCTCAAACCCTTCAGCATTGCCGTTGGCTGGGATGCCAATACGCGTACGCTACAGCTGCGCCCAGCTTCTGCGCTCAACATCTGCCCTGGCACTATTGATCTCATCATGAGCCACGGCAGCACCACCGAGCTGCACTTAAAGATATTCTTGCGAGCTGAAAACGAGAACGCGCTTAACCTTTTCCCCGACCTACCCAAAATTTATCGGGAAGAAGCCACTATTGAAGGCGTCGACTATGACATTGCCTTCTGTCAGATGTGCGTAGAAACTGATTTTTTGCGGTTTCCAGGGACTGTAAGCGCCTCACAAAACAACTTTGCTGGACTCGCTGACGGCACTGGAAACCTGGCAACTTTTTCGAGCGCCGCTATCGGCGTGCGGGCACACATTCAGCATCTCAAAGCCTATGCCAGCACAGAGCCTCTAGCTCGACCACAGGTCGACCCTCGGTTTGATTTTGTCAAGCGCGGTGTTGCCCCTTTAGTCGGTCAGCTCAGCAATCTATGGGCTGCCGACCCAAAGTACGGACAAAAAATTCTGGCTCGGCTAGAAGAACTATATAAAGTAGCGGGTCTGCTGTAGCTAGACCGAGGATACAAAGGGACAACCCACAAACTGCCACTAAACCTATGCGAAAAGGGGCAGCTTTTGGAGATGGTTAGGGAACGCTGGAAAATAGCTCAATGAAACTTGATACTGAAATTTGATATCAGGTCAGATGCCGCCCACTCATTAGCGCTCCTACCATGACTGCCTACATTCCGTCTTCCACACACAACGTTGTCCAGAACACTAGCCACAGCTCTGGCCAAATGCCCAGTAACATGCCTAGTCAGAATACGTTTGCCAAAAACTGGTTCTTTGGCCTGGCAACCGGTAAAGCGACTCAAAAACGACCTTCGCCACTTCACCGAAGATTGAGTGGCGGATTGCGCTGGATGGGGGGATTACTGGTCTGGCTGATGCTCATGCTACCGGCCCAAGCAGCGGTAGAAATGCGCGTGGGACTCGTACAGGAGAATGATGCCATTAGCATTGGTAGCTCCACAATGGGCAGCATTCGCGATGGCGGCGGCAATGCGCTCTATCAGCTGCCTGGACTTCAGGGCATCACGATAGAGGCCGACAGCTTTGAAGTAGACCTGACAAATGGTGGCAATACACTGGCAGAATCTAGTGCCTTTTGGCTAGAGCCTTCTGACGGTGGCTTTGTGTGGATTGGGGATAAATGGTATCGCGGCCGGGTGATGGTCACTGTAGATGATGGTGAGCTAGTAGCCGTGAACTATGTGGATTTGGAAGACTATCTGTACAGTGTGGTAGGCAGTGAGATGCCAACGAGCTGGCCACAGGCAGCATTGCAGTCGCAGGCAGTGGCGGCAAGATCTTACGCATTGTATAAGCGATCGCGCCCCAGAAACCCCCTCTTCGACCTCGGCGGCACCACTACTCACCAGGTATACAAAGGCCTAGCCCAAGAGCACCCCAACACCATTGCAGCCGTCGATGCCACTGAAGACCAAGTCGTCACCCACAATGGCCAAGTCATTGAAGCTATCTTCCACTCGTCCTCGGGTGGTGGCACAGAAAATGCCAGCGACGTGTGGAGCAGCGATGTCCCCTACCTCCGTCGCGTTGAAGACTTCGACCAAAACTCTCCTGTATTTAGCTGGCAGGAAACGTTTAGTCTTTCAGAATTCAGTAGCAAAATTGGTGATATCGGCACCGTGCATACCATTGGCACACCGCAAATGACCGAAGGGGGCCGGGTAGCCTCTATCAGCTTCGCTGGAGACGACGGCACCGAAACCCTGCGCGGGCGAGATGTCCGGTCGAAGCTTCGCCTTCGCAGCACAAGGTTTGAGATTGAGATTGCCGATAGCCAGGTGATTGTGAATGGCTCTGGCTTCGGCCACGGTGTGGGAATGAGCCAGTGGGGGGCGCGGAGCCTAGCTGAGCAAGGGTGGAGCTTTGAGCAGATTTTGCAGCATTACTATCAGAGTACTGCGATCGCCCTGCTAGAAAACTAACCTCTAGGTTTCCAACGAAGCAATCATCCGCAGAGCAACCCGTTGAAACCTACTTTACTCACTGAAGATCATCCACAGGTGCATCATCCTCAATAACGAGATGGCTGGTGTCAAGCTCGTTAACGACCTCAAATTCTTCAGTATCCAGAAGTTGTTGAGTCATGGGCTAGCTTTCAAAAACTCGATAGCTTAATTATCTGCCGCCACACAAAATATGACCCATTAACGTGAAGCACCGTCCCATAAAGACCTACTTCGTTGGGCGCTAGTGCTCACAAGGGAAACACGGTTTAATCCAAGCGCAGCCAGCCGTAGACCTCTTCAGCCGATAGTGCCAAGTCTATCCCCGCAATCACAGGCAGCGGCTCACTACCTCGATACAGCTTAAGCTGCGATTCGGATGAAAGTGTCAGTATGCTGTCGTTTTCTGGGTCCAGTAACCAACCTAGCTCCGTACCATGCTCTACGCAGTGTAGTAGCTTTTCTAGAGGTCTTGTTTGAGCTTGGTCTGGTGACAAAATCTCAATGGCCCAATCGGGATGTTGTTCAAATCGATTAGCAATGCGGCCTGATGAGGTGCGCGGAATTCGCGGCCAACGAAAGACTGAAATATCTGGAACAATAGCCGCACCGCCAAACACACAGCGTAATTCTGAAAAGGCTTTGGCAATTCGCTCAGGTGCCGCTGCTTGGTCAATCGCCTTACACAGCCCAACCTGTAATAAGCTGTGCTCTCCCTGAGGCATAGGCTTTTGACTCACTTGTTGACTCATGTACTCACTAGCAGGCTTCGTCTCAGGCTGCTGTAAGAATGCCTCTAACGTAGTCAGCTTGAGAGGTGTTTGTACCACAGTAATAACCTCACTTTCTGTAGCTAATTATGACAGCTCATTCAAATCTCGCTCGTTCAGATCTCATTGAGACGGCGCATAAACTCTTCAGATTCTATCGCCTGCTCAGACAAGTCTTGATCAGTGCTGTAGACAGTGTCTGACTCTTTCAGCACCTTCTGGCTGGCAAACTGCTGAGCAAAGGCCAGCTTTTGCTGAAAGGCCGCACCGAGTCGGTTTAGCGCAGTGGCTCTTTCGGCTCGCTCGTCGTTGCGTTTTTCAATTTTGGAGTTGCGCCACTGCACCCAGTAGTAACGCACGAGTGGAATGGTCAAAAAGGAGATGCCATAGAACATCAGCACACCCAAAATCGACTGAGCAAATACCGCTGCTGCTGGAAGCACAATGCCCTGAGCTAATGCGTTTTCCAGCATCCCTTGCAACACGACAGCGCCGATAATATTTGCAGAGCCTAAACCAATAGAGAGCATCACTTGGTCAGAGGTCGCTGCTGTAAACTTGCGCTTTGCTTCCTTGAGATAAGCACCTACAGAAGACTTACCGCGTTCCATGGCAGAGACTTGAAGCTCTGGGAAGTAGTACACCATGTCGCCAGTGGGGCTCACTTCCGGCTGACCGTTGAAGCGGCTGAGTACAGGAAGCATATAGTCTTCGTATTCTTTGTCCCAGCCTTCGCCAAGCTCATCGAGGTAGGGAACGACTTGTTCGGCGGCGATCGCACCCCCATTATTCGTAATCACCCGGCCAATCGTCTGCCACCGCCGCTCTTCCAAATCCGCATTCGGATCACCATCACCAAACAAAAAGGAAAATATCGCTTCTAACAACTGAAGCTTGTCGCCTTGTTTCGTAGTAGGCCTACCTCTGTAGCCACGCGAGGGCTGGTTAGGATATCGCCGTCTACCCCGGCCATAGTTGAAGTCAAACAGGTAAAAGATATTGAACGGGGAAAAGCCGAAGCTGAAACCACCACCGCGTCGGTCGTCTCGACTATTGCCACCCTGCTGACTGCTCATGGCGATGAAGAGGGCAAGGATTGCGATCGCAATTATCAGCAGCGACAGCATCAGCATAATGCCAAAGGAAATTCGCACAATGTAAAACGCCACCTGCCAAACTTTCGACAGCAGGGCCTGCATCCGAATCTGCCAATACTTATTGCGCAAAGTCGAGCGAAAGCTGCGCGAAAATTCATAGGCAATCTCGCCAGATTCCGACACCTGCATGTGGCCTTGCGTTTCAGAAGCTAGCGCCAATAGTCCTTGCTGCGCCACCTCCACATTGATACCCGCACGCGCCGCGACATCGCCCACCGTCACCCGGTACTTGAGGGCTTCTACCGCCTGCATTACGTCTTTATTGAGTTCTTCCATTTGCGCCTCTCGTACAAACCTCTCACAACCGAAGGCTCGCTTATCTTATATTTCCTGGGTCTAGCGAAGCATTAACTATGTTCTTTTCATCCAGTATAGGAGGCCATTTAGCAGGCGACAGGCAGGTTAAGGGTACGGTTTCTACCCGTGTTGTTAATCAATTGACTTCAATCAATCGGCCCTCAACACAAAAGCGCCATTGCCCTCCCTAAGGAAGCAACGGCGCTTTTAATGATTTAGACTAGCTGAGCTAAAAGGTGAATCCAGAGGCACAAACGAGCCTAATGACTAAAACTTACAGCTGAGAAGCGCGACCTAAAACCTGATCTTTGAGGGCGTTCATTTCGCTAGCTAGCTCACTGCGATTAGATGCTTTGAGTAAGTAGCGGTAGACAAACCAGCCGCTGTAAAGCAAACCAATCAACTCAAACAGGGGTGCGAGTACTGGGACATCGTTGATAGCTTCGAGCACTGCCAACGTGAGCTTGATTGAGAGAAACAGGCCAAAGAAAAGGCCGAGCGCAATCAAAGGGCGCTTGTACTCTTGAAAGAACTCACCAAAGTACTTATCCAAATCACCGAGCTTATCAACGACTTGAGCCGTGACTTTCTTGACTTGCTCCATGGTATCGGCAGTATCAGCGTTGACGGTTTCTGCCGAGGTATTCACGTCTGTTTTTACATCGTCGGTGAAGGCACCGTTTTCTGTCTTTATCTCAGTAGTCATGACTATTTATAAGGGTTAACAACATTGAGCCCATGCCTTGCTTCGCCGCTCAGAAATTTCAAACTCATCTCAAACTCAATGAATAGAGAGTGATTGCCATCCAAAAAGTAATGGCCAATCTCGGGAATTTCTGAGGGATGAAGCACAAGGTATAAATTAAGGCACCATGATAGCGCCTCAATCAAAAGGTGACTAGCACAAATACCCAAGATACGTTGACAAATATAAGCTTTTACCCTGCTATGCCTTTCATACCTTTTGTAGATTTCTAGAGGTCGCTGATAGACGAAGACTAAAGATTTACGGGGGCTATTTGCCTAATCAAGTTCGCCTAATCCAATTGTACTATTTTTTGTACTAGTTGACGGTTAACCGACTTTGACAGTCCACTAACCTTGCCAAGCGGCTTAGGCATTCCGAATAGAGAATACAACGACATGTCACCCACGCGGTGCCAAA
>JBHJIY010000131.1:0-15132 GCA_050042985.1 Phormidesmis sp. | reverse complement strand
AGTTGGCCTCTGGAAAAAGCTGGGAGAAATGCCGTGCTTTGTCGTGACGTAGGGGCTCTACGTTTGGGGCGACGGGGCAACGGGCTGCGGGGGAGAAGATTTTTGTGATGGGGGCTTTGGGTGCGATCGCGATCGCAGGTCCGCTTTGTTTTGCGCACCTGCAGCTGGACTGGAGCAGGGTTGGGCGTGCGAGCATTCTTATAGGAGAGCTAGCGCCAAAGGTTTCGCCGGAGAGAGTTTTGCCTGAGTTTTCGGTTTCGCTGCTGCCATTAGCGGTGCAGACGGTGGCGATGGCGGTTTTAGCGATTACGCTGGCGGGGATTGGCGGTGTAGTGTTCTCTTTCCCCGCAGCGCAGAATTTCTTTTTGCCTGGTGGTGTGTTGAGTTCGGTGGGGGAGGATGGCCGAGGGTCGTTTGGGCATGTGGGGTTGGTGTCGACCCGAGTGATTTTGCTAGCGGCGAGGGCGATCCCGGCTCCGATTTTGGCGCTGGTGATTTTGTACGGGATGTTTCCAGGAATTTTGCCGGGGGCGTTGGCGCTGGCGATTCATAACTTTGGGATTTTGGGGCGGCTGATGGCGGAGGTGAATGAAAATTTGCTGGAGGCGCCTTTGCGAGGGTTGCGATCGCTTGGTGCAACCGGCAGCGGGATCATTTTCTATGGCATTTTGCCAACGAATCTGGCTCGTTTTTTGGCCTATATTCTCTATCGATGGGAGGTGTGTTTGCGTGAGACGGTGATTGTGGGATTGGTGGGTGCCGGTGGGCTCGGGCGGCTGATGACGGAGCAGCTGAGCAGTTTTGACTACAGCGGACTGGCGGCGACCCTCACTGTGTTTGTGCTGCTAACGGTGGCGGTGGATTTTGTCAGCGGGTGGATGCGGGCGGCTGTTCAGTAAAGTGATTAAATGGTGTTTGGTCAATTGGGTTCGGGCTTTTTAAGGAGAGATTTTGGGTAAGCGATCGCTGGCGGGAATTGCAGGAATTGTGGCCGCTGCCACGCTGCTGAGTAAGGTGTTTGGCCTGGTAAGGGAGACCGCAAGTGCCGCTGCCTTTGGAACGGGGCCTGTGATTGATGCTTTCGGCGTGGCTTACATCATTCCAGGGTTTCTGCTGGTGCTGCTTGGCGGCATCAATGGGCCTTTTCACAGTGCGATTGTTAGCGCTGTGTCTAAACGTGAAAAGGAAGAAATTGCGCCCATTGTTGAAACCATTACTACGGTGGTGGGCATCGCTCTATTCTTTGTTACGATTGCGCTAATTATTTTTGCAGGGCCAGTTGTAGATCTCCTGGGCAAGGGTTTTCAGGCGACGGAGCTGGGGCTAGTGAGTCGCCCTATCGCTATTATGCAGCTGCGCATTATGGCTCCGATCACTATTTTTGCCTGCTTTATTGGTATTGGCTTTGGTGCACTCAATGCTGCCGATCAGTACTGGCTACCGTCCATTAGTCCTCTGCTTTCTAGCGCAACGGCGATTCTGGGCATCGGCATTCTGTGGCTGGTGCTAGGAAATGACATTATTCAGCCAGAGCATGCAATGGCTGGCGGCATGGTGCTCGCGGGCGGTGCTTTAGCCGGTGCCGTTTTGCAGTGGCTTATTCAGGTGCCCGCCCTGTGGAAATCGGGGCTTGGACGGCTGCGGCTGCGTTTCAAGCTGAAAGATCCAGGGGTTCAGGACGTGCTGCGCGTGTTGATTCCTGCGACCTTTTCTTCAGGGACGATGCAAATCAATGTCATTACTGACTTGTTCTTTGCCGCCTATGTCCCTGGCACGCTAGCTGCCTTGGGCTTCGCTAACCTGCTGGTGCAAACGCCGTTAGGTATCGTGTCCAATGTTATTTTGGTGCCGTTCTTTCCTATCTTCTCTCGGCTGGCTGGTCCCTCGCAGTGGCCGGAGCTGAAGCAGCGCATTCGCCAGAGCCTTGTGCTAGTAGGCCTTACCATGCTGCCGCTGAGCGCGATGATTGTGACGCTAGCGGAGCCTATCGTCACCGTGGTGTACAAGCGTGGCGCGTTCAACGAAGACTCGGTTCAGCTGGTGACGACGCTATTGATTGCCTATGGCGTTGGGATGTTTGTGTACTTGGCGCGGGATGTGATGGTGCGCGTGTTCTATGCGTTGGGTGACGGGCAAACGCCGTTTAGAATCAGCCTGGTAAATATCGTCGTTAACGGCATTTTGGACTATATTTTCTTTAATTTGTTTGGTCCGGCTGGCCTGGTTATTGCAACCATTGGCGTCAATGTCGTGTCGCTGTTAGCGATGACGGTGCTGCTGGATCGCAAAATTGGTGGGCTGCCGATTGCCGACTGGGCAAAGACTATTTTCATTCTCACAGGAGCTAGCGTTGTCAGCGGTGTTTCTTGCTGGCTCACGCTAGGTGGACTCGTTAGCCTGCTGGGCAGCAGCGGATTTGTGATCAACTTAGTTGAAATGAGTGTGGCTGGTGGGATTGGGCTCCTGACGTTTGCACTGCTGACGGTTGTCTTGGGTATTCCTGAAGCCGGGCTATTGGCTGATCGTATCCGTCAGAAGTTGGGACGGTGAGCAGAATGCCAGATGGAGATGACTTCATCGTCGCTGGCGGCGATTAGGGTTTGGCCATCTGGTGTAAAGGCGATCGCACCCACTCCCCAATCATGAGCCAGCTGCGCAACACAGTCTCCCGTTTCTATCTGCCACAACGTCAATACTCGGTTTTCAGTGCCCACTGCTAACAGTGCATCTGAAGACGCTGTTTTTTTGCTGAGCGCGATCGCACTAATCAAAGCCTCAGACTGACACAACACCGTAGGTGCCGACACTTCCAAATAAGTATCCAAGTGATACAGCAGCACCGTATGCTCCGTCGCGACGATCAGCTGCTGTTCAAAGTGAGCAGTGGGTCGTAGGGCAAGGGCGATCGCTCGCGATTTCCCCCCACCTTTACGACCTATTCCCTTGCCAGTCGAAGTCCCCTGGGACAGCGCAATCGACTTAGCGAATAAAGGGACGAGTTGATCCTCTTGAAAGGTTCGCTTCCATAGCTTAACGGTGCCGTCGTCACTGGCACTAGCGAGTAAGCCGGCATCGTGAGCACTGTTTGGGGAAAATGTGATCGCATTCACGCACTGCTGATGCTGGGTCAGCTGAGCCACTGGCAGCAGCGAAGCAATCTCCCACACCACAATTTTTCCATCGCGATTGGCACTCATCAGCTGAGTCCCATCTGGCGTTACCAGCACATCTGTTGGCGTCCAGCCCGGTGCTGGCAACGTATTGAGCAGTCGGCGCTCAGCAATATCCCACTCCTTCACCGTCCCATCTTCACTCGCACTGTACAGCGCCCGGCCATCGGGATGAAACGCTAACGCGGTAATGCCGCTTCGATGCCCATCGCCCATCAGCCGACGACGTGGAAAAGTATGAATCAGCTGCGCACTTGGGAGATCCCACAGATGCACCGCGCCATCTAGCCCACCACTCACCATCAGCTGACCATTGGGGCTGACAGCGAGTGCTTGAGTCAGGCCAATATCAGGGGCTAGTCGATGCGATCGCTTCCAAGACTGGGTCGCTGTCGTGATCAGTTTTGGCTTTGAACGGTTGTCAGTAGGTAACTTACGAGTCATCGCCTGCGGCTTCGGCAAAGCCACATTACCTGTTGTTTTTAGGAAGCTTTTGAGCCCTGGCATCGATTTCTTGGCTTGATCCAGCAGCTGTTGAGACCCTGTGATTAATACATTCTGAGAAGACTTTAGGTCTAGATCAACTTGATCCATCGACTCGTAGCGCTGCTGCAACGAGCGAGCCACCATTTTGTCTAGCACTTGCGCTAGCTTCGGATCAATCGGCGATGCCAAATAGTCTTGCCATACCCAGCGATCTTCCGCCGCTGAGTACAGCCCAAAGGGATGAACGCCCGTAAGCAAATACAGGCAAGTCAAGCCCAAGCTATAGATATCGCTAGCAAAGGTGGCCTGACCCATCGACTGCTCAGGAGACGCATAGCCCGCGCTGCCAATCACAGTTTTTGCCGGGGTTTGACGAACCCATTTGGCCGAACCAAAGTCGACCAGCACGGGTGAACCGCCCGGCTGAGAAACGATATTTTCGGGTTTGATGTCGCGGTGAATGATTTGGAAGCTGTGTACGTATTGGAGAATAGCCACCAGGGACTTGAGCAGCGATCGCACCTCCCCCTCATCCCACGGCCCCTTATCTGCCACCTGCTTTTGCAAGTTTTCACCTGGCGCAAACTCCTGCACCAAAAACTGGCCCGAGTCGTTTTCAAACGCATCGAACAAGCGAGGAATTTGCGGATGCTCACCTAGCTTCCGCAGCCTATCTGCCTCAGCTCGAAATCCTGACGCATTTGCCAAGGCGCTTTTGTTGATTTGCTTGATCACACATTGCCGTGCTGGCATTGGAGCAACTCGCCGATTATCCGCTCCGGTGTCCACAGTTTCGGCTAGGAACGTACGCCCAAATCCGCCTTGGCCCAGCAGAGACATCAATCTGTAGCGTTCGTCTAAGCGCAACGCGGTCCCGCAAGCCTGGCAAAATCGAGCTGTTGAGGGATTCTGTGGCTGTGGGCAAACAGGATTAAAACAGTAGGCCATAGCCTAAGAGATTTTGTGGAGAGGACTGACACCACACTAAGTCGGAATCGCCTCACCCGGCCTCAACCTGGCCCATTTTCCCATCGATTCGGTAAAGCTATCGCAGCCCACCACGTCGTATTCAAAGCCAAATTCGTCTTCTTGAATAATTTGGTCGCCCTTCACCTCTACCTTTGGCAGCAAAATATTGGCATTGATTGTCGGGTTATTAGGATCAAAACTCGGCGTTTCGGTAAGATGCTGCTGCTGATGGTTCGTTTCCACCGCATGATAGGTAATACAGCGATCAACATACTCGCAGTTGACACAAATACACATGGCTTAAAACCTCTTGGCGACAAACCCTGTCGAGGGCTTTTATTCGAGAGCCTTGGTTTCACTTTAGCGTAAGATTTTTATTTCCTGCTGCTGCGATCGCATGTCTCCATTTCTGCCTGAAACCTGGCCTTTTCCCGCTGCGCTTCTTCCCGAGGATGCACATCTTGTTGGTGGCAGCGTACGGGACCATCTATTGCAGCGCCGATCGACCTATTTGGACTTGGACTTTGTCTTATCAGACAGCGCCGTAGAGGTCGCTTCGGATATAGCAACTGCCTGCAATGCGGGGTTTGTCGTGCTCGACGAAGCTAGGCGAATTGCACGGGTCGTTTTCGATGAGGTGACAGTCGACTTTGCCCAGCAGCAAGGAGACAGCCTAGAGGCAGATTTACGCCGCCGCGACTTTACGGTTAATGCGATCGCCTACCACCCCCACAGCCAAACCCTGGTCGATCCGCTCCAGGGCAAAGCCGACCTCGCCGCCAAAACGCTGCGTATGGTCAGCGCCCAGAACCTAGCAGACGACCCACTGCGCCTAATGCGTGCCTATCGACAGGCCGCGCAGCTTGGCTTTGAGCTACACCCACAAACCCAGCAAGCGATTAAACAATTAGCCCCACAGCTCCAACGCATTTCCGTAGAGCGCATTCGCAGCGAACTCGATGCCCTGCTGAGCATTCCTGCTGGCACCGCTCAGCTACCCTCAGTTTTGGCGCATCAGCTGCTGCACTTTTGGCTGCCGCACTTTGATGCTCACAGTATTGCTCAAATCGCTCAGATCGATGCCGCCGTAAAGCAGATAGCACAGAAAATGCCTGAGTATGCAAAGCAGCTGCATCAGTGGCAAAAACCTGTCCCCGCTGGCAACCACCGCAGCTGGATTAAAGCGACTAAGCTGAGCCGACTCCTCGCTGCAGAGGCCTCCACCGCTCAAGCTGAACTCACCGCACTCTCTTACAGCCGTGCAGAAACTCACGCCGTGGTTACCATTTTGAAAGCGCAGCCGACAATAGACCTGATGAAAACGCAGGCGTTAATCCGCTCGCAGAAGTTCTTTTTGTTCAAACAGTCGGGCCAGCAGTTTCTGGCCGTCTCACTACTGGCACTAGCGCAGGGCGTGGAGTTCGCAGTCGTTGAACCGATGATTGCGAAGTTTTTAGATCCAAAAGATGCGATCGCTCATGCGCGCCCCTTACTGAGCGGCAACGAAATCATGCAGCAGTTAGATATCAAACCTGGTAAGCAGCTCGGTCAGATAATCAAAGCTGTAGAGCAGGCTCAGGCGGAAGGTGTGATTGAAGATAAGCAAGGGGCGATCGCATGGCTAAAAGCGAACCCCTCACTGTGCTCATAAATTCTGAGAATTGCTGAAACTACTCAGCTACCGAGGCTTGAGCAGTTTCAGTAATTGATTGCGAGACTGCCACATCCGAACAGAGCCACGTTGATAAACCTTGGCAATAAAAGGCTGTGAATTACCCTGAGCAAACTTTTGCATCCTAGCCAAGGCCATCACAAAGATGTCGGCCATTGCTGGCCCTGTCAGATTACCCGACGCTAGCACGAAGACCCTTGCTCCCGAACTTGCCACAGCCATCTGCTCCAGCAATCTACGCCCAATCGCATCATCTTTGGTCAGGATTAGCCATCCACGTTTGCCCACAATCGGCAACCATTCAATATCCAAAGCCCCAACTGGAAAATGATCGTCATGCACCTCAACTTTTGCATCGGCTTTACGCAGTGCATCTGCAACCGCTCTGCGGCCCAATGCTCGGTCAATAAAAAAAGTAGGCTGCTCTGATTTACTCACGCGCTTACTCACGCAGCCTTAGACAAAACCATCTCATATCGAAGAATTTCCTCAAGCTGCTGACGGCTAAAATCGTAATCGTCAGCCAACGATTCCAAGCTTTCTCCAGCCCTGAAACGGTCCATAACCATATCGGCAGGAATCCCTGTATTGACCACAACAGGCCGTCCAAAAGATATGCGTGGATCAATCTCCAATACACGAGGCGCATCCGCCTGTTGTAACTGGATAAGCGGAAACAGCCGCTGTGCCAGTCCTTCCTCATCCCATTCAATGCGCTGGAGCAACTGCTGCAAGGTCTTTTGCATAGCCAACTGCCCATCTCTAGAGGCATTAATTAGCTGACCTACAGACTCCACAAACAAATCCACACCGTCCGTCTGAAACTGAGCCCGTGCCAGTGGGTGAGGCAACCCAAACTTTTGCTCCACGTAGTCCAGCGCCGTCCGCACCTTATCCAAACGCACTTTATGGTTTTGCCTGATTACCCTCAGTACATGGGCCTCAACCAAGTTAGTGAACGAAAGCTGGGAACTGCTGCTATCTGGCAAGTGAATCAACGGCTCAAAATACTTATTTCCATTTGCAGTCGGATAAGTCCGCCCATGCAACCATGATCGTAATGTCCCCGCCGGAATAGCCAAGTAGCGGGCAGCATCAGCAACCAGATAAGTTGCCACATTACGAATATCTAGTTGCTCATAGGTGGAGGTCATGAATGTTGTGTCCCACTGGCCCAATGCGCACTTAGCAAACGCAATGAAACCATAATAATACAAGCGCTTTTAGCTAGTTCACCCCCCACCATCTCATTGTTGGATTTGGTTGGGTGAATTAGGGTTGTTAAGTGCTGAGCAGCAAGGGAGCGCACGATATACACTTCTCCCTCTCTCCCAAAAGAAACAACCCTCAAATCAAGTGCTGACATCGCACCAGAGTACCTTCAAAGACTATTCTTTTCCCGGATCTACCGTTTGCTTCTGCCTTTGCGGGCTTTTCCGAAAGCCGCTCCGCCGGAGAATCCTCTTTTGCCGCTGACGAGCCAGCGCCTGCAAATCGACATTGCGATCGGTTTCGTCAACAATTTCGCCTGTCAGCACTTCGAGGGTGTCTTCCAGGGTGACGACACCCGAAACGCCGCCGTACTCATCGACAACGACCATGAGATGTTCACGCAAGTTTTGAAAGGTTTTGATCAAACTATCGGTGCGCTCGGTGTCGGGTACGTAGTGCACTTGGCGCATGATGCTTCTGATTTGGGCGTCGCCGTTGCCCTGTACAAGGGCACTGAGCAGCTCGGCTTTGAGGGCGACACCGATGACATGATCCAAATCATCTTCGATCACAAGGATGCGGGTGTGCTGAGAGCCAATGATTTCGTCTTGAATTTCGCGGAGGATGGCGTTGCCTGAGATGAAGGTAATGGCGACGCGAGGGGTCATGATGTCGGCCGCCATCAGGTCGTTTAGCCGAAAGACGCGGTCAATCATTTCGACTTCGTCATCTTCGATCAGGCCTTCTTGATAGCCCAAAAAAGTGAGTAGCTTAATCTCGGATTCGTTGGTGATGGGCCGACGGCTGCCTTTGGTGAGGGGCGCTGTAATCCGCTCTAGTACCCAGATCATTGGGGTAAAGAGGAAGGTGCCACCGCGTACGGGAATGGCGACGGTAAGGCCAATTTTTTCGGCGTAGCGCTCTCCTAGGGTTTTCGGCAGGATTTCGGCGAAGAGAATGAGGGAAAAGGTGAGGACGCCAATGGTGATGGTTTCGCCTGCGCTGTTGAAGGTTTTGCTGGCGATGCCGCTGACGACGCTAGTGCCGACGATATTAAAAATATTGTTGAGGATAACAATGCTGGCGATCGGCCGGGAGACCTTTTGGCGTACAGAAAGCAGCGCGCTGGCCGCCGGGCTAGGTTTGTTTTGTGCGAGCTGCTTGGCCTGGATGAGGGGAATAGAAAGGAGCGCGGTTTCGGTGCCAGAGCAGAGCGCTGAGCCCAGAATGACGATGAGGATGGCGATCGCGAGTTGAATCATTTGGAAAACACACTATGGTGCCGGTGGACAGTAAGGCGGCGAGTGCTGCGGATGAGGAATAGAGACACACCTGAGTGCCGGTCGTAAGTGCCAGTGAGTAGCGTGGTAGTCAGAACTAATTTTGACAAAATACTAAAGTGTCATTCTGGGACATCGCTGATATGATGCTTGCTAAACCGTTGTTTTCATCATTTTTGTGGTGACTTCCTAGGCATAACTTGCTTCGGTGCCTAGCCTTTATTGCCAAACTTCTATCTCTTATGAGTGACACCATCTTAGATGTTCAGGGCCTAACTGTTGAATTTGCTTCTGGTGATAGCCAGTCGGTAGGGACGGTTGCGGTCAATGACATTTCGTTTAAGCTACAGCGCGGACAAACGATTGGCATCGTGGGGGAATCAGGGTCGGGGAAGTCGGTGACATCGCTAGCGATTATGGGACTGGTCCCGAGCCCCCCAGGACGGGTGACAGGTGGACGTATTATTTTTAAGCCGGACGATCGGCCCGTGATCGACCTTAGGCAGGTGCCCGCGCGCAAGATGCGCCAGTATCGCGGTGGCCAAATCGCGATGATTTTTCAGGAGCCGATGAGTTCTTTGAACCCGGTTTACACCTGCGGGTTTCAGCTGATTGAGGCCATTCTTCAGCACCAGAAGGTATCTAAAAATAAGGCGCATGAAATTGCGATCGCACAGCTACAAGAGGTAAAGCTGCTGCCGCCTGAAGTAAAACTATTTGAGCAAATTCGCAAGGAGCTTGACAGCGAAAACACGGCGATGATTAGCCGTGAGGTAAAAAAGCGGCAGCAGGCGATGCTCGATCGCTTTCCGCATCAGATGTCTGGCGGGCAAATTCAGCGTCTGATGATTGCGATGGCCCTGTCTTCCAATCCATCGCTGCTGATTGCCGATGAGCCAACGACCGCATTGGATGTGACGGTACAGGCGACGATTCTTGACTTGATGCGTGAGCTGCGCGATCGCAGAGGCATGTCGATGGTGTTTATCACCCACGATCTTGGCATCATTGCTGAAATTGCTGACCACGTAGCGGTGATGTATCGCGGCAACATTGTTGAAACAGGATCGGTGCTAGATGTTTTTGAGCGACCCAGCCATCCCTACACCCGTGGCTTGCTAGCGTGCCGTCCTAAGCCAAGCCAAAGGCTGCGCGAGCTGCCAACCGTATCGGACTACATGGAAGAGGTGGTGAGCCCAGAAGGTGAACCGCAGATTATTGCCAAGCCTCAGGACGATTTTGGTTCGGGGCTGCCACCTGAGCAGGAAATTAGCCCTCGCGAAATGCAAATTCGCCTAGAAGAATTGGAAGATAAAGGCCCGCTGCTAACGGTTGAAAATCTTAAAGTCGGCTTCCCAGTGCAGGGTGTCTTTGGTCGGGTAGAGCGCTATGTGATGGCCGTAAACGACGTGTCTTTTCGGGTGTACAAGGGCGAGACCTTTGGCCTAGTGGGTGAGTCGGGCTGTGGCAAAACTACGCTGGGGCGCTCCCTATTGCAGCTAATTAAGCCGATGAGTGGGCGAGTATGGTTTGAAGGCCGCGACCTTACCCGGTTGAACAGTTGGCAGATTCGGAAGCGCCGCCGTGAGATGCAGATTATCTTTCAAGACCCATACAGCTCTTTGAACCCCAGGATGAGTATTGGGGCTGCGATCGCAGAACCCCTGAAAATTCACGGTGTTATGCGCCGCAAGCGCAACCTCAAAGAGCGCGTAGAGTATCTGCTAGAGCGGGTGGGCCTCGATCCGGCTGCGATCAACCGCTTTCCCCATGAGTTCTCTGGCGGTCAGCGGCAGCGGGTGTGCATCGCTCGGGCGCTGGCACTCAGCCCCAAATTTATTATTTGTGATGAATCAGTATCGGCGCTAGATGTTTCTGTACAGGCGCAAGTGCTAAACCTGCTCAAAGAGCTGCAAGAGGAGTTCAAGCTTACCTACATCTTTATCTCTCACGATTTGGGTGTAGTGAAGTTTATGAGCGATCGCATCATGGTGATGAACCAAGGCAAGGTAGAAGAAATTGGCCCTGCCGAAGATATCTACCAGCGCCCTCGCCGCGAATACACTCAGCAGCTCATTTCGGCGATTCCTGAAGGCACTTTAGCGCGCATCCAATCGCTACAGCTAGAACGAGAGCGCCAGAAGGCACTGCTGTAGCCGCCGATTACACGTATTTCTACGGAATGATCCATAAAACAGGATACTTCTTCTGCTATCTTAACAAAACTTAATAATCTGTCTGAGCGAAGCATTATACGCTGCTAGTGCCTGCTGGCTATGGGGTTCATTCCTTGCATGAAGGCTGAAGGGTTTGTGGTCTGGTGATTGTGCCTATCGATATGTCCCGATATGACTGGCATTCCGATGAATCTTCAAATAGCTGGTGTTGATAGCAGCAGAGAACGCACGATTATACGGTTCTCCAATGCCCTGCTTCTCCAGGGCTTATAGGTGGGGTATTTATGTAGGGCTAGGTCTATTTACCCTCTACGTACACTCTGCTGAGGCTGGAGATAAGGCAAGATCACGGGCACTCTATGGCTGCATTCCACTTGCACCTACAACCTGTAAGCATTCTTGCCGAGAATTTATATCAGCTGAATCTGTTATTTTCCTCACAATTGCTTACTTCTCCATTCGTTTATTCTTTTAGCTACTATCGGGACTATGAAAAAAGCAGCGTTATCTACATCGCAGTCGTTTCAGCACCGCGCCTCTGCGCCTCGTGCCTTTGCGCTAACACCTTCTGTCGATAAAGCTTTGACGTCAGCTGCATCATCGTCGACCACTCTAGTACGTTCTACTGTTGCCGTCTCTGCTCCCGCGCCATCTGCTATCAGCCCTAAGCCTGAGCCGCCCCAACTCAACTGGCCTAGAAAGCAAGTGAGCCCCCCTATGACTGCTGATCCTGATAAAGATCTCACTGATATATCCCTAGTCGATGCGGTTGCTGCCAATAACATCGATGCTGTAAAGGCTTTGATTAAAGCTGACGTAGACTTGCGACCGGCTAACTGGTACGACACCCCTGTGCTGGTGACGGCAGCCGCTCAAGGGTATGCAGAAATTGTGCAGATGCTCGTGTCTGCCCGTGCCAATGTGAATAATGGCTATGAGTCTTTGCCTTTGGGCAGCGCCGCTGAGCGAGGACATCTCGGCATTGTTCGGTTGCTGCTAAGCGCAGGTGCGTATCTAAATGCAGAAGATGTAAATGGCCGCACCGCTTTGATGGCCGCTGCCGCTGCTGGACAGCTTGCTGTTGTCCGGTTCTTGGTAGAAAAAGGTGCGCTGGTGACCTCTACAGATGCCGATGAAACCGCGCTGTCGCTAGCGGCAAAAGGAGGGCATCAGGCGGTGTATGCTTTTTTACACCAAAAGATAACGCCAGTCGTTGCCCCTCAGCCACCGGTAGTGCCTCAGCAGAGGCCAATGAGCGTAATGGCCGAACTGATTGATAGTGGAGCGAAAGAGCTAAGTGAACTATTGTCTGCGGCTGAGTCGGACGCGGCGCTAGATGCTGACTCGGAATAGCAAATTAAGTTAAAATACGGATACAGGGAGTGTCTTGATTTAGACCTCATCACATTCGGTATTCCGCTCCCTTATGTCGAACGCTTATCTTCGGTTGGCCAGTCAGGGCAAAAATGACTGGTGGCGCTACCTTTTAGGTTCTACGCTGACGCTTTTTTTGTTTATTTTTGGCAGTACGCTCACGTTGGGGCTGTTTGTTCTTTACGTTGAAAACGACGGTAGCTTGGCGACTGGGCTGGCTGATCCGGATGCGATCGCTGCTGGTGCGCCTCTGTTCGTCGGTGTGCCGCCGCTGGTTCTTTACATTGTGTACAACCTAGCGTTTCCGTTCTTTTTGCTGGGAATTTACTTTGCGCTGAGGCTCTTTCACGGTCGGGGGCTGCGATCGCTCATCACGCCCTATGTCCGCATTAGCTGGCTGCGTATCGTCCAAGGCTTTAGCGTATTTTCTCTGCTAAAAGTGCTAGAGATTTTAGCGAGCTATGCCCTTTCTCCAGAAGAATTTACGCTGAATTTTCAGCTGGGCTCATTCTTAGCGTTTATCCCGATAATTGCGCTGCTCACACCGCTACAGATTGCCACAGAAGAACTGTTCTTTCGGGGTTATCTGCTGCAAGGCATTGGCTATCGCCTGGGTAAGTGGCCTGCGATTGTTTTATCGTCGCTGTTGTTTGCGCTGTTGCATCTATCAAACCCTGAGGTAACGACACAAAAGAGCTGGCATGGCATGGCTAGCTTAGCGGCGTACTATTTTATGATTGCCGCTTTTTTAGCTTGGCTCACGGTTAAAGACAACACGCTAGAGTTGGCGCTGGGCGTACACGCGGCAAACAATATGGCGACCTTTTTGCTGCTTACCAGCGCAAATAGTGTGATTCCCTCGCCTGCTGTGTTCAGCGTAGAGGCATTAGAAGCTAGTTTTTCGCTGGTGTTTTTCTCTGCGGTTTGGTTGCTGGCATTTACCTTCATTGTATTTAGGGTGCTGAAGCGACCGGCTGTCTCCAGTTCGCTGCCGTAAACAGCCTTCTCTCAGCAGGACGCTTGTTGAATGTGGTATACGCTGCCAGTGACAATTCTATTTTCTGGACCTTCGGCTGTCATCTTTTGCCGGGTGAATGGCAGCTTGGCTTGCCTGAGTGCATAGCGAAAGCCGCCTCGGGTAGAGCGGTCTGGGTCGCTAAGTAAGCAGAGACCCCCCGGTGTGAGCACCTCACTAATGAAGGAAATTAGCGGCGGGATATTGCGCTCTTCGTAAATGACATCGGCTGCCAGAATGAGGGGGAACTGTTGTTTTGGTGGAACCCGCCAGTCGAGTGGGAGAGTTTTAAAGTTGTTGAGTTTATTTGCGATCGCATTGCGCGCCGCAAATTCTACAGCAGTTTTATCGTAGTCGCTAAAGGTCACTTGCATGCCCAAAGAAAGCGCAACAACCCCCGATAGCCCGACTCCACAGCCAATTTCTAGTGCAGCGTGATTTTTGGGCCATGTTTGTTGAATTAATGCTTTCGAGAGCATTTGCGACGCGGGCCACAGCTCAGCCCAGTAAGGCATGTATTGGTCTTGCTCAAAGGCACTGTGGGTGCTGGGATGATTCAGCAGCTGATCGGTATTGCTAGGGTAAGCGATGTCAAAAGTGCGATCGCCGACAGTCACTTTCTTGTGAACGACCTGATCAACCGCTTCAGCAGGCGTTGCGTATAGAAACTGGTTGTTTTCAGACATTGTCTAGAATCGAATCGTTTACTATGAGTCTCTTACCTATAAGCCGATCTTGAACTCTGACAAACTCACGCCAGTACAGCGTTAGCTGCTGACCTCAGTAATTCTACGTTAGAGCCACTATACTCTACGCGTTATGCTCTAGCCTGCCATCAGATCCGTGCGTTATGAGGACTTTAAGAGTGTTGTCTGTACTGTTGATTGGGCTACTGAGCCTGTGGCTCCCTGACTATTCACTAGCTGCAATGGCACCTCCTGCCGCCAACCCAGCCGACATTCATTGGTCTTACCAAGCTGAAACCGGTCCCGATTTCTGGGCTGATCTTGATGCAGGATTTGCGACCTGTGCAAGTGGCAAATCTCAGTCACCCATCGATCTTGGTGGCGCAGAAGATGCAGACCTACTCAACCCTGAGTTTCACTACGAGCCCGTCCCATTAAATCTGCTAAACAATGGTCACACCGTTCAGGTTCCTTACGCGCCTGGTAGCTACGTATTGCTAGATGGCACCCGCTACGACCTTCTACAGTTTCATTTCCACAGCCCTAGCGAGCACACCATCGGTGGCCGAGCAGAAGACGCTGAACTGCACCTGGTACACCAAAACGAAGTGGGTGAATTAGCCGTAGTTGCCGTACTACTACATGCTGACACGGGGAGCGACACTGTTGCATATCAGCCCATCAGCCAAAACCTGCCGCTTAAAGCAGGAGACAAGATTCGCACTGGCAAAACTATCAATGCTGAAGCCCTGCTACCATCGCGTACTACAACCTATCGGTACATTGGCTCCCTCACTACCCCACCCTGTTCTGAATCCGTTATTTGGCTTGTAATGAGTCATCCTATTTTGCTCTCAGAGGCACAGCTCGCCCGATACGAAAAGCTACTTAACCACAACAATCGTCCGCTTCAAGTATTGAACGAGAGAACCATTCGGATAGATAGCACTTCGTAGCGAAATTTCTTAGACTGAGCGCTCGCAATCCGCAAATAAATAATCTTTTTAAGGCGCTATCACTCTATTTCTGCCTCGCTGGCTGATGCTGAATTAGTCAGATGGCCGAGCCATATACCCAAAGCTCAATATTCA
>JBHJIY010000130.1:0-24194 GCA_050042985.1 Phormidesmis sp. | reverse complement strand
TATCAGGGGTCGCGCTATAGCTTTGGCTATCCGGCCTGTCCGAATATGCAAGATCAGCCGAAGCAGCTAGACCTGCTAGAGGTGGAGAAGATTGGCATGCATATGGATGAGAGTGAGCAGCTGTATCCGGAGCAGTCTACGACGGCGATTGTGGCATATCACGGGGCGGCGAAGTACTTCAGTGCTTGAGGGCTCTTGCCTTTACCAACCCGCTTCTGATTGTTCGTGAACGTACTGGGCGATCGCACCTATCTCCTCTTCATTCAACCGATCTCCATAGGCCGACATAATGCCTTTGCCGTTGGTGATTATTTGTGCGATCGCATCCACATCGCTATAGCCATTCCGCACCATCGCCTTCTTCTTCAAGTTTTTACCCCGTCGAATAACATTGCCGCCGTTGACATGGCAACCGGCGCAATTTTGCTCGAAAAGGACGGCTGCTGAGCTGGGGGCTGAGTCAGAAATTGTGGGACTTGTGGTGAGCGCGATGGCATAGCCCTTCGTGGGGAAGATCGCAGACCCCTGCCATAGAAAGATCACGACGGCGACCATCACGAACGCTCTTGGAGCCCTTTTTGCAAAGCATAGGTGAGTGTGCACAAAGAGAACACAGCGCCTAATAAAAATAGAAAACATCGCTAAAACTACAGATAAGTAAACCGAGCTAGCCTCATGGCTCACAAGGCTGCATACCCCACCATACTTACCGAGAAAATGCTGAGCTATCTACTCTCGTGTGATAGCTTAGTAATAGTTATAATAAGCAATGTTTAGAAAAGTTACAGTTTGTAGGTGGTCGTAATGCATCTCTGCATTTTTCTCTCAATACTGCATGTGTTTCTCTAATCATCGCTCCTAAAAACGTTTTTAAAACTTCCTCTGACTCAGGCCCTCTGGCCTCTTCCCAGATTTAAAACTAGCGCTTATTTAAAGAAAATCCTTTGCCTGCACAGTTTCTCGTTGGTGTTTTTGTTCCCACTGAGTCTTTAGCTGACCCCTTGCATCAGCTGCTTGCTCAGAAAAACTTTGCTGTGAGCTGGAGCCAGTCGGCCTCAGAATTCACCGATTGGGTTGTCAGTAATCGCCATCGCATCGACTGCCTGATTGTGCAATCATCACCGTCAGCTATTCAGGCTTTGAATGATCTTAAAGCGCGCGACATTTTGCTGCCTGCGCTCACAGTTCACCTATCTGAGATGCCTGAGATGCCCGACAGCGCACTTTCGGGTACTGAGGATCTTAGCAATGGTTATCACGATGCGGTCACTTCCTTTGGTATCAGTAGCTCCAACGGGCTAGACGACGCTATTCGGCGAGCAGTAGATCTTTATTTGCAGCTGCCGAGCGAACGTAAGTTCAGCGACTTGCCTTCAGCCGAGAGTGGTGTTGAGCGCGGTGCGGATGAGGTAGATAAGCGACTATTTTTGTTGAGTTTGCAGCAGCAGCGGTTGACCGAAAAGCTACAAGAGCGGCTGGGATACGTGGGGGTTTATTACAAGCGCAATCGGCAAAACTTTGCCAGATACATGAGTGCATCGGAGAGAGACGAGTTTTTTGACAAGCTGCGCCAAGACTATCAAAACATCATCCTGAATTACTTTGCAGACGATAGCACCATCAACCAAAAAATTGATGACTTCGTCAACGTGGCTTTTTTCGCTGATATTTCTGTGCCTAAGATTGTTGAAATTCATATGGAATTAATCGACGACTTTTCTAAGCAGTTACAGTTAGAAGGACGCAACGACGGTATTTTGGCTGACTATCGGCTCACCCTAATTGATGTCATCGCTCACCTGTGTGAAATGTACAGACGTTCAATTCCTAGAGACATGTAGCCTCCATTCTCACAATGCGCTTCCTACGATGGCCGTGCGCAACATGACCGGTGCGCCGTGCTCAACACAACCGGTGCGCCGTGCGCAACATGATCAGTGCGCTGTGCGCAACACAACCGCCAGAACCAGCCTTATAAAACGCCACCATTAAAAGACGCTTTAACCCACCTTTCGCCTTGGAAACCCTATGAGCGCTTCGAAGAAGACCTATATCCTAAAGCTATACGTAGCTGGGAATACGCCGAGTTCGACGAAGGCACTAAGAACGCTAAACACAATTCTAGAAGAAGAGTTTCAGGGTGTGTATGCGCTTAAAGTGATTGATGTGCTAAAAAACCCGCAGCTGGCTGAAGAAGACAAAATTTTGGCAACCCCTACGCTCGCTAAAATCTTGCCTCCACCTGTGCGCAAAATTATCGGTGACCTCTCAGATCGCGAAAGGGTTCTGATCGGTCTCGATCTTCTCTATGATGAATTAAGGGAAAATGAATCGTTCAGCTAGGAACTTATTGTCCAAGTTCTCTGTCGCTTTTCTCTTAGACCTGCCTTTTCTCGGCTTTTATAACCTTTTTTATCGCGTCAGTTTAATAATCGCAATATGAGTACACCGTCGTCTTCTGTCGATAGTCAGGCGAAAACCCGTTCTAAAGGGGTGCAGAAAATTCGCACCATGATTGAGGGGTTTGATGATATTAGCCATGGTGGTTTGCCGGTAGGGCGTTCTACGCTGGTGAGTGGCACTTCTGGTACGGGCAAAACGCTGTTAGCTGTGCAGTTTCTTTATCACGGTGTGACGTATTTTGATGAGCCGGGCGTTTTTGTCACCTTTGAAGAATCTCCCGCAGACATCATTACCAATGCCTATAGTTTTGGTTGGGACTTACAAGAACTCATCGATAGCGGCAAGCTCTTTATCTTAGACGCCTGCCCCGATCCAGAGGGGCAAGAAGTCGTTGGTAGCTTCGACTTATCTGCTTTAATTGAGCGCATTCAGTACGCCATTCGCAAATACAAAGCAAAGCGCGTTTCAATCGATTCTGTTACGGCAGTGTTTCATCAGTACGATGCGGCTGAAGTAGTGCGCCGAGAAATTTTTCGCCTGTTGGCGCGGCTAAAGCAAATGGGTGCAACCACGCTCATGACCACAGAGCGTGTAGAAGAATACGGCCAAGTTGCCCGCTTTGGCGTAGAAGAATTTGTCTCTGATAACGTCGTGATTGTGCGTAATGCGCTGGAAGGTGAGCGCAGGCGGCGAACGCTAGAGATTTTGAAGCTGCGTGGTACAACTCACATGAAGGGGGAATATCCTTTCACGATTACAGATGACGGTGTGAGCATTTTCCCATTGGGTGCGATGCGTTTGACCCAGCGGTCGTCGAATGTGCGCGTTTCTTCGGGTGTAGAAACGCTGGACAAAATGTGTGGCGGCGGTTTCTTCCGCGATTCGATTATTTTGGCGACGGGTGCGACCGGTACGGGTAAGACGCTGCTAGTCAGTAACTTTTTGGCGAATGCCTGCGAAAATGGCGAACGCTCAATTTTGTTTGCGTATGAGGAGTCTCGCTCGCAGCTCTCTCGTATTGCCTCTTTTTGGTGTATTGACTTTGAAGAGCTAGAGCAAGCTGGACTGCTGAAAATTATTTGCGCCTACCCCGAGTCAGCAGGTTTGGAAGACCACCTGCAAATCATCAAATCGCAGATTGCTGAGTTTAAACCGTCTCGAATTGCGATTGATTCGCTCTCTGCACTGGATCGAGGCGTGAGTAACAATGCGTTTCGTCAGTTTGTGATTGGGGTGACAGGTTTTGCCAAGCAGGAAGAAATCACCGGATTCTTTACTAATACGACTGAGCAGTTCATGGGCTCTCATTCGATTACGGACTCACATATCTCGACCATTACCGACACGATTTTGATGTAGCAGTATGTAGAGGTACGCGGTGAAATGTCGCGGGCAATCAACGTATTTAAGATGCGAGGCTCTTGGCACGATAAGGCGATTCGGGAGTACACCATCAGTGCGGGTGGTCCTCAGATTCAAGAGTCGTTCCGTAATCTAGAAGGCATTATCAGCGGTTCGCCTCGCCGGGTGACCAGCAATGAGAAGAGCGAACTTTCACGCATTATCAAAGGCGTGAAAGGTAATGACTAAACGAATGTAGAGAACGAACATGAAGGGATTCGAACCCCCGACCCTCAGAACCGGAATCTGATGCTCTATCCAACTGAGCTACATGTCCATGGATTTATATTGTCAGAGCTTGAATTCTATCACTTCTTACTGATTTCAGTGTGAGTAGTTACTGATCTGTTACGTGTGATACGTTTTGCCTCAGCTGAGTGATTTAATGAGAATCACACTGTTAAGGGCTGTGCTGCTGCTAAGTGGCACTAAGGCAAGGAATATGAAACGTAGACGGATTTTGGGATATGGTGCGAGCGCAGCGGGCGCTTCTGCTTTGGTTGCTTGCAGCCAGCAGCAAGGTGGCGGGGCGGTGAGTGGCGACTTGCCTCGTGTGTCTTGGAAGATGGCAACCAGCTGGCCGAAGTCTTTGGATACCATCTTTGGCGGGGCGCAGACGGTGTGCGATCGCATCTCTGCGCTTACCGACGGCCGTTTCACCATAGAACCCTATGCCGCTGGCGAAATCGTTCCTGGCCTGCAAGTACTCGACGCCGTGCAAGAAGGCACCGTGGAATGTGGCCACAGCGCTAGCTACTACTATGTGGGCAAAAACGAAGCGCTTGCTTTTGGCACGACTGTTCCCTTTGGCCTCAACGCACAGCAGCAAAACGCCTGGTTTTACCACGGTGGTGGACTAGATACCATGCACAAGCTGTACGCCGACTTTGGTGTTATTAGTTTCCCCGCAGGCAACACTGGCGTGCAAATGGGTGGTTGGTTCAAAAATAATATTCAAACCCTCAGCGATCTAAACGGTTTGAAGATGCGCATTCCCGGCTTAGGTGGCAAGGTAATGGCTGAGCTAGGTGTCAATGTGCAGGTGCTACCTGGCGGTGAAATTTTCCTCGCGCTAGATCGTGGTGCTATTGACGCGGCGGAATTTGTCGGCCCCTACGATGATGAAAAGCTCGGCTTGCAGAATGCGGCAACCTACTACTATTATCCCGGCTGGTGGGAACCCGGTGCCACGTTAGATGCCACGGTGAATCTGACGGCTTGGAACAGTTTGCCAGCAGAGTATCAGGAAGTTTTTAAGACGGCAACGTATGAGTCGAATATCAACATGCTGGCCAAGTACGATGCGCTGAACGGGGCGGCTTTGAAGACTTTGGTAGACGGTGGCACTAAGCTGACTGCCTACAGCGATGAGATTTTGACAGCGGCAAGCGAGGCAACCACTGAGCTACTAGAAGCAAGTGCCAGTATCGATGCCACGTTTAGGGAAGTCTACGATAGCTGGAAGCAATTCCGCGATTCTGTGCAGGCATGGAACAAGGTGAATGAGCTAGGCTTTTCACAGTTTGTAAATAAGTAGCCTCCAGGGTGTGAAATTGTCGGGATGTGAAGGTTCTATCAATGGATATTTCTCGACTCACACAGGGATAGCTTTGTGGAAAATATTTGGTGGATTGGCGGGATAGTTGCCTTGGCCGCTGCGGTTCAGAGCCTGGCTGGGTTTGGGTTTGCGCTGGTGGCAATCTCACTACTGTCATTAGTGATTGACCTTTCTCTAGAACTGGCCAGGCCTTTGGTGTTGATGATGGCTTTGCTCAGCAGCACATCGCTGGTAATGGGCTACAGAAAAAGCTTGGATTGGCGAGCGATCGCACCTCTAGTGATTTCGGCTCTGGTGATGATTCCAGTGGGCCTATTCAGCATAAATTACCTGCCAGAGCAGATCACTTTGCGTGGGTTGGGCAGCTTCATTGTTCTGTACGTTATTTATGATGTGCTCAAAACAAGAACCTCGCTCCTAGCTCTTTCAGGATTCAGTTCACCTAGGTGGGCCTATCTGTTCGGTGGTCTATCTGGCTTTTTTACCGGGGCGCTCACCATTCCAGGGCCACCTTTGGCGATATATGCAAATTCTCAAGCCTGGAGCCCCAAAAAGCTCAAAGCAAACGTGCCTATTATTTTGGCGATAGTGCAGCTTATGACCTTGGTAGGGCACCTCTATGAAGGCAACCTAACCACTGAGGTGTGGACGCTATCGCTTTACAGCCTGCCGTTCTTTTTGGTCGGCATGGGTGTCAGCGCTAAGCTATCTGCTCAAATTGATGAGAAAAGATTTAAGCAAGTTGTGCTGATTTTATTAGGCTGTATTGGTCTGAAGTTGATAGTTTGACAGCAACGAAATATTCAGGGCTTTGCATGCAGACTCTCAGAAGTGTCCTATGCAACTCGAAGCAGATTACAGGTGGGTTAGAGATAGAACTCATCTGCTGAAACAGCCTCATCCGAGTAGATTGGCGCTCCGCTGTCGGACTGGTAAGTATCTGTTGCATCAAGGCTGGGACTGTCGAGGGCCAGCATTTTCAGAATATTGTCGCCGTTCCCGGTGTCTGTTAGGACGCCAGCTTGTAGATTGTCCCAGATGGGTGTTACCGCGATCAGCAGTTTGCGGCCTTTGGGCGTGACGGTAAGGAGCTGAGTACGACTGTCAGCACCTGGGGCGACTTTGATCCAGTCTTTTCGCACCATACGATCTACGGTGCGGCTGACGGTGGATTTCTCCATGCCGAGGGCTTGGCCGAGCTGACCGGGGCGAATTTGTTTTTCGCTGATGACGACGGCCAAAATATTGAGCTGATTGACGGTGAGTCCGTGGGGTCTTAAGGCTTCATCGTACAAGCGAGT
This sequence comes from Phormidesmis sp., assembly GCA_050042985.1. GTDB lineage: Bacteria > Cyanobacteriota > Cyanobacteriia > Phormidesmidales > Phormidesmidaceae > Phormidesmis. The sequence goes on along the minus strand of JBHJIY010000130.1, from coordinate 17,531 downwards.
AATGGTGCGATTGACTTGTCGAAGCCTGCGGGCGACACACTCTTGTGACATTTGCTGAGCAATTTCTCGGGCGGTTGCTTGAGCGGTCTGTTTGACGGATTCAATCGGTGTTTCGTGGGTGCTGATGAAGGTAGAAACCATCGAATTAATCGGTAAACGTCAATGAGTACAGCTGTTTTGCCAGTAGCCCTAGTGCTGTGCGGTTGAATATACAACCTTGAGGTCATTTTGGCCAATGGATTGAAGACATAAAAGAGGACAGGAGAAAGGCCAAAATCTTGGTCATTAAAAATGAGAAATCGTTAATGTAAGTTAATATGCTGAAAGGGAAACTTAATAAATGCTGTAGTGCTAACTCATATCCCTGGGCACATGTAGGAGATCCTTTTGGAAAATATTTTGTGGATTGGTGGGGTAATTGGCCTGGCGGCGGCGGTGCAGAGCTTGGCAGGGTTTGGGTTTGCTTTAGTTGCGATCGCACTCCTTCCTTTCTTTCTAGAGTTGCAGCTAGCAATTCCCCTAGTCCTGCTAATGTGCTTGCTCAGCAGCATGGGACTCTGGCTTTACTACTGGGATAACTTCAGCTGGAGGGCGATCGCGCCTTTGGTTATTTCTGCGCTTGTTTCTATCCCGATTGGCCTCGTGGGTTTGCACTATGTGCCTGAAGAAGTTGCCCGCAGAGTGCTAGGCGCTTTTATCGTGCTGTACGTGGCCTACGATATTTCTAAGTTAGTCAGTCCTATTTTCACTACGCCATCGCTAGAGTCTCCCCGCTGGGCTTATCTATTTGGCGCGATTTCTGGCTTTCTGACGGGAGCCTTCACTACAGGCGGACCACCGTTGGTGATGTATGCGAACTCCAAAGAGTGGAGCCCTGAGGAATTCAAAGGAAATTTGCCTGGTGTGTATGTGGTCGCGCTGACGTTTGCGCTAACGGGCCATTACTTTGAAGGGCATTTGACGCCGGAGCTTTGGGAGATTGCGCTATGGAGTACGCCTCTTTTTGCGGTGGGTATGGGTGTTGGTATTTTGCTTTCTAAGAAGATTGATGCGGCGAGCTTTAAGCGGATTGTGCTGTCGCTGTTAGGTGTGATTGGGTTGCGGTTGATTTGGTGAGCTTTAAGTAGGCACATAATTCTTTAAGACCTTTTTGTGAGCTAGTGCCGTTTAGAACTGTATGCTAGCTCATTCTTTTTATTCTCAAGTTTTCTAAGTCTTTCTTTCTCCATGTTAATAAGACGGACTTTAAGCTTAGAGGAGATAAGGAAAATTCTTCCTTTGAGAAGAATAGTTGTAGTAAGTAATTAAGGAGAAGGAAAGCATTCGGAATTACAACAGTAAGCGGTTCAACCTCTTCCCATCCTTTTGAACTCCAGAATGTGACTTTGACAGCCCAAATATATAAAGATAAAAGTATCAAAAAGTAGAGTGCAGACCAGAAACTCGCAAATTTGTTCGCTATCAAGTTCTCAAGTTCGTTGCAATATTTACTTTGACTCTTTAAGTCCATCCGAAGGTTTTTGACATCGTCCTCGAGCAATGCAGCTTCGTCTCTATCGAAAAAGATGTCTTCCGTATGTTGACTCTTCGCAAGGCAAGGCCACTTGTAGGTTGTGCCGTACGTTAATCTGTGAATCAAGTTTTTGTACTTATCCTTAAAGTTAGGCCCATTAGTCAGAATAAAAGAATGTATCGAAGTCGCTTTTTGTAACCTTATAAGGCTAAAGACATCCACGAGATAGTCCTTAGATACACTCGTTACATCAAACAAAGTTACAGCTGACTGTTCAGAATGTATGCAGGCAGATATAAAAGAACTAAGACTTTCATAGACAACAACCTCTGTATGAATATCAACATCTTTTATTGACTCATACCGTTTGCATTCAGACGGGCTAATGTGTTCAGAGATTTCAATCTCCTCACACTTTGTGGTTTCAGATCTTCTACTAGCTTCTTGATCCACTATTTGACTGTAAAACTCAGAATACTTTCCGCAGCTTAAGCTGTCTAGTTGTTCATTGATATTATTTTTAATAACTCCCAGATATGATTTGTGAGAAGCTATTTTTCCACGGTCTCTTATTATTCCAACCAGAGTTACCTTTTGTAAGTTTTTGTAGTAAGCATTACAATGAGCTATGACATTTATGTATGAGTCAGGAGGTAGAGCCGTTACGAAAACATATAGTCTAGTTGGTTCCATTGCTAGATTTGAAGTGTCGACTTCTGGGTTGAAAATCCTTATCGTTCCGTTCCTTGTCTTTTTTGCGTTAATGAGACTGCCTCGCGCCTGGTTGGCGTCATTTCCAATCCCACAGCTCATAGAAAGACCAGTAATTCGAGTGAAAATTTTAGCTACATCTTCTAAGAAGACGTAGCCATATTTGTCATAATTAAATCTTAGTAGTACATCATCTCCTCCAGCAAATACTATTTCAACGTCATCAAGACTTTTGGCGAAAACTTCTATTTGGAAGATAGCTAGTTTGATCCGTCTAGATAGATGTATCGCTTCTCTTTCTTTTCCATGATCCAGGAGGTTTCTTAAGGAATTACCAATATTATCTCCATCTAGATAGGCGTATTTCATCTGTAGTATGTTGCTTTCTTTGGACAGAATTTCTCTACAAACTAATTTCTATAACTATTCTATCCTTGATGTCACATCAGGAATAGACTTTGGTTATTCAGCGATATTTACTGACTGACCGAAGGTAGCCAACTTACTAGCGGCGGAAAAGCAATGATTGCAACGAGAACGAGAAGTTGCAAGATGATGAAAGGGATAACGCCGCGATAGATGTTGCCGGTAGTGATTTCTTTTGGGGCAATGCCGCGTAGATAGAACAGCGCAAAGCCGAAGGGAGGAGTGAGAAAAGAGGTTTGCATATTTGCGCCGATGATGACACCGTACCAGACAAGGTCAATGCCGATTTGCTGAGCGATAGGAGCAAATAGCGGTACGACGATGAAGGCGATTTCAAAGAAGTCGATGAAAAAGCCGAGGATGAAGATGGTGGCCATGCTAACGAGCAGGAAGCCAACTTCGCCACCGGGGAGATTTAGCAGGGCATCGGCGATAAAGCGATCGCCATTGAGCCCACGGAAGACGAGGCTGAATGCGGTGGAGCCAATCAGGATGAAGATGACCATGCTGGTGGTGCGAAGGGTGCGATCGCAGACCTCTCTCACGCCTTGCAACTTCAGCTGACCTTTTACCGCTGCCAGAATCATCGCGCCAAAGCAACCTAGTGCGCCCGCTTCTGTCGGTGTTGCAATGCCAAAGAAAATGCTGCCGAGTACAAGCAGAATCAACGCTAGGGGCGGCACCATCACTTTGATGATTTTGGCGAAGAGTTTGCCGCCCTGGGTATTTGTCATTTCGGGTGGGAGCGCAGGGGCCATGTCCGGACGGAAGAATGCGATCGCCAGCACATGAATTACAAATGCCCCAGCCATCATCAGCCCAGGAATAACAGAGCCTAAAAATAAATCTCCAACAGAAATACCCAGCTGGTCGGCTAATACGACGAGAACAATACTCGGTGGAATAATTTGCCCAAGCGTTCCAGAAGCGGCAATCACACCGCTAGCCAGATCTTTGTTGTAGCCGTGGCGCAGCATCGTAGGCAGTGAGATAAGTCCCATCGTTACAACCGTTGCGGCAACTACACCCGTTGTCGCAGCCAAAAGCGCGCCGACAACAACAACCGCTACAGCCAAGCCGCCTCGAATGCGTCCAAAAAGACTGCCCATCGTTTCTAGCAAATCTTCTGCAATGCCCGACTTTTCTAGCATTGCTCCCATAAAAATGAAGTAGGGAATTGCCAGCAGCGTAAAGTTGTACATAATGCCGAAGATTCGCTGCGGCATTGCGGTAAGAAAGACCGGATCGAAGACGCCAAAAGCCGTACCGATAATGCCAAAGAGAATGGCAACGCCACCGAGAGAAAAAGCAACAGGATAGCCAAGAGAAAGCAGTGCAAGCGCACCTGCGAACATGGCTGGACCAAGCCATTCCGTAATCATGACTTCTCTCCTGGCGGTAAATCTTCTGCTGTTGCATTTTCTGGTAGCTGACCTTGAATGATCGCCCAGTTTTTAATCGTGTCTGAAATGCCTTGCAAGATAAGGAGTGCAAAGCTAACGAGAATCATAGTTTTGATGGGGTAGCGAATGAGCCCACCAGGATCTGGGGAGGTTTCGCGAACGCTCCATGAGCGAATGACGGAGCCCCAAGAGAAATAGATGACGAGGATAGAGAAGGGAAGGAGAAAGAAGAGAGTGCCGAGGAGATCTGCTAATGCCTTCCGCCTCTGACTAAACTGCGCGTAGAATACATCGACACGCACATGCTCATTCTTTTGCAGAGTGTAGGCCGCGCCGAGTAGAAAGACGATATCGAACAAATACCACTGCGTTTCGATTAGGCCGTTGGAGCTGAGGTTTTGGCCGATAGCATTGCCGACGTAGCGGCCCAGCACGTTCCATACGCCGACCCCAATCATTACAAGGACAATCCAGTAAGCGAATTTGCCGATGGCGTTGATGAAGCGATCAATTCGACGAGCGATTGGAAGGAAGGAGCGCACGATAACTTGACCCCAGTGGTCTCAAGGACTACAAGGAGTATCTTACCGTGAGGGTGGGGTCTGATGTATTACTTGATTTTTTAATCTGTTTTGGAAGACAGATCATCTAGTTTGTCTAATAACTGTAGACCTATTTTCGGGTCGCCAGTTGCTGCCATTGCCTTGAATCGTGTGAAGGTATCGAACTCTGCTAGTGCGATAGTTGAAAGCTCTTCCATTAGTTTATTAATGCTAATGCCTCTACTTTTGGCGAAGCTTTTGAGCCTTTCGTGTTTGTCGTCGGGTAAGCGAATTGTTAAAGTTGCCATTATTATGTTCTCCTAAGAAGTTCTTCTGGTTTGATAATGGTTAGCTGTGGAAAGAGAAGTTCGGTATTGTTGAAGTCTTTGAGATTGTTAGTTGCGATAATGGAAGCATTGCCTGCGATCGCAAGCTCAATCAGGTGGTTATCTGCTTTGTCTTTTAGATTTGGTCGCCAAGTGTAGTAGATGAATGTCCATTGACTGATGCTCATAACTGCGCCGAGGAGAGTCTCTATTTCACTTGCACTCAACACACATCTTTCAAGAATACGTTGTCTGGTCGATGCTGCCTCATATTCGCAAAATAGAGTGTTGCCCATCAGTGGTTGGTACTTACCTTGTAGACACTGACGTATCAGTTCTCGGCTTGGGCCTGTCGGGCCGATTAATGCGCTGATGAAAACGCTAGTGTCTATTTCGATTTTGTCCACCATTTGGTAATGATAGCGTATGTGCTATCACTGTGACTTTAGTTATGAGTTGAGGTCTTGTCAGTTCATAAATGGCGTGCACATAGTCGATTGAATATATCAATTATCTGATGCAGGAATTCTTGCAGATTATGCGGAGGGTGATTTGTATTGCTCTGCTAGAAAGCTAATGACTTCCTGATAGAACGCTTGTCCTTTTTCTTCGTGTTGGTTTACTCCCTCCAATGGAGAATCGCCCAGTCCCGCCACAACGGAAAGCGTTTCAACCAACGAACTGTAGGCTGCCTCACAGATTAAGCTCGTCAGCTGAGTTGTATCACTGTTCGACTGTTGTGCTGCTGATAGCGCGTCTATATAGGCCTGCTGCTTCTGATTAGAGATGCTCACAATCGGAAAGCCCGCTTGTAGCAGCAACAAATTCATAAGCAATCGTCCCGTGCGGCCATTGCCATCGGCAAATGGGTGAATCGATACAAAGCGATAGTGTGCCTCGCTTGCATACTTTATCGGATGCATTGTGGCTGATGCTGCTATCAACCAATGAGCGAAATCAGCCATGAGCCCAGGCAGTAGATAGTGTGGTGGGTATACGTGATCTGTCCCAGCGGCTTTGACGTCGATTTGTCGGTAACGCCCTGCTTCTGTTGGCGATATTCTTCTGAGAATTAAGCCGTGCATCTGCCGAATCTCCCATTCGCCAATCTTGCTAGCGGCCTGGCTCAGCGTTTCGATATAATCGATTGCTTCCTTATGCCCAATCACTTCCAAGTGCTCTGTCAGGGTTTTACCACCAATGGTGATGCCCTTCGATAGCACTAGTTCCGTTTCGCTTTGGGTGAGGGTATTGCCTTCTATCGCGTTGGACTGGTAGGTAAAGCGAACGTCATCGCGTTCTTTGAGTTCGGCGACAGCTGTTTGTGGGAGTGGCCGAAAGCTATCTAGCCAGGCCTTGAGCTGGTCGATTTGCGTGAGCTGAGTAGAGATGTCCATGCTGGCATCATAGGGTAGCCGCTGAGATATTACCGACTCCAAGTGTAGTTGGGGATTGGCTATTAGCTGGCGTAACAAAGTGTCGTACAGGTTTGCTGCCGAAGGCGATGCTTGTGATGTGGCTGTTGTGAGCGATCGCACCATTCTTCCCTAAAAAGTGTCTCATTCTGTTATACGTCAGCTGAAGACACCATATTACCGCACCTCTTCTGGTGTGTGCCTCTAGAACAGGTTATAGCGTACAGAGAAATAGATGCCGTTGTCTTGCAGTGTATTTGTTGTACTGTCTACATCTGTAAGAGGAATACCCCAGTCTAGGCGAGCTGAGAGATTGTCGTTGTGTTCCCACAAGAGTCCGAATCCGGTGCCGACTAAAACGTTGTTGTCGGACTGTGATCCGTCGAAGTTCCAGGCGGTGCCAGCATCTATGAATGGAGTGATTTGAACGAGGCTGTCTTCGCCAAAGCGGGCGATGGGAAAGCGGGCTTCGGCTGAAATGAGTGCGCCGTTGTCACGCAGGATGGCGTCTTGGCGGTAGCCGCGTACGGTTTGTTGGCCGCCGATAGCAAATTGCTCGGAGGACAGTAAGCTGTCGGAGGCGAGCTGTAGGTCGCTGCGTAAGAAGAAGAGAGAATCTTTGCCGAGTAGGCGAACCCACTGGCCCTGGCCTCGCCAGGAGAAGAATTGGCTATCGGGAGCGGTGCCGGGAGTGTCGACGGCGTTTTCGCTGCGAGAGGCGTTGAGGATGTCGAGGCCTAGGTTGAACTGGGAGCGGGCGGCGAATACCTGCTGCTGTGATCGCTTGGTCCACTGCTGGCTAAACTGAAGTGTTGTTGTTCGGGTTTCGCCATTGCGATCGCTACCCGGCGACAGTGGAAAAGGCCCAATATCCGTTAGCCCTAAGCTAGTTTGATTCTCTCGGTGAAGGAGAAATAGATTTAGGCTCAGTTCTTCTGTGGGTGTTTCGATGAGAGGCTGGTTTACGCCGATACCGTACTGAAAAGTGTCGGAGCTAATTTCTAGCAAGTCAAAAGGTTCGCCAATTACTCGACTTTCTCCAATGCCTGCCTGTAGTCGGAGCCTCGTATTGTAGGGGCTGAGCGGAATGTCATAGATGGCATCTAGTGTATTTCTGCCATCGGTGTTGGTATAGGTGAGATTGATGCGATCGCCAATCCCAAATAAATTGCCTTCTACCAAATCGATCTCGCGGCTCAAGCTGCCGATATTGGGCGAACGGCTGTTGTTAAAAGAGACACTGACCTCAAACGAATCGGCCTCTGTAACTTCCACGCGTAAAATGCTTGTACCGGGTCTTACCCCTGCCTGCAAATCTGCTGAGACCGTCCCAATGAGCGGGTCTAGCTGCAATCGCTGTAGTCCTGCTAATAGCTTGTCTGCATTAATTGGCGGCTGCGCGGCCAGGCCCAACCGGCTGCGAATGTAGTTAGGATTGAGCCGCTGGGTACCTACAACCTCAATCTCTTCGATTTCACCCTCGATTACCTGCACCGTGACTACTCCACCTGTGAGGGTCTGCGGCGGGATGAACGCGCCAGATGTGATAAAGCCATCGTCTACATATTGCTGGGTCACTGCCGAGCGCAGCTGCAAAAGCTCATCAAAGGTAATTGGCCGGTTTGTGTATTGAGCAAATAGCTCAGCGAAATCTTCTGTTGTAAATACAGTGCTACCTTCTAGCTCAATACCACTGAGTACAAAGGTTTCTTCGGGCCCGTTGGTAATGCCGCCAGGTGTATTAGGACTGTCCGGCTCTCCTAAAAGCTCATCGACTGGCGGCAGCTGTGGTGGCAGCAATATTTCAGGCAGCTGATTGCCTGGCTCTAGGCTTGGTGTCACATCAGCTGGTGGTAGAGGTTCCGATGGTACGCTACCCGGTGGCAATTGAGGTGGTAAGTTCACCTGTGCGATTGTTTGTACTTGTTCTTGAGCGCGGCTCTCTGTTAGCTCTGCAAGTGACAAACTTTGAGCTGGCGCTGCGAAAGCTGACCCAACAGTAGCCAGTGTAAATAAAGAAGTGGGCAGGCGTGCAGAAACCATAGCTCGGCGACTCAAAGGCGTTTCACACTTACTACTGTTCCCGATTCATCAACTTTTGTCCACACAATTGTTGCTTTATGCAGGCTGTTTTGTAAGGTGTGTCTGTGTGGCTACCGGGCTATCAAAATTGCCCGCATACCGACTGATTCCGCGCCTGCATAGTCTTCTGCCTCGCTATCGCCAACATGCCAGGCTTCTTGTGGGGTGCACTGGTGTTTAGCTAGGGCAGCTTTGAAAATAGCAGGAGAAGGCTTAGCCGCGCCGACTTCAGTAGAGATGGTAACTGACTGAAAGTAATCAGCCAAGCCCAATACCGTCAGTACGCGATATAGGCGAGAGTCGAAATTGGAAATAACGCCGAGGGCGATGCCCATAGATTGCCATCTAGCCAGCGAACTGAGCGTATCAGAATATACTTGCCAAGGTGCGCTGGTTTCAAAGTAGCCGTACAGGCCCGTGTAGAATTCGTCGAAGTCTTCAAACTTGCTTAGTGCGCCCACGCGCGCGAAGGTATCGGCTACGATGACTTTCCACCAGCGGTACTCTAGCTCGGGAATAGCGGCTGGGTCTGCTTCGGGAAAGGCCAAGCGTTCGGAGGCCGCAAAGCTTTGGAAAAAAGCCCGGTTGACGGCCTGCGGATCGGTATTGACCTGGGCAGTGCGTGCTAGGCCACTGTAGATTTCGCCGACGCTTCCTTTGACACCAAAGAGTGTGCCGAAGGCGTCTATAAAAATGACCTTAGGAAGAGAAGGCGACATACTATTTCTCCGCAGTTTATTTCTCGCATTTGTTGTAGGTTGTTTCTGGTTATTTTTCTGCGGTGGCTAGCAGGTCTTGCAGGGGCTGGGTAAGCCAGTTTATCCCTACGCGAATTTGATGCTCAAGGGTAGGCATACGGTATAGGTAAGTTAGGCGACGGGCGACGTGGGCCAGGTTGCCGTCGAGCTTGATACCTAAACCAGTGAGGGTGGCATTGTCGCTTCCTAACGTCATCATTTCACCAAGGTGCTGATAGCGGAAGGGGAGAAGGGGGCGATCGCTAAGGCTTGCCCAGATATTCCAAGCTGCATAGTCGGCCTGCTGAAGCGCAGACTGTGCGGTCGTTGGTACAGACTTACCGGCTGCATCTACACCATCTGCTAGGTCTCCTAGGGCAAATACTGTTGGATGCTCGGTGACTTGCAGCGTGGGTTCAATGGTGAACTGCTGACGTTCGTTGCGAGGCAAGTCGAGGGCATCGAGAGCTGGGCTCACTTTGTTGCCGACAGTCCACATCACGATATCTGTGGGAATGGTATCGACTTTGCCTTTGTAGCTCATCGAGAGCGTGTCAGCAGTAACTTCAGTAACGGTGGTTTCATAGTCGATCCATACTTTGTTATCGCTGAGGGCCTTTTTAGCGGCTTCCTGATTGAACTCAGGCGAGGTTTGCAGGATGTTATCTGCTCGTTCAATAATGCGAACGCGGCCTTTATCCCCCAGCCTTTCGGCTACTTTGCAGGCGATTTCTACGCCGCTGTAGCCGCCACCAACGATGGCCACTCTAATTTTTTCGGGCTTGGCGTCTTCGAGTTCTCTGAGTCTTTCTTTTAGCCGATAGGCATCTTCTAGCGTGCGGAATGGAATAGCGTGCTCAGCTACGCCTGGGGCCATATCCATTGGCGTTTCGCCACCGAGTGCCAGTACGATGCGGTCGTATGCCAGCTGACTACCGTCGCTGAGTGACACTTGCTGCGCACCGATGTCAAAGCTGTCGACGCCGCTTTGGTGAAAGCGAACGCCAGTATTGGCCAAAAGCTCCTCGTAGGGTGGGGCGATTTCCCAGGTTTGGAGTTCGCCTGTGACGATTTCGTAGAGCAGAGGGGCGAAAAGGAAGCGATCGCGCTTGTCAACGAGTACTATCTCAGGCTGTTCATCTTTCCAGTCAAGCTTGCTGAGGGCGAGGGCTGTGTAGAGGCCGCCGAAGCCGCCACCGAGGATGCAAATGGATTGGGACATGGGGGCGTGGGGATGAAAGCGCTATCTAAGTAAGGTCTTGTATTAGGATAACGCGTCTGTTGGCAGCAAGAGCGCCTTTCCCTGACGACTGGGTTGTCTCCGTATCTGACCACTTGGTGGTTTTCATCCCGTAGTAGAGAGGTACCCAAGGATAGAGAGGTACCCAAGGGTAGAGAGGCCCTTTTCGTTTTATGAGTCAGCGCTGAGGATTTGCTGGGCGCTGTCATCCAATCCTATTCACCTGTTCTCAGATACCCCTTAAGCCATCCTCAGAAGGTAACCCTGCATCGCTGGCATTCTTAAATCAATGAAGCAAACGCCTCAAGCAAACAAGCTTACTCATTCCTTCGGAGCCAACTCATGAAAAACCTATTCGTTTCTGCTCTCGCTTTGTCCGCTGCTACACTTACTTTCGCACCTGTTGCTAACGCCGCTGAAATCGTTCCTTCTTCTATCCAACAACGTCGTCTGAGCTTTCTAGAAACCCAAACAAAGGCAGTCGAAAACATTCAGGAAGCCCGTCTCTCCTTTCTTCAGGACCAGACTAAAGCGGTGGAGAACGTTCATGTTACTCGGATTGACTTCCTTAATACTCAAACAAAAGCTATTGAAGATATCCAAGAAGCCCGTCTAGAACAGCTCAATAGTCAGACGAAAGCGATTGAAAATATCCAGAGTGCTCGGCTTGAGTTTCTAGAGAATCAGACTAAGGCTATTGAAAATCTTCATGAGACTCGCCTAGAAGAGAGAGCTAGACGTAATAAATAAGCCCAGCTGTCTTCGCTAACTGTTGACATCTCATCTTCTAATTGTGCGTTAGCTAGACGCTGCAACCTAAAAAACACACCTGAAAAAACAAAAAGGCTTCCTGATGACTGTTGGGAAGCTTTTTATCTGACGTTGACTACTAGGCGCGATCGCTCACTCTTGTCTGAAATTTGAGAATGCTAAAAGCAACCACTCCCTCCGCTGAGCCATACAGCTTGAACAATCGCTTTTATGGCGCTGTTTATTCCCATTCGTTGAGGTCTTGAGAGTAAGGATTTTCTACATAGGTATTTTGATAGTTGCGTTGCTCAGCGTAAGGGTTGCGTCCTCGTTTTTTCTTATCGTCTTTCCAGACCGATCCCATCCCCTGAAAAATCCCTCGGCCAATGAGGCCAAGCCCTCGACCAAGGACCTCTGTAAGGACGTATACAACGCCGCTGCCTACTAGAGAAACCGCAGTGCGTAATCTAGGCGATAGCGCATCTCTTGTTTCTAATGCGAGTGTAACTACTAATGGGATTCCTTTTAAGCGATCTAGCTCTGCGCGGCGAGGGTGATAGAGAGAAGTTTGGTTGATGCCGTTGGGGGAGAGAACAAACAGGTTGTAGCGACTCTCGAAGATAGCTTTGGGTTCGTTGACGAGGCGGTCTAGACGGTAGCGCCAAGAGAGATCATTGCGGAAGCGCTCGATTTCTCGAGAGGACATGAGGCGGCTGGTGTAAAGGCTTTTTTTGATTGATTCGATGTCAGCTAGTCGATTTAGCAGGGGCTGAATGACGGCATTGGCGACTTGGATGGTGAGATTTTCAAGTAGGCGCTCACTGTATGCGATCGCTTCAGAAGTCCCCGCCATGTAAGACGAACTCTCAATCGTCATGGGCTCTTGAAACAACCAGTGACCAAAAAGCTCAGATACGAGTGGAATATTGTCGAGTATCTGCGAGGTCACAAAGGGTTTTTCTCTTTGCAACAGCGTGACGACTTCTTCTTCTATATTGCCAACACGAACAGTGTAGTATTTGCCAAAGAAGTCGGTATTGACCGCATCCCACAGATCTCGAATAACCTGCTGCGATCGCGTGCTTAGCTGTCCGGGCTGAATCTGCGATGCGCGTAAGTCGGCTGTTAGCTCTTCTAGCTGACGGAGCACTAGGTACAACAGCTCTAGCTTTTTATCGGGCCGTAAAATGTCGATTTCCAGCGGGTGTTCGCTCACGTTTTTGAGGGGTCTTTGTAGCTTGGCGAAAACACCCTCGAATACGGCGTTTTGTACATCGCCAGGGCGACCTTGCAGCGCCGCGCCCGAGGTAGAGACGGGTAGCCTGGACTCCATCGCGGCCATCGCTGCGGCTGCGCCTGGCACCAGTGCTTCGCGATCTAGATATCGAGCGGCTGTTCTATCGGCGTAGCTGCCACCAGAGAGACCTTGCGACATCCGAATCCAGTCTGTACTGGCTGAACGTTGCCTGCGCTCTAGCCCTGTTCCTCGTGATTGACTGGGTGTATCTGCGAATTTCGGTGTTCGCCACAGAGCAGATGTTAGCCAGCGAGCGGCGGCTAGCTCTCTCTTTTTGCCATCTAGTACAACGCGGTTGAGCCATGAGGTGGTTTGCTCGCGGGCGACGGTGACATCGACCAGGTTTTGATTGATTTGCCGCAGGCCAGAAAGGCGCATGCTGATGCGCATAGCGGTAAGCGGGCCAGGAATATCGTCGAGACGAGAGAGGGATGAATTTCGAGCGTTTGGGCTGCGCCTTGACTGTTCCTGCGGTTTTGATGAGGCTGTCGAGTCTGTTGCAGATTGCTCTGTTGGATCTATCGGTGGGGCTGTTTTATCTGTTGTTGTCTCTGAGTTTTCTGACGCTGCTGTGGGGCTGGCGGCGGTTGTGCGGATGAGCTGAGCGAGCCGACGAACAGACATGCTGCGGGTACCGTAGGCGCTGGCTCCCATGCGTTGGGCAGCGGCTTGTAGTACAGGTTCTGCTTGGGTGCTCAGAACGAGGACGGGTAGCTGGGGAAAGTCTGTTTTTAGCTGCTGGCAGAGGGCGAGGCCAGGGGTAGAGTCTGGGTCTTTGGCACCCATGCCAAGATCGAGGATGACGAGGTCGAGCGGGGGCTGCTGTAGAGGCTGCTTTTTCTTGCGTAGGGCGGGGTTGTCTAGCGATTTTTGATAGGCTGCGAATCGCGATCGCACATCTCCAATGGCCTCACTGGCATTTCCGGCCTCTGCTACTACCGTAAAATCACTCTGCTGCTCTAGCCATACCTTTAGCCCCAGACGAAACACTGGGTCTTCGTCGATCAGCATCAATTGCAAGGGGGGCTGGCTCAAGGCATCCATTTAGAATTCATCGCTATAGCCACTGTCTTCTTCAGTGTAGTTCTCAGTGTAGTCTTCGGTGCCCTCGCTAGAATAGCCGTCGTCAGTAGCGTGTGCGTCCAAAGACCAAATATAGGCTCTCTCATCTACCCAGATGTTAATGCTGGCCCGCGCTTCTGGATAGAGCGCTCGGCCAGGTGAAATCTGCGCTGCGACGCCAATGGCTGCTGTGAGACTGCCACGCGCTGCGAGGTTTTCCGCTTCTATTAAGATCGGCCGATCTTGAATGATTTGCAGCTCCTCAGTCCACGCTTTGGCTTTGGTTTTAGCGTTGGCGTGAAGGGCGCGGCCGGGTTTGATCTCACCCGCTTTGGCGATGGCCTCACTGAGCTTGCCTGCGGTGGCGAACTGCTCTGCCTGGTCGAGTATAGGCTGGTCTTCAATCGTTTCGATGCGGTCTTCCCACTCGGCGATGTAGGTTTGGCCTTCGATGCGGAGGGCGCGGCCTTGCTCTACCTTGCCAGCTTGGGCGATCGCAGTTTGCAAATTCTCCTTTCCTCCCCTGGTCGCTCTTCGTACTGCCTCGACCAAAATTGGCCGATCTTCCAGCCGCTGAATTTCCTTTTCCCAGTGGGATACTAGCGTTTGTGCTTGAACTCTTTGGGGGCGTTCTTGGGTGATTTGTTCGGCTTCTGCGATCGCCCATCGATAGGATACTTCTTGGCCAATGCCTGCCAAATGGTTGGCGTGCTGTAATTGCACCATGTCATCGAGCTTCTTTTGCCATTCGACCAGGCTGTCTTGGGCCTCAGTGTAGAAAGGACTGTCTGGCGAAATGCGCGCTGCTGCTTGAATCGCTTCGATGAGGTTGTACACCTGGCCGTAGGAGGGCGCCCACTGGTCGTAAGGATTGGTCGCGAGGCGCTTGGCATGGCCAAAGCTGATGAGGTCGCGCGCTTCACTCGTCGTGGCTAGATCAGGCGGCACCAACTGCACAATTTTGATAGCAGCGTCGATGTCTTCTTCTTCCCACTTTTGAAAGCTGTATTGCAGTACTCGCCCTGCCCAAGCGTCGATGTCTGCTTTCGACTCAGTCCAAGCAGCCGTTTCTAAGTTGATGCCTTCAATGAGCGCGAGGGCCTCGCCGAGCTTTTCGAGGTCGCCTGTTTTTACGAGTTCGCGCGCTTTTTCTAGCTGCGTTCTAGCCGTTTGCTCGCGGTCAATCCTGGCTTTTAGCTGGTTGTGGCGAGTGAGCACCCAGTAATTGCTGTTGAGAATTTTGAGCCGCTGCACTTCACGACGAGCCGCGACCCAGTCACGGGCCTTGATGGCTTTCGCTACGTTGGTTGAGACTTCTCCACCCACGCTCCACTCTTTGTCCCAGGTGGCGATCGCACTTTTGACCTCTGGGTAAGCCTCTACCCGCTCTGGAATTCGCGCTGCCAGGGCCAAGGCTCTAGCCCGCTCTCCGCGCTGCACCATTTTCTCTAGCTCTACTAGCAGTGCCTGCGACCATCGGTTCATGAGCCGACTGGCCTCTCCATACATTGGGTGGCTCTGCTGCCAGGGCTCTACTAACTCAATCGCTTCAATCAAAGCCTGAGCCGACCCGGACTGCACGCTGGCACGCGCGCACAGTAGCCGCTCACTGTCGGAGCTGATTCCCGATAGGGCAGAGCAGTCTGGCAGGGGCGGGTTCTGCGTCATCACCGATACGGCCCGCAGGCTCACGCCGCCTGCGGTCACTAAAATCGCCACCCATACCAGTGGCCAAAAAAAGTCAGTCAGCTTTTCTCGATCCCGTTTACCCAGAGGCCGCTGCGCGATAGCCGGTCCACTAGGGCTGAGGGTTTGTACCGTCTGGACAGATGAAGAGGTGGGAGGTAGAGAGGTCATGGGCACGAAGATCCGGCGGCAGTAGGTGCGATTTCGCAAATCAAAAATAATTGATGCATGCAAGCCTCCCTAAAGTTCCCACCGGGTGACGATTGCGTCGCTTTCTGAGACATCAATTATTTTTCATCAAAATTTTGCTGATATTGTAGTGTCAATTGGGCCTAGTCGGCGGTATTTATTTGGTTTATTTGCTGATTTGTTTTGGTGGGCGCGATCGCTTGCTGGCATCCCTACTCGCTAAACCGTTCCTTGATCATGCTGAATAGCGATCGCATTCCCATCGCCTCGCCGCCTTCTGGCCTGCCGGGGAGCGATCGCATGTTGTAAGCCATAAAGTCGATATGAACCCAAGGCGTTTGCCCCTGCGTAAACTCGCGCAGGAAGAGCGCAGCGGTAATAGATCCCCCGTAGGGTGTGCTCGAAATATTGTTCAAGTCGGCCACTTTACTCTCTAGCATGGCGCGATAGGGCTCGTGCAAAGGCAGCTGCCACAGCGGATCGTCCTGCTGCTCTCCCGCAGCGAGGAGTGCCTGGGCCACCTCTCGGTCATTGCAGAACAGTGCCGCAATCTCTGAGCCGACAGCCACGCGAGCTGCTCCTGTAAGCGTTGCGCAGTCAATCAGCAAGTCGGGCGATTCGCTGCTCGCTTCTGTGAGCGCATCGGCTAGTACCAAGCGACCTTCAGCGTCTGTATTACCAATTTCCACGGTGGTTCCTTGGCGCGCGGTGAGTACGTCCGATGGCCGGGTAGAATTGCCCGCAATGCTGTTTTCTACCGCAGGCACCAGTACTCGCAGCGCAATGGGCACCTTCAGCTGCATAATCATTTTGGCTAGGCCCAGCACCTGCGCCGCGCCGCCCATGTCTTTTTTCATCAGCTTCATGCCCGCTGATGACTTCATGTTGAGGCCACCCGTGTCAAAGCAGACACCCTTGCCAACGAGGGTGACCTTGGGCGCATCTGGGTTGCCCCAGCGAATGTCGATAAGCCTTGGCGCTTGTGTGCTGGAGTGGCTATTGGCCTGACCCACCGAGTAGATCATGGGGTAGTTCTGCTCTACGAGTGCTTCGCCGACGGTGATGTTGCACTCGGCCCCAAACCGTTCGGCAATCTGCTGCGCCGCTTCTGCTAAAGCCTGCGGATTCATATCCAAAGCAGGCGTGTTGATCAAATCACGCACGAGGTATGTTGCTTCGGCAGCAGCTGTGATGTAGTGCTGGTCTGCGCTTTCTGGAAATTCTAGCTCGGGGAGGGCATCCGCTAGCTGCTTGTAGCGAGTGAATCGGTACTGGCCGAGGGTCCAGCCGAGACAAAGCCTGGTGACTGTTGTGCTGTCGAACTCGTCGGCTAAGGTGTATTTTTGCGCCGGGAGGGTTTGGGCTAAGCGGCCTAGGGTCCAGGTATCAAAGGTTTCTGGTTTGCCGACCAAGACGCGCTCTAGCTCGCCGTCTTTTGAGGGGAGAAGGCAGTGGGTGCCGGGTTTGCCATTGAACCCAGACATCTCTAGCCATACTGACTGATGAACATAGTCTTTTTTGATTTGCGCCTCATTGACGAAATACAGTGGAATAGTGGATGGCACGCGTCAGTTTCTCCCAGTCAGATATTTATAGTCAGATATCCATAAACTCTATAGCATGTAGGTCATTTGACGGCTGTATAAGTTTGGCCTTAGTTTTGCTGCGGTCGGTGCGCATCTTATCCAATCACAAAAAACGGTCCTAGCTGAGATAGCTAGGACCGTTCCAAAAGACTTTTTGAACCCGAAGGCACCGTTAAACCGTAGTGGCTTACTGCGCAGTTACTTCAGACTTTTGTACGCTTTCTGCTTGGAAAGCTTTCTCTAGGCGCATTACTCGCTTAGCCTTGGCAGAAAGTGCGCTAGCGTCGATTTTGTTAGCAAGCAGTGCGTCGAAGGAGAACAAACCTGCACCGTTGATGGAGAGGTAGAGGAAGCAAGCCGCGTAAATAGCGGAAAGCTCTAGGTAAGGGAGGCTGAGACCTGCAACCTTGATGTGGTGGTACATTGCAACACACATCGTGCTGAACAGACCGAACGCGGCAGGGCGAGTGAACAAACCAATCATCACGAGAGGTGATGCGATTAGCTCAGTGTAGGCTGCAACGTAGCTGAGGAAGATAGGGAAAGGAAGACCGAGATACGCAACG
>JBHJIY010000129.1:0-13464 GCA_050042985.1 Phormidesmis sp. | reverse complement strand
TATACGCTGTTGTATAACAATGTGCTGAGCTTCGTCTTAGTGGAAGGGCTGAATCCGTACCTGGGGAATTTGCATCGGTCTGAACGAAAGGAGACGCATTTGGCGTTTGATCTGATGGAAGCGTTTCGTTCGCCAGTTGTGGACAGTATGGTGCTACGGCTGGTGAATCAACGGATGATTACAGCTGAGGATTTCCAGCCACCTGCTGAAAATGGGAGTGTTTAGTTGCGGGATGCGGCCAGACAGGTGTTTTTGAAGCAGTTTGAAGCGCGACTGAGTGCGATGACGGCTTATGGCAATAGGGCAGAGCCGGTGGAATATCGGCGGGCGATTCAGCTACAGGTGCAGGACTATAAGCGGGCGATGATGGCGGGTGAGGCGTATGAGCCTTTTTTGAGGGCGGTGTGAGATGTTGGTGGCAAGAGAACAGAAACGTTTTTTGTACTTCATCATTTGCTAACAACAGTGTTGAAAAAATATACGAACCTAGGCACTCTAGAACTCTGGGACAATTAACTCTCGCTTTTGCCCAGCATAATGTTGATAGATCACTTCAGGAGAGTTGCCCACCAGCTGAGCAACATCCTTTGCATCTAGCTGCCCTGTTTCGAGCGCATGTGTGATAAACGTATGACGTGTCTGATAGAGCTTACGGTAAGGAATCTCAAGACTAAGGAGAACAGGTTTCCAAGTGCGGCGCCTAAAGTTATTGAGCTCGATAGGCTTACCCGTGGGTGACGGAAAGACCCAATCTTGCGGACAATAAAGCTGAGGCCGAATAGACAACAACAGTTCTCTAAGAGAATCATTGCAAGGAAACCTCCGACTCGCCTGTGTCTTTAGCCCTTTCCGCACACGCCTGCCATTCTCAGTTTTAATGATGGCTTGGTCAAATGTAATCTGACGACAATCTTCTGAGATATTTCGCCACTGAAGCGCACTAGCCTCAGAAGAGCGACAACCCGTCGCAAATAAAAATTTCACCAATGACGTATAAAAACTATGCGTATAGGCCGAAGTGGCTGGACGAAACCGATCGGTTGCGATCGCTTGAATAATGGCATCCCGCTCTTCCAAAGAAAAAGGGTTGATTTGACTAAACCCAGCAATCTTCTTCGCCTTTGGCAGTTTAATTTCCGCAGCCATACCGATAAAAGGGTTCTCGGTAATCAATCCAGACTTCATTGCCCACTGGCAACAGGCAGACAATCGAGTCATCAATCGCTTACCAGAATTCAATGGAATATTCGCAAGTACATAATCCCGAATAGCGGGTGCATGAGAGAGCTCATGTGTCGGCAACTGCCTCACATAATTGGTGAATGTCAAATACATCGTCTGCATCGAATTTGGCGAACATTGAGGTCGCTTAAACGCCACAAAACCATTCCATAGCTCGAGCAATGAAGGCTGCTTAGAAGCTGCTTCAGCATCCGCATCATTTTCCGCCGCTGCTGCCAGTACAGACTGTGGCCTGTATTTGTTCAGAGAAGGATCGAGTCTGTCGAAAAGAATATCAGACTCAATCAACTTCGCCTTCGCTTCAGCCACCTTCCGGTTCACCGCAGAATCTGGCAAACGCAGACTCAGATAACGGCGTTTGCCACCATGACTAAATACCAGCTGCAAGCTGCCGTTGGACACTTTAGTACGGACGCTTCCCCTCGGGGCCAGACGACGTTTGGAGGCTGAGGACATCACACTTACTCTCTGTAGCTGCAACAAAAGTAGTACTTTTGCGTATAAAGTACTACTTTAATTTACCCCAGTTTTACCCCTGTTATAGGGCCAAACTCACCCAAAAACGTCCAACGCATGTTCGCATAAATGAACATCATGGTTGAGAACAGCAATGCCTCTAAAAAGCGAAACCCCTTGAAACTGTTGAGTTTCAAGGGGTTTCGTAAGGAAGCGGGTAATGGGATTCGAACCCACGACATTTTGCTTGGGAAGCAAACGCTCTACCACTGAGCTATACCCGCATTTCTACTTATCAAACTTGGTTGACAATAGTAGAAGATTTATTATGAACGCTGAATAGAGCTTTGTCCATAACGAGCGCTACAAAGCTTTACGCATTTCTACTCGCCTTCTTCGCCCTCTTCCGAATTCGGATCCTGTATTACAAAAGAACGCGCCATGGTTTCGCCGTTTTTCTTCACGGCGGCGTCTTTCCCAGGAAACTCGTATAAGCCTCGTTCGCCGCCATCAATGTGCAGCAGCACCCACAACTTTTCGCCAATATCGGGTGCTTCCCATAGGTCTATCACGATGTCTTCACTATCGCCCGAATCCACACGAGCCTCGCCGATACTATCTGGGAGCAAAATACCACCATCTTCCTGGGCTCTGTGTATAGAAAGCCAGCCGTCTCTCGAAGTTGCCACCTGCTCAACGATGATTTGTCCAGCTGTCGTTTGGTTCTTGACTACCAGCTTGACGTTTTTTTGATTGACGCCTTCGGTGTTGCTCTCTTCGCTGTCATCATCATCTTCAATCCCTTCCTCATCTACAGCGCCTACGGCGTCTATATCTGCATTGCCCTCTCGGTTCGCAGGGTCGATTTCAACAGAGGTCTCTACTGTCTCAGTCGGAGTTTCTTCGCTGTCGCTCACTTTTGTAGTTCCGGAGCAACTCACGAGGAAAAATACGCTAAGAAATAGAATGGATAAGTACTTCATGGATAGTTAATGAGGGGCCGACCCGCTTAATAGAGCCATTTTATGTCAATTCCTGCGATATATAGGAAAAAACGTATTACTAAATCGATAAAAAAGTCTACGCGGCAAGGATTGAGACGAATCGGCGGGGGGTAGTTTACGATTTAGCTGTAGTTTACGATTTAGACAGGGGCTAAGGTATCTTGCGCACGGGTGTCTATGCTGACAATAACGACTGTGGAGAATGATTTTGTGAATAAGCGTGCTGGGAAGATTATCAAGTTCATCGCGATCGCACTCACCTTCGTCATCATCGTTATCCTCATAAACAAATACGGCATGGCCCAGCTACGGGCTAATGTAGATAAAATGGGCGTTTGGGCTCCGCTCGGCCTATTTGCCCTTAGGTTTAGCAGCGTCGTTATTCCTGCTCTTCCCGGTACGGCGTACTCCATCGCAGCAGGTAGCCTGCTCGGCTTTCAAGAAGGTCTTCTGGTCGTTTGCCTATCTGACTTTTTCTCCTGTTCGCTTAGCTTTTGGCTATCGCGGCGGTATGGCCGGAGGCTGGTCAGCAAGCTGATCGGCGAACGCTTTATGGACCGTGTCGACCGGCTTAGTCAACGTCATTTAGAGCGCAACTTCTTTTTGATGACCGCTTTCATGATGACCAGCTTCTTTGACTTTGTTGCCTATGGCGTAGGCTTGGCACGCGCACCCTGGCGAAAATTCTTGCCAGCGCTGGTACTCAGCATTGCCATTTCAAATCCACCGATTGTCGCCCTAGGGGCCAGTGTCCTAGAAGGTGGGAAAATTCTCTTATTCTTTGCGCTCTTTGGCGTATTTGGCTTGGCGCTCATTGTTGGCTATGTTCGGCGCAATAACGGGCCTGTCGAGATTGAACAGCGGTAAAATTATCCAAGCGACCTTTGTTCATTCCTAGCGCCTTTTGTTGAGATAGAAGAGAAAGAGAATTCTGAGTCGAAAAGACAGGAAATCAAAAAAGAACAGAGAGCTGAAATAATAAGAGGTAACTGTCTTCCGTTGAAAACAAGAAACCCCCCTTAACCTATCGTTTACCTTTTTTTAATGCAAACACCACTTAAGCTTAAATTCTGCCTATAGTCTCTATGATGTAATGCTGGCGTAGTGTAACCCAGTGCAGTGCTTTTCGCTGCCAGCACCTGTGACCTCTATAGAAAGCAGACCACAATTTGAAGTAACAGAGAATTGGGCCAACCGCGAGTCCACTGCAGAGCCTGCGGTGACGGTTCAAGACGTCACAAAGTCCTTTAAAGGAACAATTGCTGTTGACCAAGCAAGCTTTCAGGTAGTACCTGGCGAAATGGTAGCGCTTGTAGGTGCTTCTGGCTCTGGTAAGTCTACGTTGCTCAGATGTCTTAATGGATTGCACCAGGCAGATGAAGGTACTGTCGAGATTTTTGGTTCTACACTCCAATCCACTGGCAAACTGCATTCAAGAATCAGACACCTTCGTAGCCAAATTGGCTTCATCTTTCAGCAGTTTAATCTTGTGAACCGGCTCAGCGTTCTAGAGAATGTGCTGGTAGGTAACCTTTCCCAAACCGGCTTAATCCGCTCTGCCCTTCGCCTATTCACCACAGAGGAGAAAACCAGAGCCCTAGCCGCCTTAGAACGTGTTGGCATTATCGAACAGGCCTACAAGCGCGCGGCAGTGCTCTCGGGTGGGCAGCAGCAAAGAGTTGCGATCGCCCGCTGCCTCATGCAAGGGGCAAAGATAATATTGGCCGATGAACCCATCGCCTCTCTCGATCCTGAATCGTCTCATCGTGTCATGAAGCTACTCACCGAGCTAAACCGTGAGCAAAATATTACCGTCATTACTTCCCTGCACCAAGTGCAAATGGTAAGAGCCTACTTCCCAAGATCCATCGCACTCAAAGAAGGCGCTATAAGATTTGACGGACCCACAACAGCGCTTGACGACGAACGGCTCAGCAACATCTATGGCGCAGCTGCCGAAGAACTGGTCCGCCGTGGCCACAAAGAATTCTCCGAAGCAGAGTTTTTAGAAATGAGTACTCCCTCATGATTACTCATGCTACAAGGCATCTGTGAAGAGAACTGTAGCGGCATATCCTCCCATCTTTTGTTCCCTACCTTTTTTTGATACTAAGAAACATCATGCTAAACAACATCAGCCCAGCCAAAACAAACTTCAAGAAATGGACCGCACTGCTAGCTGTCTCTTTGATTAGTGCAGGAACACTCATCGGCTGTAGTAGTACCCCAGAGGCAGAAACGGCCGCAGATGCAGGGGGTGATACTGTCATTACAGACGGCGGCACTTGTGCCCCTGAAGTTGCCACTTTAGAATTTGGCATCATCTCTACAGAATCTCAAGATAACCTCAAGCCTAAGTGGGAACCGTTTTTGGCCGCTATGGAAGAAGGTATTGGTCGCCCTGTAGAAGGCTTTTTTGCTACTGACTATGCTGGCGTTATCGAAGCGATGGGCGCAGGCAAAATTCAGTTGGCTTGGTACGGTGGTAAATCCTACATCGAAGCTGCAGCGCGCTCCGACGCAGAAGCTTTTGCGCAAACGGTAGCTTCCGACGGCAGTAAAGGTTACTACTCTCACCTCATTACCAACAAAGGTAATCCAATTTTGGAGAATATTGACGTTGATGCGGGTGATGGCGATCAGTTTGTTGTTGAAAATGCAGATAGCCTAACGTTCGCATTCAACGACCCGAACTCTACTTCTGGTTTCTTGGTCCCTAGCTACTACGTTTTCGCTAGCAACGGCGTCAACCCAGAGCAGGCCTTCTCAGAGCTAGTTTATGCCGGTAGTCACGAGGCTACTGCGCAAGCCGTCGCCAATGACCAAGTGGACGTTGCCACCAACAACAGCGAATCTTTGGTTGACCTCGCAAAGAGCGATCCCGCAGCGCTAGAAAACATTCAAGTTATCTGGACGTCACCTGTTATTCCTAGCGATCCGCTAGCTTACCGCAACGACTTACCAGATTGCCTCAAAGAAGAGATCAAAGACTTCTTCTACAATTACAAAGACGAGGCTGTTCTGAGCGACCTAGAGTGGCAAGGCTTCGACGAAGCAGACGACACCACGTGGAACACCGTTCGTGAGCTTAACATCGGTAAAGAAATTCTCGAAGTAGAAAACGACGAAAGTCTAGATGATGGCGCTAAGCAAGAGAGAATCGACGAACTAAATAAAGAGCTAGAGGCGCTAGGCTAAACAAGTAGCAAGTTCCTAAAGCGTTCAACCCAGCAGGGTAGAAAGAAAAGGTGCAGCCTTATCACTTTCTACCCTTTTCTTATATTTTCCGCTTCACTTGTCAGTTTAGCTGCTCTGGCCATACCGTATGTCTTCCACATCCACACTCGCTCGCCCCATCGCAGAGACTTCTCCCCAAGTTCAGGAAATGCTGGAGCGGGAAGAGAAGAAAATTACAGCGCTGCGAATCTTGTACTTGATCGGCGCGATCGCAATCCTCATTTACTCCGCCATCGTTAGCGACATCGACCTAGTAGAACTGCTTGAAGGCTCTAGCACGATGGCCGAATACATCAGTCGCTACTTCCCACCAAACTTTGCTGACTGGCGCTTTTACCTTCAAGACATTATCGAAACCATCGGCATGGGTGTTTGGGGTACCTTACTTGCTGCCATCGTAGCCGCACCGCTGTCTGTTTTAGCCTCCGAGAATCTATGTCCTGAGTGGATAGTGCAGCCTACTAGACGACTTATGGACATGATGCGAGCCATCAACGAAGTGGTGTTTGCACTCATCTTTGTTGTAGCAGTAGGGCTAGGTCCGTTTGCAGGCGTGTTGGCTTTGTTTGTTCATACCACAGGTACGCTCGGTAAACTGTTCTCAGAAGCCATCGAAAATATAGAAGTCGGGCCTATCGAAGGCGTACGAGCAAGCGGAGCGAGCAAACTACAAGAAGTACTATTTGGAGTTCTGCCGCAGGTGATTCCCCTGTGGATTTCCTTTACCCTATATCGATTCGAGGCAAATGTACGCTCTGCCTCTGTGCTGGGAATTGTTGGCGCAGGCGGAATCGGCGTTTCCCTATATCAAAGCTTTCGCTCATTTAACTATGGGAAAGTTTGCGCTATTCTGTTGATTTTGATTGTGGCTGTCAGCTTACTAGATGTATTCTCGGCCAGATTACGCAAACGCTTCATTTAGATCTTTTCATATTCATGGAAATTCTGTTGTTTCTAGTTCTTGGGCTAAGTGTTGGCGCGCTCAGTGGCCTCATTGGTATAGGTGGCGGTGTACTGGTTACACCTGCGCTCATTTTTATATTTGGCTTTTCACAGCAGCAGGCTCAGGGCACTACTCTAGCGATGCTCGTACCGCCGATTGGTATTTTGGGTGCATGGACCTACTACCAGCAGGGACATGTCAATATTCCAGCAGCCGGACTAATTTGCTTGGGGTTTGTGCTAGGCGGGTTCGTCGGTGCGCAGCTAGCCACTGGGCTGCCAGATGTAGTGCTGAGGCGTGTCTTTGGGGTAGCGATGGTTGCTATAGGCACCCGAATGTTGTTCTTTTAGGCTATTTCTTTAGGCGACTTTGTTCAGCCACAGTACAGAATCTGAGAAGTTGTGCACGACTTCTTTTTTGTCTGCGGTTTCAATAAAGATAAGCTCATTGCTGACACCGATCTGCTGAATCTCTGCCCAAGAAGTACCCTGTTTTACCAGCACTTTAGAAGCATTTGAAGAAAGCCTTTTAATCGCTCGCCAGTTTTTCCAAAGCGCTCTGCCTGTGTTGCAGTTGAACTCGTAGCCGCGACGAACAGAAAAATACCGATAGGCTTCGAAGCGACTGTCACTTGCGCTTTCTGCCAATAAAAACTGATGACGATTGAGCAAACTGCGCAGAGCAAGGGTGTGAGGAGAGTTATGACGCAGGTAGAACTGTAGCGGACTTTCTTGAGAATTGACCTTTATTTGCACACCGTCTTTTTTACTAATCAGCTGGTTGATACCACAGAGGCTTTCGGCTCTAAATGATGGGTTGGCGAGTAAAACTTCTTGCTGACGAACAGAGCTTTCAATAAAGGCTTTTACAAGTTCGGTATTGGTAAGCATGAAAGGTAGATAGAAACAGTAATCCGCTTTTCTGACATAAAAGAGAGAAACCGGAAAAATGCGCTAAGTTCCGTAGAAATGCGGCAGAATTTCAACACTTTCTGCAACATTCGTAGTGGCATCCGTAAAACTATTGCAATCGCTGCGTGTTGAGAGTATTTAGCAAACTTGAGGGCCCAATATCGTTAACCTCATAACCCTGTGGGTAGCTCCGAATAGACTGATCAACGAAAAATTCTGGCAGTCTGCGAGGAGGTTGCTGTCGCAGTAATCGACTCCGAAACTGGAGAGTCTTGGTCAGTAAAACGGTAAGTGGTTTAGGCGCAGGCTGCCAACCTAATGACTGAAGCAGAGATGGATCTAGCAAAGCTGGAATAGCTTCATCCGCTAAAGATCGTAGGCCTTTGGGAAACCAGCTCAACAGCATTTTTCTAGTCGCATTTGCAACTCGCCGGTTCGTCTCTTTGTCGGTAAAGTGAGTTTCTTCATATGCTCGGCTGTAGGCTTCAAAAGTCTCGTATGAAGGTGGAATCGACTCAATGCCCATACGCTGGCCAACCTCTCGCCAAAAGCAATACATCGCTTGCTTTTCGTGGTTGCTCAACTGCCGCCAACCAAAGCGATCGCACCACCGCACTGGCTCATAAATAAACGTAGACAGCACATACAAATAATCGTCATTTGCTATCTGGTAGCGAGCGTGAATCGCGTTCATCCGCTGCAAAAACGCCTGCCCCCGAGGATGATCGTAGCCCCACTTAAATAGTTCCGAAACAACAATCCCCGTATCGTCGTAGCGCTTTTGGGTATGGTGATGAAACTCACCCGTTTGATCCAACAGTTTTGAAATGGCAGGCACACAAAATGTTCGGAGCAGTGCTAGCTCCAAGGCACGAGTAATATCCCAGGGAAATTCGTAGCCCGTGAGTAAGTGGCAGATTGCGATCGCATCTTTCTCTGCATCCAACTGTTCAATCTGCTTTGCTGCCTGCAATCTATTTCTATGCACCATGCTGTTACGTGCTTTTAGTAGCAATTGAGTGTTCTCTCAAGCTTAGAACACTACGTATTTTCAAACACCATTTCCATTCGATCGCCCCTTAGCCTGGTTACCCCATACTCAATCGCTCGCCCATGCTGATCCACGTTCACCGACTCAGCGAGCAAAATCGGCTGATTTAGCGGTAGCGCTAGTAAGCTCGCATCCTTTGGCTGCACTAGCCGAGCCGATACGCTAGTACGCAGGCGAATATGATCGACTGAGTAGCGATCGCGCAACCATCTAGAAACTGACCCCGTCTCTTGAAATTGCTGAAGGCTTTCAGGCATCAGTAAATCTGAAAATAGCGTCAGTGGAAAGTAGCTAGAACTTACGCTCAGCGGCTGCTCATCGACAAAGCTCACCCGTTCTATCAGGGCTACACCCGCATTGAGTTCAACATTCAGCATCTCAGCAAGCGCGTCATCGGCAGGAACTTCGAGCGATCGCACCAACTCATACCGAATCGTATGGCCCTGCGCCTTCAGTGACTCGTTGTAGCGCACCCGCTTACCAATGGCATAGCGAATCGGCGCAGCCGCGACAAATGTACCTTTCCCTCGCTCTACCCGCAGCGTCCCTTCCTGCCGTAGCAGCGCCACCGCCTGCCGTAGGGTATGACGATTTACCCCAAACTGTTCAGCCAGCTGACCTTCTGCCGGGAGGCGATCGCCCACTGCGTATTGTCCCTTTTGAATGCGGCGACGTAGCTGGTCAGCGATTTGAATATATCGAGGCGAGTCTGGCTCACGCATTTGGCTCATTTAGTCAATAGATGTAGTAGAGAACACTTGAAATATAAAATAACCAGCTTTATTATCCTGTTATAGTATTAAAAGTCTAGACATCTAGACGTCTAGACTTTTAATCTTCATCTAGACATTTAATCTTTATGAGGGCGGCTGAGAGTAAAAAAGTGAGCATGAACAAACAGCAGTCGGCACGTCAAATATGGATGGGGACGTTGGCAAAAGCGCCTATGGCCGAGCTAGAGACTCTGATGAGTCAGCTAGAGTCTGTGCCTGAGTATCAGTTTTTGCGATCGCCTGAGACTGGCCTAAC
The DNA here is from genome assembly GCA_050042985.1 of Phormidesmis sp. GTDB lineage: Bacteria > Cyanobacteriota > Cyanobacteriia > Phormidesmidales > Phormidesmidaceae > Phormidesmis. The sequence continues at coordinate 3,591 of JBHJIY010000129.1, read as the reverse complement.
GATGGTTCGTGGGCGAGCAGGCGGTGTGGGTCAGGTCTTTAACCTAGGTGAAATGACGCTGACGCGCTGTGTCGTGCAGCTGTTAAGCGAAGCTGAAGGCGAAGAGACAATTACAGGATTTGGCTATGTGGGGGGGCGATCGCACCGCCATGCAGAGCTAGCCGCCCTATGCGACGGGCTCATGCAGCATCCCAACTGGCATGCTCAAGTACAAGAAAACATCATTGAGCCTTTGCAGATGATCGCTCAGCAATCTAAAGCACGAAAGCAGCAGCAGACCGCCACGACCAAAGTCGACTTTTTCACCCTGCTACGAGGAGAATGAAAACTCGCCATGCTTACCACCACGCTCCCCGGTTTCACAGACTTCACTAGCGACTCACAACAAACCTTTCGAGCCTTGCTCACCGCCCTAGCTGAACCTGGAAAGCTTTTGGAGGTGCCAGCACGGCTAACCGTTCCCGATGGTCTGACGCCTGCTTGTGGCGCAGCTTGCCTGACGCTTATCGATTTTGAAACTGTCGTTTGGCTATCGCCTACGCTACCTAGCCTAGTAAAAGACTGGCTGCGGTTCCACACAGGCTGTACTTTCACAGACCAACCAGTACAGTGTGCATTTGCTGTTATCAGCGATTGGGAGGCCGTGGCACTCACTCCGTTTTGCCGGGGCAGTGCAGAGTCTCCAGAGGAGTCCACCACATTGCTCATACAGGTTAAACAGCTGCAAACAGACAGCCAAACAAACAACAGTGTCCTACTCTCTGGGCCTGGCATTATAGAGTCACGTACTGTTTCACCGGCTGTATCGGTCTCTTTTTGGAAAATGTGGCAACAGAATCACGCAGCATATCCAAGGGGCGTAGATTGTTTTTTGTTTGGCGAGCATCAGTTAATGGGTTTGCCTCGGAGCACTCACGTTCAGCTTAGGGAGGCAGCGTAGCAGATGTCTTATGTAGCGGTAAAAGGTGGCGAAAAAGCTATCTTCAATGCAGAAAAATTACTTCAGGCCAAGCGTAGAGGTCAGCAGCAGTTCCCAGAGCTTAGCCTTGAACAGATCAAGCAGCAAATGGGCTTAGCCGTTGCCCGCGTAATGGCAGAAGGCAGCCTGTACGATCCGGACTTGGCCGCACTGGCTATTAAACAATCTTGGGGAGATTTAGTAGAAGCCACTTTTTTATTGCGAGCCTATCGCTCGACATTACCTCGTTTTTACTACGCCGAACCACTCGATACCAGCCAAATGGAAATCGGGCGGCGAATTTCTTCTATCTACAAAGATGTCCCTGGCGGTCAGCAGCTAGGCCCTACCTTTGACTACATTCATCGACTGTTAGATTTTAAGCTTGCCGCAGAAGATAATCAGCCCCAGTACCCTGCTAGTCAACCAAATAAATCAGACGCTTCAAAGACTATTCCTAGAGCAGTGGACGCGCTGAACCATGAAGGATTGGTTCAAGCCGAACCCAAAATAGAGGAGGAAGAGATCTTTGATCTGACACGTCAACCCCTAGAGCTGCCCGCTGGGCGAGATGCAAGATTACAGAACTTAGCGCGAGCAGATGAGGGCTTTTTGCTAGGGCTGGCTTATTCCACACAGCGCGGCTATGGTAACAGTCATCCGTTTGCAGGCGAGATTCGGATGGGTGAGGTAGACGTGTGCATTTGCCCGGAAGAGCTGGGATTTGAGATTGCGATCGCAGATATCACCGTTACCGAAGTGCAAATGGTGAACCAGTTCAAGGGCAACAAAACGCTACCGCCCCAATTCACCCGAGGCTATGGGCTCACTTTTGGCTATAACGAGCGCAAAGCCATGGCCATGGCCCTAGTTGATCGATCTTTGCGTGCGAAAGAATTCGACGAAAAGATTCAGGGGCCAGCGCAAGAAGAAGAATTTGTGCTCTATCACTCAGACAACGTAGAGGCCCAGGGCTTTGTTCAGCACCTGAAGCTCCCACACTACATTGACTTTCAAGCAGAGCTGAATCTAGTGAGAAAAATGCGAGAGGATTATGTAGCCTCGCAGTCTGAAACGCTCGCTACATCCAACCATAAGGCGACAAAATCCACGGAGGATAACAGCAACGAGATATGTCCTGATAATGACGAAGTCCTTGTACGTTCTTGATCCGGATAGATACAAGCTGGAGCTACATGTGGGTCATTGGCAATCGCGAATTGCGGCAACGAAGGTAGATGCTTATGAAGAGATGGAGTTTTTTGCATGACTGAATTTACCTACAACTTTGCCTACTTAGATGAACAAACAAAGCGCTCTATTCGTCGCGGCTTGCTGAAAGCGGTGGCAATTCCAGGACATCAAATTCCCTTTAGCTCGCGTGAAATGCCGATGGCTTATGGCTGGGGGACGGGGGGCATTCAGGTGACAGCGTCTGTCATTGGGACAGACGACACGCTCAAAGTTATCGACCAGGGTGCAGATGATACGACAAATGCAGTCAATATTCGTCGTTTTTTCAAGCGCGTTTGCGGCGTAGAAACTACCGAAAAAACAACAGAAGCGACCTTAATTCAAACCCGGCATCGCATTCCCGAAACACCTTTGCAAGAAGGTCAGGTAATGGTGTACCAAGTCCCTATTCCTGAGCCTCTACGCTGGATTGAGCCTTCCGAACCCGAGACGCGGAAAATGCACGCGTTAGAAGAATATGGATCGATGTACGTGAAGCTGTATGAGGACATTACGCGCTACGGCCACATTGCCACTGCTTACGACTATCCAGTGATGGTGAACGACCGCTACATGATGCGCCCCAGCCCTATTCCTCGATTCGATAATCCTAAGCTACATATGAGCCCAGCCTTACAGCTGTTTGGCGCAGGAAGAGAAAAGAGACTGTATGCGGTCCCACCCTACACGAGGGTCAAGAGTCTGGATTTTGAAGATCATCCCTTTACTGTAGAAACGTGGGACAAGCCCTGCGAATTTTGCGGTGCCACAGATAGCTACTTAGACGAAGTGGTGATTGATAACGAGGGCGGACGAATGTGGATTTGTTCTGATACAGACTATTGCCAGGAAATGCAAGACAAGAATAAGAGAGAAAGGTCGAGAATAAGGGCAACAGGGCGCTGACCTCATAGCCAATCTCTCTTTCAAAACACACGCTTACTTCATAGCTCATGCAACCCATCCTCACCGTCAACAATCTCACTAAAAACTACGGAGAGATCCAAGCATGCGATCGCATTTCTCTCTCCCTTTACCCCGGCCAAATCCTCGGCATCATCGGTGAATCGGGCTCTGGGAAAACTACACTGTTGAATGCGATTGCCCACCAACTCCCCTTTGATGCTGGCCAGGTCCTCTACCACAGCGACTTCGCCCACAACGGAGCGACTGCCACCGACCTCAGCCAACTTCCTGAACCTCAACGTCGTCGCCTGATGCGAACAGAATGGGGCTTTGTTCAACAGAATCCTCGCGATGGCCTTCGCATGAACGTCACTGCCGGCGCTAACATCGGCGAACGCCTGATGGACATTGGCCAGCGCCACTATGGCAACATTCGCACCGAAGCCTACCGTTGGCTCAGCCAAGTCGAAATTCCAAGCGATCGCATTGACGCT
>JBHJIY010000128.1:0-10117 GCA_050042985.1 Phormidesmis sp. | reverse complement strand
CGGTATGCTTGTAATACGGCTCTCCGAAATATTACGGATGAGTTTGATATACACACGACTGGTTAGTGATTGGAGTAACGGATACTACTTATTGATTTGGAGGAAAGCTGATGACAAGACTCTCGATCGGTCAACCCTACGAAGACGGCTCTGTAAGTGCTCAGCGCGCGCAGTGGGTGTGCGACCGCTTTGGCCCCAGCACGGCGGTGGTAGACACCGCGATTGTAGGCGGATCTGATAATCTGGGTGTGATTACATACCAAGGTGGTCAGTTTTCTAAGGCGACAACCTACGACCCGGTTGTTCTCTCCAAAGGTATAAGAGTGCGTATCTTAGGCCGGATTCTAGATACCAACATACTGGTTGTTGTGCCCCTTGCACCTGTTTTTGTAGAGCCGCCTACAACGCCTCAGCCAGATCCTAGCTGGGCAGATAGCTACCTAGCAAATAGAACAAATCCTCGACGGGTTTCAGGCTGATTCAGGGAGTGTCACATATAGTAATTATATTTGGGATATTTTTTCCATATGTGATATCCTTTTGAGGTTTGTTTATGGTATTTGGCGAAGTTCTGATGGTGAATTCAGATTCCAGATTAGACAACTTGCAAAAAGGTAGGGGAAAGAAAAAGAAGCTGGGTCATAAGTCTTACAGCATAAAACTCTCACCGGAGGCAAAGCAAACTGTAGAAAGTATTGCGCAAAGCTTCAGCTGCACGCATGGTAGCAGCGGTTCAATATCTGCCTTGCTGAACAAAATAGCGTCCGAAGATCTAATGATTGTTGAGACCCCTCCCACATGGGATATTTCCCCTGATGATTCTCCGGTCAGTACCCCTACAGAGCCTAGTCAACCCCGTGAAAAAGAGGTATTGCCCAAGCCTTCAGACGTTATCAAGCAGACGTTCCCAAAAATAACCACTCAGGCTCCTGCTTCTGCTGAAGGGGCTGCCGCTGACGAAGCTCAGGTTGATGAAGACTCTGGTGAGCAGTCATCTCAAGAACGAGAGTCTGCGCCGATAGCCTAGCTGACAATTGTATTGTTTCCCACTGGCGGTGTTTTAGTCATGTGTTTGCAATCTACCGTTTGTTCTTTTTCTTTTTTCCCTAGGGCCGATAGCCTGTTATGCCATGAGGCATAAACTATCACTGCTGACGGATCATGCTCATGCTATGGTGGCGTACGAAACGCTCGCCCAGATAATTTTATGTCTGGGTTTCCCAGAGGGAAATCAGTTTGTTGAAGATGTCTCGTTCTCGGCTGAGAATCTCAACATTTTGGTCGCGCTAATTCGTGCTAGGCATGTGCTGGTTGAGCAGACGCCGTATACTTTTGTGCACCTGTCTGAGTATTTTGAAGCTGTCTTCGCTGATGAAGAGCACAAGCAACAGCACCTGATTAACATCTCAAAAGAGATTCTAGGTGTCAAAAATCAGATTTATCACTTTGAATACTCTATAGAGATAGCTACAAGGCTCAAGCCGAGGTTTAAATCGTTTGGGTTAAGCTTTCGCGATTGCCTAGATTTAGTCGTTGTGAGTATGTCGAATGCGAAGTTCTACATCTCAGCTAAGAAAGCCGCTATTGAGGCTTGTATTGCTTCTTTTGACGAGGACTATATAGATCTTAAGGGATTGCAGATTCACGATATTGATTCTTTTGTGAGCTATGTAGAGAACGACACCACGTACCTTGATTCGTTGGCTAATCAAGATTTGATCCAGGTGTACACTCGCGAAGGTAAGCCCATTGCTATTCAGCGTTCGGCTACCCCGGTAGACTTTGCCTACAGAATTCATACGGTTTTGGGCAATACGTGTTCTCAAGCGAGGGTGACTCGCAACTATAGCCGAGAAGACGAGCATTCGTTTGACTGCGAGCTAGATTACAGTCTAGAAGATGGTGATAAAGTTGAGATTATAAAGAGAGCAGACGGTGTTGAAAAGCCGAACCTGGCCTGGTGTAAGTTTGTTGTTACGCCCAGGGCGCATGATGCTATTCATGCTTTCTGGAATAAAGAACACATTAGTAGGGGTAACACTTTACTCAAGCAAGCCTTCGGCGATTGCTATCTGAATGGAAACAAGTTTAAACATATCTCTCATTGCTTGCACTGTGGCAGTATAGAAGAGCTACAGCAGCAGCTCGGCGCGGGAGAAATCACAATTCCAGTTGTAAAAGAGCGCGTCGATCAGTACTCGAAATTTATTCATTCCAAACGAAAGTCGTCGCGCTTTAGCCGATTGGCCGAGAGTATACAGGAGCAGCCTCAGCCGCCTATTTTGGGTTTATCTGCAAATACCTTTTTGATCTCAACATGTTGCCATCCTATGCCAGGGGAGGAAATCTGTGGCGTATTAGGTAAGCGAGCAACTTATATCCATAGTGCCAACTGTTCTAAAATTGCTAGGCTGGACATTACTGAAAGAAAGTGGCTGAACTGGAATACAGACAAATGTACAGCTGTACTAAAGGTTCGGATTAAGGATAGAGACGACATTACGCGGTGTCTATTGAACAAGATGGTAGAGCATCGGGTTGATGTAAATCTGTTGAATCTTTCTTCTGCGCCTAGCCTATTTCCCTCGGCAGAAAGAACGTCCTTTGCCAACATTTGTGTTTTGTTTGAGTCGATGCCGCGATTGCGGGCTTTGCTAGAGGATATCGAGAATATTCAAGATGTTATGCAGGTTAAAGTTCGCAAAATATTTCCGGGTGAGTCTGTTTACAAGAATCCACCGGAATCACTGCGAATTTAGTGTTTGGATGCCGTTTTGTGATGGGTATGGATAGTGGAGAGCTGAAGTGGAGCACTGAGCCGTCGGGAGAAGACGTGCAGGCGTGGTAAAACGCTCAGATTGGACGGCTGTGTTAGTAGCTGATGACTAGGGGGAAGTCAGGCCGAAAGTCTTTTTTTAGCCCTTGCTGTTCCCCGTCAAATCCTAGCTCTATGCAGTATGCGGGCCCTTCTTGAAGCTGAATTTGTTTTGTTTTGACAACAGCCTGGAGTTCTGGAGAAGGGTGTTTTGCTGCTGGGCTGAATAGGGTGACTCGGGTGAGCTCTTTCAGCTTGTTTTCGGGCTTCTTTTCTGACTTTATGCGATGGGTTAACGGCTGCGCTTTTTCGGATGGCTGCCGGTCAGGGCGTTTACCAAAGGGCGTTTGAAATAGCATCGGTTCAGTGATGATGTTGCTATTCGTTGCAACTGCAATGCTTATGTCTGGTGGTAGGTAAGGCGGGCAGAAGGCCCAATGGTCGAATGCGATCGCTTTTTCGCTGTCAGCTGCTGGGCGTAGGCAAATGCCGAAAGGGCAAGCCTCTGTTTCTCTTTTATGCCAGCGATCCCATAGGTGAGTACGACGAATAGGTGGGGAAATTGCTTCGGCTTCACTGGTCACCCACAGCAGCTCCAGCACGGCATTGTGAAAGAAAAACCGCCGATTGGCTGTTCCCTGTCCGGGGTGAATATTCGATGAGCCTTCAGTCAAGCCAAAAGAAATTAACTTTTCTGCAACGGCTGCGCCAACCTCTGTAAAAATGAAGAGATGATCGAACTCAAAAGCCACTAGTGAGACCTCCTTGAAGGACTGAATGATGTAGTGATATGGGCCCTGAATTAGTCGCTACGGATAGGAGCCAAGATGGTGAGCCCTTTGTTGATGCACTCAAACTCTACGGGCGTGGTGCCGATAATCTCGCCGTCGACAACAACTTTTTGTGGCGGGGTGGTGGTGATTTTTAGCTTGGGTACTCGTAGGCTAAGGATGTCTTCGTTTTGGGTGGGTTTTTTGACGAGGGCGGCGGTGAATAGGTCTGCGATCGCGCCCACCCCCTGCAACCTTGCCCCAATGCCTTCTGCCTCCAGTGACGACAGCCCAATCGTAATATCAAGCAGTCCATCATCAGTAATCACTTCACCAAATCCCTGCGCCAGCACAGAGGTCGGCGGCGCAGCATTCGCCACAGTAATACCGCTACATTCAAACTTGTTGATCTCTCCGTTAATCTCTATGTCCGCCTCAAAAGCTTCTTGGTCTGCAATCTGTTGCATCCCTGCCACTAGGTAAGCCAGCACGCCAAAGCGATTCTTCATCTCGCGATTGGCTCGCTCCACTGTTTCGGCCTCAAAGCCAATACCACCGAGCAATACCATCGGTAGCCCATTGCAGGTTGCTACATCCACCTGCCGAGTCGTTCCTGCCAAAATAGTCTCGCAGGCAGCGCGCAGATTTGTTGGAATGCCCAAAGCAACAGAAACCGCATTAGCTGTGCCACGAGGAATAACGCCCAGCGGCAGGTCTGTTTGCATAACGGCTTCAGCGACGGCTGAGACGGTACCATCGCCACCCGATGCTAGGACAAGATCTGTCCCGGATGTGATGGCCTCTCTGGCCTGTTGTCCGGGCGAAACCTCCGACTCTGTGAAAATCACATTTACCTGAATCTGTGGCTCTAAGATTTGACGAATGAGCTTGAGGTCTTGATTGGGGTTACCCTGCCCAGAAATCGGATTGAATATCAGGTGAGCGATTCGACTTTTCGCCAGCGAAAGCACCACTGCGCGGGCGGTTGCTAGGTTTGTCGCAATCGGAATATTGTGCAGGTGGCAAATGCGTAGCAGCGTACTTACATCCGCCCGATAGTTGTCAGTATTGAGCGAATCGGCCAGGCAAATGACCGCTGCAATTTCACCTTCTGCCACGCGGGCGGCGATTTGCACGTCGCCGCCCATCGCACCGGGTAGCAGCACCTGAATCTCTAGCGGCGTGCTTTGCTGTAGCCTTTCGCCTGTGGTTTGGGTTGCTACGATTTGATAGCGCGACAGCAGCTCTGCATAGTCTTCTACAAAAGAGACTAAAGCGTCCTTTTGGCTGTCGTGAGCGATGAGCGCTAGGGTAGTGGGCATAGGGTGAGCTATTTTGCTTTGGCTATTTTGCTTTGGCAGGCAGCTTCCCAAAGAACCCAGTCATGAGCTGCAATATCAAACGCTTAAGCGGACCGATGCTGTCAATTACCCAAATTCCAGCGCGACGCGCGACCAGCAAGGGCAAAAAGCGGTTGGAGAATGAGCGATTTAGGAAGTCTGTGAGGCTAAGCGTAAACCAGTTCTCGGTTTTTCTCCAACGCTCGTAGCGTTTCAATACCTTCAGGCTACCGAGTGGTTCTCCATTGATAGCGGCCTGTTGCAGTACCTCTGCAAGCGCCGTGGCATCTCGAATACCCATGTTCAGCCCTTGCCCACCAACAGGATGACAGCAATGGGCTGCATCGCCGACTAATGCTACGCCAGGGCGTACGTAGTGCTTGCTTTGCATCAGCTGTACGGGAAACATCATGGGTTCGTTCACCAGCGTGAGTTCACCCATGTCATTGCCATAGCGGTAGGACAGCTCTTGCAAAAACTGTTCTTTTCCTAATGCCAGCATCTCCTTGGCTTCCTGATGCGGCGCGGTCCATACTACCTGGCAGCGGTTGTTTGGCAGGGGCAAAATGGCGAAAGGGCCGCTGGGCCAAAACTTTTCGTAGGCGGTGTTGGCGTGGGAGTGTTCGGGCTCTAGCACGGCGGTGATGCAAGACTGCCAGTATTTCCAGCCAAAGGTACGGATTTTCGCGCGATCGCGCACCCCAGACCTTGCCCCATCTGCCCCTACCACTAGCTGCGTATAAAACGTATGCCGCTCATACTGGCCGCTCGCTTGCCCGTTGATCTGGCCATCGACTCGGCAATCTACCGTCAGCGTCGTATTGCTCTGCGCATCTTGCACCTCGGCTTCACACCAGTAGTCGATATTTTGCGCCGACTGCACCGCTCCCTGTAGCGCCTTCATCAGCACCGTGTGCTCCGCTGAAAAATACACCGCATCGCCGCGCCCATCTTCCGGCCGAAACATCAGTGCCTTTCGATAGTCTGCATCCGAAAGCAACACCTGCTGAAAATGCGTTAGCTGCGGCCCCACTTCATCCCATAGCCCTAGCCCCTGCAAAATTTTGGCTGACACAGGTGAAAAAGCATACGCCCTTGGCCTACTTGCCGCCTTGTGTGCAGTCTGTGATTCAATCACCGCCACTCGCAAGTTGGTGTTTCGTAACCCACAGGCCAGCGTGAGTCCTACGACTCCGCCACCGACAATCACCACATCGTAGTGATGCGTATAGGTCCCGTCAGTACTCTGCTCAGTCGAAGCATTGCGGTAGGAAAGGTCAACAGACATAAACAGTGAGGGCAACTTGCCTCTATTAAGCTCGCTTCATCTATTGTTACGTGCGCGCTGGGATCTATCAACCCAAACGCTACGTATCTCCCCATTCTCAAGCTTTAATTCCTATTTCTCGAATTCTATTAACCCGTTAACCTTTTGATCTACCTATGCTGCTGCGTAAAGTACGTCAGGCCATTGCGGCTTCCATCACCGTCTCCGACATCTCAAAATTTGCCGTCACCGACTGTACATCGTCCGACTCTTCTAGCGCATCCATCATCTTTAATAGAGAGCTTGCCAGCTCAATATCGTCTACCTGCACAGTGTTATCTGGAATCCACCGCAGATCTACGCTCTGCACGCTGTAGTCTTTTTCTTTCAGCGCATTGCTCACCGTTTCCAAGCTAGGCACATCGCAGTAAACTTCGGCGCTGGGCAACGCATCTTCCGTGTCATCATCTGCTGCCGTATCCGCTAGCTCGTACGACTCCGCGCCTGCTTCCAAGGCGTCTTCAAGCAAAACGTCTTCGTCTATCTCACCTACCAGCGCAATCACGCCCTTGTGCGCAAACATCCAGCCTACGCAGCCCGTTTCGCCTAGATTCCCGCCATTATTCCCAAAGGCCGATCTCAGCTCTGCCGCCGCCCTATTGCGATTGTCTGTGAGCGCTTCTATAAGAACAGCCACACCGCCAGGACCATAGCCTTCGTAGCGGATAGATTCAAAATCGCCTTCGCCTGCGAGGTTGCCACAGCCTTTTGCGATCGCCCGGTCAATATTATCGTTTGGGAATCCAGCTACCTTCGCCTTATCAATCGCTGTGCGCAGCTGAAAATTTCCATCTGGATCACCGCCGCCGTGCTTTGCCGCTACAATAATCTCCCTGGAAAACTTGGCAAACGCCTTTCCCCTAACCGCATCTACCCTCGCCTTCTGCCGCTTGATATTGGCCCATTTACTGTGTCCTGCCATTGCTGTCGATCAGTACCTTAAATTGAATCAAAAATTGCTATTTCTCTAGACCTTCGTGCTCAGTTGCCCAACTCTAATCCCCCTTGCCAAATCTGCTCCTTGTAGTTTCGAGATGCTTTTAGCGCTGCGCCGATAAGTCCGACGGACTGATTGGTCACTACGCGCACAGGTACTTTGTCGAGCAAGTGGCTAACGCGACCTTTACTGCTAAAAGCATTCATGAATTCTCCGGTTTTCATCAGCGGCAGGTTTTTTGCGGTCACCCCACCTGCGATGTACAGTCCGCCCCTCGGCAAAAACTTGAGCGAAATATTCCCCGCTTCTGAACCGTAGGCCCGGATGAAAATTTCCATCGTCTTCTGCGAAAGCAGATCGGTTTTATCAGTAGCCGCTTTAGAAATAATCGAGGCGGGATCTTTCAGCTTGCTACGCTGCCCAGCCTGGCGCTCCCAGGCATCCATCGCTTGACCCACCTCGTCGGATTCGTTGGCGTATTGGCGATCGCGCAAAAACTGATAAATCGAGATGATCCCCATCCCTGAAACCACGCGCTCTTCCGATACTCGCGAAATGCAGTGCTTCTCTAAGAGGTACTTGCGCAGCTGAAACTCCAGCTCCGATTGGGGCGCAAAGTCGACATGGCCCCCTTCTGAAGGAAACACGCGGTATTCACCCCCACAGGGAAGCAAAAAGCCCTGACCCAGGCCAGTCCCCGCCCCCAGCACTGCTTTTGGCGAATCGTCCGAAGGTTCTCCCGCCTGCAATTCGTAAATATCTTCGGGGCCTAGGCCAAGTACGCCATAGCCAATCGCTTCAAAATCATTGATGAGCTGGACGGTTTTGATCTCTAGCGCGTTGCTGAGGAATTCGCTGCGGAGGAACCAGGAGAGGTTGGTGAGCTGGCAGGTGTTATCTACAATGGGGCCTGCGATCGCAAAGCAAGCCGAATCAGGCTTCACCACCGGTACCGTCTGCGCTGCCGCCGCCAAAAACTCCTTCACCATCGGCACAAACTCAGGATAGTTTTGGCTGGGATAGCGCTGCTCGTACAGGGTTTCTAGCGGTAGCTCATGGCTGGCATAGCGCTCAATATCTTGATCATTCGTCTGCGAAAGGCGCAGAATCGTTTTGGTACCGCCAATATCTCCAGCGAGTAGTTGTGCCATAGGGTTTACGCGCTTTGTGCAAATCAACTCCACAGTAAGCAAATATCACAGAGCCAAACCGTCAGGCGTAAAAACTATTCATATTTTTCTTTCTACGTCTTTAAAAAGCGGCTTGCCTATTCCAGCCCAGTAACCTTCAGCTTAGCGAGTAGCCAGTGTGCCCTGAGCTTATATATCTATGGCAGCTACTAGTCTGAGTCCGTTCCCTTTGAGATAGGGGTACTTTAGGCCCAAAAAAGATCTTTTGACGATTGGCTCAGTCTTTATATAATGGGGGACTTCTAAATTTAGGCCTTCTTTAATTCTTTACTGTCTATTCCTAGGTGACTGCTGTGACGACGACGCCTCTCTCCAGACCAAAAACTGCAACAATCAACGACAAATCGCTTTCCCTAGACGCTCGCCCTGATTCCCTAGGCCGCTTCGGCAAATTCGGCGGTAAATACGTTCCCGAAACTCTCATGCCCGCGCTGCGAGAACTTGAGGAAGCCTACTACCAATACCGAGACGAAGCTGGCTTTCAAGCCGAGTTACAGGGCTTACTAAAGGACTATGTAGGCAGAGCCAATCCTCTCTATTTTGCCGAGCGACTTACGGCTCATTACGCTCGTCCTGACGGCAGCGGTCCTCAGATCTACCTCAAGCGCGAAGACCTGAACCATACCGGCGCGCATAAAATCAACAATGCGCTGGGCCAGGTACTGCTGGCAAAGCGTATGGGTAAGCAGCGAGTGATTGCTGAGACTGGCGCGGGGCAGCATGGCGTGGCAACTGCAACAGTCTGCGCTCGCTTTGGCTTAGAGTGTGTCATCTATATGGGTGTAGAAGACATGCAGCGGCAGGCACTGAACGTGTTTCGCATGAAGCTGATGGGTGCGACGGTAAGCCCGGTGAGCGCGGGTAGTGGCACTTTGAAAGATGCCACTTCTGAAGCGATTCGTGACTGGGTGACGAATGTAGAAACCACGCACTATATTTTGGGTTCTGTTGCGGGTCCACATCCATACCCGATGATGGTGCGCGATTTTCACGGTGTGATTGGTGTGGAGACTCGGGCGCAGTGCCTAGAAAAATGGGGTGGTACGCCAGACATTTTGCTTGCTTGTGTGGGCGGCGGCTCAAATGCGATGGGCCTTTTCCATGAGTTTGTGCAGGATACTTCGATTCGGATGATTGGCATTGAAGCAGCGGGCGAAGGTGCGGAGACGGAGAAGCATGCGGCGACGTTGACGAAGGGTAGACCTGGCGTGCTGCACGGTGCGATGAGCTACTTGCTGCAAGATGGTGAGGGTCAGGTGATTGAGGCTCACTCGGTGAGTGCCGGTTTGGACTATCCGGGCGTGGGGCCAGAGCATAGCTACTTTAAGGACTTGGGCCGAGCGGAGTATTACAGCGTGACGGACGCGGAGGCGCTGGAGGCGTTTCAGAATGTGTCGCGGCTAGAGGGGATTATTCCGGCACTGGAGACGGCTCATGCGTTTGCGTATTTGGATGTGCTTTGCCCGACGTTGAACAATGAGAAAATTGTGATCAATTGTTCTGGTCGGGGGGATAAGGATGTGCAGACTGTGGCAAAAGTGTTGAAGTTCGACTGATTTTAGTCCCGTGTCCTGTCGATATTTCGATGCCCTGTAGGGGCACAGCACTGCTGCGCCCTTTGGCAGGATGCAAATTCAATCTGTTGTTTATTCATATAGGAGAGTTTGGGTGGAGAATTTTGAGGTTTGCGATCGCGATATTACACCAGCGCTACTAGAGCGGTATATGAGGGCGGATG
>JBHJIY010000127.1:0-6304 GCA_050042985.1 Phormidesmis sp. | reverse complement strand
AGAAGCCCAAGCTATCTGTGGTGATGGAGGTGATGAGTTCGGCAGCAGCATTGAGAAAAGAAACGGGGTTGCCATGACTATCGACCACACGAACTGTGACGCCAGCGAGTCCAGGTTCTTCTTGGTCTGTATAAACGCCGTTGGCGTCTTGACTAAGAACAATACCGTCGCCGTTGAGGTCGTCGAAGACGCAGCCTCCAAAAGATAACTTGATAGTCATAGGTGTTGCTTGTTACGTAAACGTCAATGAATGGGAGTGGTTAGCGGTGATTGCCAAGCTGAGTCAAAAGTCAGCTTGGATGGCTGCTTTTGCTTGCTGATTTAGTCAGTGATTGGAATACCTGAGCTATGCGATCGCAATCTCTATCAACAGCTAGAAAGCAACAGCTAAAAACCAACAGCTTAGAAAGGCTAATCCGGAACTGATGCTAAAGAGCTTTAGGTCGAAACGCGCTTTTTTTGGGCTTCTGATTCAACAAAAAACTGGTAAGGAACAACAAGAAAATTGGTTGAGAGTAGTCTGTGCTGACAAGAGAGTTCTCATAAATGTTGAGGCTGGCAGCAGAGCAGACCTATCACCCAATCTGCGTATATTCTTGCAATCCTTGTAGGTTTGGCCAATGACTTAATAGGTATAGCTATTCTTCTCTAATACCTTTTTTATAGAGCCTTTACTAATTCCTTTGACTTGGCGGTATGTTTGAGTCCTAAAGGAGTGTCTCCAATGCAGGCATACGCATAAGCACCAGAATATTTCGGTATCATTAGGCTCATTTATGTTGAATAGTCCAATCACCTAGTTTTTACGGAAACTATATATGAAGACTAGAAGAGTAGAGCTTAAAGAGAGTGTTCTACGGACAGTGCTTCTACGTAATATCACAGAACTCATCAAAAGCGGTCGTGACCTGAGTCTTTTTCAGCTTTGTTGCTTAAAAGATATTGTTCAAGCTCGCCTGTAGGAATTGTTGATGCATTTGTTTACGGTCCAAACGCTCAGGGAATTCTATCGTTGAGCTTTTAATACGTAGCTGCTTCCACGATGCCCGTTGTTTTCTCTCTTGCTGTTTCCGCTCTTGCTGTTCCTTCTCTATGGTTTCTAGCGCCTCTAAATCTTTCATAGAGCTTCGGCATCTACAGGCGTTTTTAGCGGTTGCTGACGAGCGTAGCTTTAGCCGGGCTGCTAATCGACTGGGAATTTCTCAGCCTCCTTTGAGCCGTCAGATTCAGAGGCTAGAAGCTAAGCTGGACGTTCAGCTGTTTGACCGTAGCCATTCTCAAGTGCAGCTTACAGAAGCGGGCCGTGTGTTTGTGCAGAGCGCGCGCCAAATTATGCATCAGATGGAGCAGGGCATTCGCGATGCCCAGCGAGTGTCTCAAGGACTGATGGGTCAGCTGGTCGTGGGTATTGATGGCTCTGCGTTTGCCTGTGAACGGGCAGTTCAGTTTATAGAGACGCGTCGGGCACAGCTGCCTGAGCTGTCAATACAGGTCGAGGAAATGGATGCGCCCTCGCAGATTGAAGCGCTGCAACACCAAAAAATTAACTTGGGGTTTGTGGATGCTCAGTTTGTGGCATTTGCGAATTTTCCTAAGGCGGTGGTTGCTCAGACTGTCGGGCATGAGCGCTTGTCAGTGGTGCTGCCGACGTCTCATGTGCTAGCGCTGGCTCCGCAGCTATCGCTGTTGGATATTGCGAGTGAGGATTTTGTACTAGCGCCTGGCTGGTATGACTATGTGCGATCGCATATTCAATCCCGTTATCAAATGGACTTCAACCCCTCCATTGTGCAATCTGCGCATGAATATCGACTGCTGCTAAGCTTTGTTGCTTCTGGCATGGGTCTTTCTATTGTGCCCGCCTCTACCGAGCAGCACTTTTACCGTTCAGACATTGTCTATCGGCCGCTACAGCCAAGTTTGGACGTTGATATTTTGTCTGTAATTTGGCAAGAGACCCAAGCAAATCCGTTGGTGACTGCCTGGATAGAGGATATTTCAGCAGCGATTCTCGGCACGAGGGGCTTTGCCATCGCAGCTCCCACTACAAAGAGAATCGTTTCACCCTCTGCTTAATCACGATTAGAGATGTCGGAAGCTCTATTGAGAAACTGAGTGTACTCTGGCTGAAATAGCAGCTTGACCGTGCCCGTAGGACCGTTGCGATGCTTGGTCAAAATAATCTCAGCGATACCACGATCCGGCGTGTCCGGGTCATAGTATTCTTCTCGATAGAGCATCATAATAAGATCTGCATCTTGTTCAATAGCGCCAGATTCACGTAGGTCGGACATCATGGGACGTTTGTTTGTCCGCGATTCTACGCCACGGCTGAGCTGAGATAGGCAGATGATAGGAACGTTGAGTTCGCGAGCGAGGCCTTTGAGTGATCGGGTCATTTTTGACAGTTCCTGCACTCGGTTGTCTCCAGAGCCTTCCATCAGCTGCAAGTAGTCAATCAAAATCAGCCCAAGTGCACCCCCATTTTCAGCCTGCAATCGCCTTGCCTTTGATCGAATTTCTGTCACACCAATACCAGGCGTGTCATCAATGAAAATGGGTAGCTCAGACAAGGTATTGATGGCATGACCCATAGGCCCCCACTCATGTTGCGCAATGCGACCTGTACGCAAGCGGCCACTTTCAATCTTCGCTTCGGATGAGAGCAAGCGGTAAATTAGCTGCTGCTTTGACATCTCTAGGCTGAAGATAGCAACCGGTTGCTTATGTGTATCGGCGATATTACGAGCTACGTTTAGTACAAAGCTAGTGTTGTGTACGCAAATGTCGTTTGCGACGAAATTGTGGGTTCCCGGAATAGTCAAGTCATATACTTGCTGTCGTCCCATCGGCTCTATTGCTACAATTTCATCCCAATAGATATCGCTAGTCGCAAGATCTTGCAGTGGTGGATGCTCTATTGCGTTGGCGAGAGCGGCGAGTCTGGGTCGACTGAGTGCTCGGGTGCCCACATGAATGTTGCTGTTGCTTGCTATCCCAGCTCTTTTAGCCAATCTACTCCAGCTCTCTTCACCTTTGGCTGTTTTTAGCTGGTTCCAAACTTCGACTGGAATAAGATCTCGGTTAGTGTGATATTTTTTTGCAGCAACGGTTTCAACAACTTGGCGAACGGCTTTTTCTTTGCTGAAAATGCCGATTTCATTGGCAAAAGTATTGAGTGCGATCGCATCTGTAATATCCAGTTGCCAAGCTTCTCGTCTAGTTTCCTTATATTTGATTCGACGTTTCTTGAGAGTGGCTACGATACCGAAACGCAGCAGTAGATGTTGAATCTGCCGGGCCATCTTTTCGCAAACAGTTGCATAGCAGATTTGCGCTTGGCGGCTAGAAAGTACGGAAGCCCAGCCATCTGTAGCAAATAGTCGATTTAAAAATAGTGCTAGCTGCGGTTTTGGTAGGGTAAATACAATAGCCGGAATAGTTTTTGTGTGGGCGCTGCACCCCCACAGCCCCAGTTGACTCAGCCACGCAGTGACCGGATTTTTCCCAGTCCAGCGAATAGATTCATATCCCTGCGGTGCAAGCTGTTCTGGTTGCTGCTGCAATAGATCGCACAGATGGTGAAAAATTTGTTCTTCAGGCGCGCATTTTCCTTGCTTCCATAATGTAACGAGTGAAGGGCTCACACCTAGCTCTGCTGCGAGTTGTCTGCCGCTAATACTGTTTAACACCATAAGCTGACTAAGCCGATCACTAAAAGCTTGTCGCTGTTTTGTTAATGCTTCTGTGTGTGTTGTGACTGTCAAAGAAGGTGTTCGAGTACCTTTGCTGGTGTCCACTCGAACCTTCACAGTCGGAAATTGAGTAGCTGCTTCTGTGAAATCTGTTTGTAGTATTGAATCGATGTTGGTGAATTGAGGCGAAGATCCAGTGAGTCCGCCATCTCCAATGAAGTAAGCCATCAGCTTGACTTCATACTCGGGTAGAGAGCTTTGGCCAAAAATAGATAACTTTCGGGGGACGGCGATGCGATCTCCTACCGTTAATTCAGATAGCGGCTGCCAGCCCTTAATCGTTAGATATGGATGAGGCAGCGTGCTCATCACTTGTCTGCCTAGGCGAGTTGTGACCTTGAAGGTAGGTTTCAGTCCATCGTCTACAAATGCTGACGGTTGAGTAACCTCAAAGCGAAGCCGATCGGTAAGGGTGAGTAAATCAGCCTGCTTCTGTTGATAGATAGTTTCATTAGTACTAATCGATCCGTCCGCTAATAGAACTTCGGCGTGAGCGCTTAGGCACTTACCCATTGCCGGTCTGGCAGCCGTGATGATTAGGTCAGAACGCTGAAAACCCTGGGTCATTGCGTCTAAGTCGTAGAAGCCGCAGGAGAGTCCGGGGAGGACCATGCCGAGCGATCGCTGCTCAATGTCTGTAAACGTATCGGTCAAAATATCGGACGTTTTGGTCAATCCCTGAGTCGGACGCTCTTGCGTAATGCCAAATAAAGATTGCTCGGACTGGTCGAGTACATCCTCAAGCGGTGTTTCTGTTTCGTAGCCATGCTGAATGATTTCGCCGCCACACTGAATCAGTTTACGGCGGGTGTATTTATCCATTACCAGCTTGGCGTACTGGTCGATATTTGCCGCGCTGATGGTGCGATCTACCAATTGCGCAAGACGGCTTTGGCCGCCGACTTTGTCGAGGGTGCCTTTGTCTTTTAGCCAGGAGGCAATGCCCATAAGGTCAGTGGGCAGCCCTCTCGACTGAAGATCTAAGGCGGCTTGGTAGATGCTGCGATGGGCTCCGATGTAGAAAGCTTCGGGTATGAGGACTTCGGTAACACGGCCAATGGCTTCTGGGTCGATGAGGACGCCGCCGAGGATTGCTTCTTCGGCTTCGATGTTCTGCGGAGGAAGACGATCGATGGCGGGCTTAAATCGAGGCTCTGAGGCAACCATGTGAAGAAGAGGGTATGTCCGGTGGATTTGACGATCTACTGCGTAGAGGCTTTGCTAGCGACTATGCTTAACCTGTCATCTTCAATATAAAAGGGTAGGGAGCAACTATGGCTCTCTACCCTTTTAAGTTAACGAACAGTACAAATGTTCGCAAATTGTCTGAGGCAATTAGTCGGGCGCAACGCGGAGGTTGATAGTGGCGGTGACTTCGCTGTGAAGCTTGATATCCACTTTGTACTCGCCTAGCTTGTTGATATCGGGCAGCGTAATGTCGCGGCGGTCGACTTCTTTGCCTGCGTTGGCTTGAATGAGTTCAGCAACTTCAGCAGCTGTAACCGTACCAAAGATAGCTTCGTCTTCACCGACGGCCTTCTTAACGGTGAACATGCCAATAGTATTGAGCGCTGTTTTAGTAGCCTCAGCCTCTTGCTTGATAGCTTCTAGACGCTGACGCTCTTTTTCACGACGAAATTCTACTTGCTTGAGGACACCAGGCGTGACGCGGTATGCCAAGCTGCGAGGAATCAAGTAGTTACGGGCGTAGCCGGAAGCTACTTCTACCAAGTCACCGCTGTTGCCTAGTTTTTCTATGTCCTGGCTGAGGACCAGTTGAGTTCGTTTTTTCGACATTGCTCTTACTTATTGCTTTCCATCGCAGCGCAGTCTCCTAGACTACTGAATTTGGGGACGGAGTGCAAGGGAAAATTTGGTAGTTGGCTATGCACGATCTTTCATCTTTCTGATATGTCCAAAGACTGTGATGGGGTCTTGACTTTTCGCGATGCTCTGAAGAGATGGGCTGTCCCAGCGAAGGAAAGGGTTGGTGTCTTTTTCGGTCTTGAGGAGGGAAGGAACAGTGGATTGCTTTTTGGCCCGCTGTTTGGTGACTTGGGTGAGGCGCGATCGCAGTTCTTCGTTGTCACCTTCTACACTCACTGCAAATGTCAGATTGCTCAGCGTATATTCGTGGGCGCACCAAATTCGGGTGTTATCTGGCAGGTTGCGGAGCTTGGCTAGGGAAGGCTGCATGTCGGCGGGGGTGCCTTCAAAGAGTCTGCCGCAGCCGCCTGCGAAAAGGGTGTCGCCACAGAAGAGTTCGCCGGGGTCGCTATTGGCTGTGGGTGCGAAGTAGTAGGCGATGTGGCCTCGGGTGTGCCCAGGATCGAAGAAGACTTGAGCTGTGCGGTTGGCGAAGGTGACTTGGTCGCCGTCTTCTAGATAGTGCTGCTGCCCTGGAATTCGGCCCTGGTCTTTTGCGCCGCCGTAGACTTCTGCGGTTGGGAAGCGCTTCAGCAGTTCACGGTTACCGCCGACGTGGGCGTTGTGATGATGCGTGGTGAAAATAGCTGTCAGATTCGCGCCCAGTTCGTCCAGCTTTTTTA
>JBHJIY010000126.1:0-67038 GCA_050042985.1 Phormidesmis sp. | reverse complement strand
AGCTTGATTTCTTGCCGAATACGGCTGCCGCTCGCTGCGTCGATGTCACCAAAGTCGAAAATTTTCATCGATAGGTTACGCTTTGCGGCTTTGGTTTGCATCACTACGTGCACAGCTCGCAGCGTCATGTCGCTGTTAGTTTCTATGTCAATGCTGTCTTCTTTAAGATCCAGAGTGGTTTTGGTGTCTTTCAAATCGTAGCGACTTTTAATTTCACGCCGAGCCTGATCCAAGGTGTTGACAAGCTCTTGACGATCAAAATCGCTGACAACATCGAAGGAATAAGTGGAGGCCATAGGGTCTATGTGTATACGAACGACTAAAGCAGACTAAACGCACTAAATAATAACGATAGATAGGCCGTACTCGCAACGCAAGTAGCTGTCAAACTGCCGATTGCGTAACAAAAATTACCTAAAAATTAGCCTGCTGCCGCTTGAACGCTCGCAACATACAGAGACACGATGCTGCTAATGCTGATTGCCCATGAGAGCGATCGCAAAATCGGCACGTTGAGAATATAAAACAGCGAATAGCTCACCCGCGCTGCCAAATAAATTACTGCGCTGCCAAATACTTGCTCTGCAGGTAGATTCACCACAAACGCCATCAGCGCAGCAGGTGCATACAGCGTAAAAGATTCCCAAGAATTCTCGTGGGCCCAGGTTGCCCGCTGCGCATACTCAGGCAGCTTGTCGAACATGCCACGAGGTGCGCCCATCTCGTAGCCTACTTGAAATCGGCCTACGGCAACGGCTAAGTAAGGAAAATAGATGAGCGCAGCAGCAGCGACAATGCTACACAGCAGAACATTGGCTGGAGAGACGAATGGAAGAGAGTAAACGATATCCATTAGTACCCGTTAGTCGAAGTAGAACAGGGTTACAATCTTACGCTGATCTTCAGCGTCCTGACAGGTCTTTAGCAGTGTTTTGCTGTCGTGAAAAGCAAAGCAAATTAGCTGCTGACAGCGACCGATGATTTCTTGATTGCACATGGCACTAGCATCAGCCAGTGGCAGCGTATCGTTGGCAGCATTTTCAACCAAGTTGGTAACCACTTCTAGCTGTTCGCGTGACTCGCGCGGCTGCTTGCGCAAACTCTGTGGCAGTATCACTGTTAGCAAGTTGGGTTCTGCTTTCATTGCGCCGCGAATGGCCGCTGCGTTGGTTCCGGCTGCGCCTGAAGTAATAAGCCGATTGCCGCCGAGGACTAGGGCGTAGCTCATCAGCTCGATTAGCCGTTGGTGAGTGATGGGCACATGGCGAGAACCTAGGATGGCAATACGCTTGGAGCCAGACTGCTGGATCGTGGCCAGCTCTTGCAAAAAGTCGTCTACCTTAACAGCATCAAGTGGATTTTCGACGGACTGACTCAATGGCTACCTCGGGGAGTAGAGGATACAAAATCAACTATGCAATACTACCAAACCCTTGTGCTCTGTTAAGCACCCTCGGAGCGATTCTTACGGATAAAGCGTTTGGACGGCTTAAGTTTGCTGTGCTTGGCTAAGCTGTGACTGCCGGACTGAGGCCCAATGCCTCGATTACCCGAGGCGTATCGAAGTGCTGTGCCATCAAATGCTTGATGCACTCTACTTTGATGGGTTCATGCAGGCGCACTTGGTCGAATGCTTTTTCAATGATTTCCACGGTAGTCAGCGTATCGAGATCGACCGAAAGAATAGGCACTTCGAGATCGTGGGCCCTATCGAGAATGTCTTTGCGAGGGGCTAGTCTGCCGGTGAGTACTAGGCACTGGGTAGAGCTTTCGAGCGCGGCCATTTGAATGTCGAATCGGTCGCCGCCGGTGACGACTACCATGTTGTGAGCGCGGTTGAAGTAGCGTAGCGCGGAGTTGGCGTTCATTGCACCGATGGAGATTTCTTCGACCATCATTTGGTCGATTCGTTCTGGTGTATTGAGTGTTTCTGCCTGAAGGTGATCGACAAGGGCTTCTACGCTGACGCTGCGCATAATCGCCGTGCGGGGCAAAATGCCGAACACCTGAATCTTGTGACGCTCTAGGCATTCGCGTACAGAGTTTTGAGCGGTGTCCATGAGTTTTTCTGGCACGTCATTGATGACCACGCCGAGGAGGCGATCGCCCAGTTGTTTTTTGGCGGCCAACAGCTTATCGACAATGAGCGCCGAATGGTAGCGAGTGACCAAAATCACAGACGCTTGGCTCATCTGAGCCATTTCGGGCAAGGACAGGCCAAACAGCGTGCCTTCTTCGAGATTGCCAGGCCCTTCGATGAGGAGGACATCTTCACCCTGACTAGTTAGGATTTTTTCGACGTCTTGGTCAAACGTAAGCTGCTCTTTTGCCAGCTGCTTTTGAATGGTGTCTTCGTCTAGAACAAATAGCGTAGGGCGGATGCGCTCTTCGCCGAGTTCCAATGTTTGGGCGATGAAGCGAACGTCTTCGTCGAGGGTGTCTTCTTCTTCGCTGAGGCAGGTGCCGATGGGCTTGGCATAGGCGACATCAATACCTTGCGATCGCAGCTGAAGCGCTAGCCCTAGCACTGTTGCCGACTTCCCACTAAAGGGCTCAGTTGACCCAATCAATAAATGCTTTGATGTCCGATTTGACAACTGGGGCACGCCCTCACTCCTTTCGACTTACAGCGTTGGCCATATCCCAACTGCAATTATTCTGACACGTTCGCCAACGAGTCGAACAAGAAAATCAAAAAAGCTCGAAAAGCCGATTTAGATGGAGCGGCTTTTCGAGCTTTGGGCGCTTTTAGACTGTACGGAATGGCGAAGGATGTTATTCGTCAATGCGTAGAAGCTTGCGATAAAAGGCTTTGTCGAAGTCAGGAGTTTTGTTTTGGTTCATGGCAACTACTACGCTGATCAAAAAGTTGACGAACTCGTGGTTGGCCATAGTGATTTCGTAGGTGAGTTCGGCGTCCCCATCGAACTGCATCCGGCAGCGAGTCAGGTCTGCGGGTAGCATTGAAACATTCCAAGTCGCTAAAAATGGCACGCTGCCAGTCCCTTCAATGGCTCTTTCGCCTTCAATGTTGCCTTGCTTATAGAGGCCGATGGCGTAGGGAAGCGCGTTGCGTTTTTTACCTTGGTAGTAAGGCAAATAAACGCTGGCTTCTGGCTTAGTAGCGGGCTTAATAGATTGAAGAGACATGGTGGCTGCGGTGCGTAAGAAGAAATGCTGATGGAGAAGACTCAAGCTGAACGCTTGTTTTCAGAATTCCCGGTTGGCCGCTGAGTTGCTCACTCGCCTCAACCATGGGCCTCAACTATTGATAGAGCTCTTTGATAAAGCTTCTGGCTAAGCCTTTAGCGATGACCTGAGCGATGACCTGCCAAGTGCTTCTTTACACCGGGACTCGGTAAAGGAGTATTGTTATATTGAAAGGATTTGTTAAGGAATTTAAACAAAACTATATATGGCAGATTTCGTTGAGCCCGCCGCATCTGAATTTGACTTATCTGAATTCGACCTGTCGGACTTTTGTTTATCAGACTTTCACTTAGAGTCTGATTTGGTATTTGATGCTGAAATGTTCAAGGGATATAGCGGGCGGCGGTTGAAGGCGGCGATCGCACTCTCTTTACTTTGGCTACTCACTGGCTTCCTACACAGTGTGAGCTGGGGCCACGAATTTGTCTGGATAGTGGCTGGCATTATGAGCATCCATGCGCTGCGTGTGATTCTGTCGAAACCTCTGGCACCGCCGAATACGCTACCTTCTGTGCAGTCTTTGGCTGCTGATGTGCTGCCGATAGAAACCACGAATTGGCCCTATGTCTCTTTGCTAGTCGCGGCCAAAAATGAGGAGCAGGTAATTGGTAAACTGATCGAAAATCTGTTGTATCTCGATTACCCACAAGACCGCTACGACCTGTGGATAATTGATGACTACAGTACCGATGGCACGCCAGAAATTTTAGATGCGTTAGCCGCTGGCGACGATCGGGTGAATGTTATTCATCGAGGCGCTGATGCTACTGGCGGTAAGTCAGGCGCGCTGAACTTGGTATGGCCACAAACCAAGGGTGACTTGCTAGCAGTATTCGATGCAGATGCTCAGGTTGCGTCAGATTTGCTGCGGCATGTGGTGCCGATGTTTGACGCGGGGCAAGGTGGGGAGAAGACAGGGGCAGTGCAGGTGCGCAAGGCGATCGCTAACGCGGCCACAAACTTTTGGACCCGTGGGCAAAAGGCAGAGATGGCGCTTGACTGTTACATGCAGCAGCGGCGAATAGCGGTGGGCGGCATTGGTGAGCTGCGGGGGAATGGGCAGTTTGTTCGCAGGAGTGCGATCGCGCAGTGCGGCGGCTGGAACGAAGAAACCATCACCGATGACCTAGACCTCACTATTCAGCTGCACCTAAACCAGTGGAATATCGGCCTGCTCTTTACCCCTTCTGTAGGTGAAGAAGGCGTCACCAGCGCAAAAGCCTTATGGCATCAGCGCAATCGCTGGGCAGAAGGTGGCTTTCAGCGCTATCTGGACTATTGGCGTCCCCTTGCCAAGAACAGCCTAGGCTGGGGAAAGTCTCTCGACATGCTTGGCTTTTGGATTATTCAATACATGATGCCGTTGGTGCTGTTACCAGACTTAGTGCTGGCATTAATCCATCGTCAGCTACCGGTATACGGTCCTATTTCTATGATGGCGGTAGGAATGTCAGCGATTGGAATGTTCACAACACTACGCCAAGCCGAACGCACCTCTGTATGGAACGCGATAGTGCAGACTGCACGCGGTTCGTTTTACATGCTGCACTGGCTCGTGGTGATTGGCACGATGTCTATGCGGATTTCGGTGCGGCCAAAGCAGCTGAAATGGGTAAAGACGGTTCACGGATCGCAATGAGTTTAATCACTGTTGTTCGCACAAGTCACGAACAACAGTGAACAACAAACCGTTGATTTAGAGTTCAACAGGGCTAACGTGCAACAAACCGGTTGTTGCGGATGTTCATTTGCCAATTTTGGCAACGTGCGCTGCTGAATGGTGCTACTGGTTCAGTCTGCTGGGGCTGTCCGCCTAGAAAACTTGAGGCGAGCGATGACAATGCAGAGCCCAATTGCTAGCGCGATGCCAACAAATGCGATGGGGACGAAGTTTTGATGACGAAGGGCGATCGCAATCAAAGCCCAAACAGCAACTGCCGGATATGAAACATCGCTGTACTTAAACGCAATAACGGCTGAGATGCCCGCGCTCACACACATCATTACAACAGTAGCGATTACGCTGCTAGGCGAAGCGGTTATCACACTACTCTCAAACTCGCTGATAGCTTCAGCAGGTACCGCCATTACGTAAAGGGCTCCAGCGACATTGAGAACCGATGCAATGGTAATCCAAGCGAAATAAATGCTGATAGGTGCCTGGAGAAACCAGCGAATTTTTCGGGTGGGTTTGAGCGACCTAGTCGGCAAATAAGCGGCAACCAAGCAGACCACAATGCCTAAAATAATGACCGCTGCCCACCAAAAGTGGTAGGTCAAAAAGACATATATCCAAATCATTTGCAGTACGCAGGCTGCGATGATTGCCCACGAGACTTTTGCAAAGGCTCGCTGATGTCGTTGTGCAGGTAGTGCCTGATAGATACCGTAGGCAATGAGTCCTAGATAAATCAGTCCCCAGATAGCAAAGGCATATCCTTCTGGCGTGATGAGCACCCCACCCAAGGTGATATTAGAGACTTCGCCCGTATTTTTGCCTGCTGGCGGGAACACATTGGAAAATCCGTTGACTGCGATCGCCATCAAAATCGCCACCAGCGTCAGCCACTGCCGCCCAATCTGCATCACTGAGTTTTGCGTTTTCTGCTTTTGCACTGCCGTACCCGGATACCACGCTTCTATTATCGAGGGTTACGAATTTACTCGCACTCTAGCTTTGATCTTATTCCTGTTGTGGAGTTCCCGGCTAACTTAGAATCCTTCCAAACCGTTCGTCTTCACTTTCAGCTGCTGATAGCAGCTGGTCCCAGTCGTTGGGTGGATGACCGCCTTTTAGCATCTTGCCAAAAACTTTGTAAGCA
The DNA here is from genome assembly GCA_050042985.1 of Phormidesmis sp. Lineage (GTDB taxonomy): Bacteria > Cyanobacteriota > Cyanobacteriia > Phormidesmidales > Phormidesmidaceae > Phormidesmis. The sequence continues at coordinate 61,006 of JBHJIY010000126.1, read as the reverse complement.
TCACTTTTTCTGCCGTACGCTCGTTTGGTACTAGGGTTGTTGACGCATCCATAGTATTTCATACTGCTCTAGAAAGCAGTCGTGTGCAAAAACGTTCCATTCATTTATTTTCAAGGTTCATCAGTTTTAGGTTACTTATAAAAATCGAAAAGACTACTCTTCTTCTTCAGGAAGGGGCTCATCGATGTCGCTAATATCTACACCTGCAACTAATGCTTGTGCCCGCTCTACCCATTCCGCAGTTATGGGCTCGATGCGCTGAGGATTTCTCTCCATTGTTAATTGGCAATAACTGGGTAGTCAAAGTTTTAAGGAGCGTATCGAAGTGCAAAGGAGTATTGCGCTGATTAGTTTTCCTGCAAGAAATATTCATGAGCAAAGCTGAGTAGGTTGGTTAGGCTGAGGATAACTAAATCTTTCTCAAATCGCGTATTTAAAGGCGTTGGGGCTTCCTTATGATGAATATTTCAAATTCTGTTTCTAAGCTTTCTTCCCGTCAGTTCAGCTGGGATGCTCTGATATTGCTAGTAGCCACTTTTTGGCTTAGCAGTAGCGTTCTGCTCGACTTTTTTATGATGCCGATGATGTATGAGTCTGGCATGATGAATGAGCCTGGTTTTGCGACGGGTAGCTATAGCCTGTTTTGGGTTTTTAACCGAGTTGAAGTGCTGTGCGCGGCGGCGATTTTGACTGGGCTGCTAGTGTTGCGTAAAGGACGTTCTCAGTTTGAGGTAGTAGCCAGTGGTTCGCGCAGTCGGTGGGCTTTGCTAACAGGAGGTGCTTTGTTTGCGATCGCACTCCTCTACACTTACTTCTTCACCCCACACCTCAGCGCTATGGGCCTAAATCTCAGCGGTAGCTTCTCTGAGTCTCTGTCCAGCAGCGAGGCATCAGAAATGGGTGTGCTACATCTCGCTTACTGGGGACTTGAATCTCTGAAGCTTGTAGGTGCGGCGTTCTTAATCAAGCTTTGCTATCGCGATATTGCAGCTGCCTTTCGGTAATTGCCTGACAAGTTGCCTAGCAGCCACAACCATCGCTGAAGTTCGAGACAATTGACTGTACATAAATTGCCTGATGCTGTGAAAGTGTCAGGCAATTTTGGTGGTAAGGGTTAATTGTCGAAGTCGCTTTCTGGCCAGAGTAATCGCAGTCCGAGTAGGCCAAAGCCGATGGCCGCGATGCCTTTGACGAGCTTTTCGGGGAGGAAGAAGGCGCTGCCGCCGAGTACGACGCTGATAAAGGATGCGAGCAAGAGGGCGCTGGCTGTGCCGAAGAAGACGGCTTTGGGAGAGGGGGAGGAACCGCCAAGTGCGATCGCTGCCAACTGGCTCTTATCCCCTAGCTCTGAGATAAACACCGCTGCAAAACTCACCAAAAATAGCTTTAAGTCCATCTCTCACCTCTAATGCTCTATCAATCTTTGCTGTGTCAATCTTTGCTGTGTCCATGACTGTCGTGTCACTCCCAATGCGCTACTAGCTGCCAAAAATATCGCCCACTAGCCCGATGCTAATGAGCACTAGCAAGATGCCCGCACAAACATCGAGCGTTTCTTCAGAGACTCGATTGGAAAGCCACTGACCGAGCAAAACGCCAATAAGGCTAGTCGATATGAGCGCTAAGCCCGCACCCAAAAACACCACAACCGGGGCCTTTGACTCCGCACTCATGAGCATGGTGGTTACCTGAGTTTTGTCACCTAGCTCCGCCAGAAAGATAGTGACAAACGTAGACAAGAACACCGGCCAGAAGCCGCTTGTTCGATTCGCCACTACAACCTCTTCTGAGGATGCTTGCCTGCTCGTAGCTTCTTCGCGTTCGATGGGGGTCGAATTTGGAGTTGTGGAGTCGGAAGAAGTCACAGGCGTTTAGATTTCACATTTGTTTCATTGTCTGTGATGGTAGCGCCAAATCGCAACGATCCGGTTTGCACTCCGTTCTCTTTGTATGGTTACTCTGTTTTTAGATCAGCTTCTCCGTTGATTTCAATCACGACATTCTCTAAACCAATTGCATCGTAAAAGCGGTCCATTTCTGCGCTGCGATTGCCGTAGATGCCTGAAATTTGCTGTTCGCAGCACTCAATCGCGAAGTCGTTCAGCTCGGCAGGTGCAATGCTGTAGAGCTTTTGGAAGGTTTCGGCTTCTACACGACAAAAGTTAGGGCGGGTGTCGTAAACGGTGCACTCACGTTTGGTTTTGTCATAGTTGATGCACCAACCATCTTCGCCGACTAGGCTCATATATAAGGAGAGTTCGTCCGGGGAGAGGTAGTCGGATAGATCTGGGCGATCGGCGGGGTCTAGCTGACAGCAGGCCCCACAATTTTTTACACACTGCCAAGTCGCCATAGTCGCTGCAATTTCTTGTTTTGTCCGGCAAGTAATAACCTACCGCAACAAACCACCCGAAAGCGACAGGGAATCGATCGGCATGCGATCGCTAAAGCAATTGTCTGCAAATATTAAGGGTTTTGGCTCACACCCATGAAATGCCGTTGATATTGCCTCTGTTGCTATGCCAAGTAAAAGGCTAAAACGCTTGAGTGCTCAGCGACAGAGCAACCTTAGAATTTTGTAAACAAAGCTTAACCTAGCTCACCAGAAACAGGTACAATGCTTTGAAGTGAAATTGCTTAACATCGTTCACATTTGAACTGTTCGGAGGATAAAAAGCTTTGTTGAATAGCGCTCTTTCTGTCTTAGGTAGTATTGATTTTGTACTGATTGCCCAGCTGACAATGTTGGCTTTGGTTGTGATTGCTGGCCCTGCAATTGTGTTTTTGCTGGCAGTGAGAGGCGGCGACCTCTAAGCCTTAATTGAAAAACTGACTGGTCTGCGGTTGCACCTGCTTTCTGTGTTGCTTCCCTGACAATCTGCTTACCGAACAGTTCGTTGTAGAAGTAGTTATTGCGAAGCGGCTGGTCTGGCTTTTGTCTTTCATAGATCTACTGAAAAGCCTTTGCCTATTTTGTATGGGCAAAGGCTTTTTGGTTTGGCTCGGATTTGGGATGGGTTTATCTTTGCTGCAAGATGAACTGTGCGATCGCTAGATCAACCGGCGTTGTCACCTTCAAATTGGTCTCTTCCCCTTCTACGATGCTCACCGGCACGCCACATTTTTCCAGGAGTGCAGCGTCATCTGTCACTTGCCAGCCTTCTGCCTGACCGCGATCATGGCATTGCTTGAGCAAGCTGACCTCGAATCCTTGCGGGGTTTGTGCGGCCCACAGCTGCGAGCGATCGGGCGTGTTTGTAATAATGCCGTCGCTATCGACCTGCTTGATGGTGTCTTTGACTGGGACCGCTGCGATGAATCCTTTGGTTTGCAGGGCCGCTTTCGCGCAGCGATCGAATAAGTCGGCGGTGGCAAGGCAGCGAGCACCGTCGTGAATGAGTATGTGGGAAGCATCACTGGGGAGCGCCTGCAATCCGTTATACACAGAGGCTTGGCGCGTATCGCCGCCCTGGATAAACTGTACGGGCATTGGCAGATCGCACTGTTCCACCATTTTTTCGATGTCTGGGCGGTCTATTGGCTGACAGATGATGCCAATCCACTTGAGACTTTTTGCAGTAGCGGCGGCAGTGAGTGTCCAAGCTAAGATAGGCCGCCCGATGAGTGGCATGAGTAGCTTGTTGCGGTCACTGCCCATGCGGCGGCCAACTCCTGCCGCCGGAATCAATAAATGCATAGAGAAATCTGTATCAGTGGCTGTAATTTTACCGGCTGCTAGTGGTTGTCTAGAACACCAATTACAGCGAAATCTGGGTTTCTTTCTGGTTTCTTTCTGGGGAATCGTACTAAGCGGCCCGGCTTCCCTTAAAATATGAGCGGATAAAAATATGAAAATTTTAACCGCATGCGCATACTGGCCCTAGTCCCTGGTGGCATCAGTGATCAGCTTTTGTTTTTTCCGGCTTTAGACGATATTAAGCGGGCCTATCCAAATGCTGAAATTGGTGTTGTTGTTGAGCCGCAGGCGACCGTCGCCTACCGAGTCTCAAAGATTGTCGACACCGTTATTCCCTTTACGTTTTCTGCTGTGAATAGTCCTTCGGACTGGGCCAACCTGCTCGGACTGGTGCGCGATCGCGAGTACGAAGTCGCTATCACCACCGACCTTACTTGGAAGATGGGCCTACTGCTGTGGCTCAGTGGCGTCCCAACCCGTGTGACCTACGCGAGTACAGGCGCACCCTGGTTCTACACAGCCACCGTTCCAGATAAGTCTCAGGCGAATGCGCAGTATCAGGCTGAGCGCTACCACGACCTATTGAAGGCGATTGATATCGATGGCCCAGCGCCGGATATTGCGGTGAATGTACCTGAATGTGACTTGGCTTGGGCCAATGCATTGCGCGATCGCCTCGATATCAAAAGCGGCTACGTTCTTATGTACCCTGGGCAAGATACCGGTCGTATCGGTGCTCAGTACCCTATCAGCAGCTGGCAAACTCTCATCGCCGACTTCAGGGCTAAGCAACCCAAAATGCCCATCGTGCTGCTGCAAACAGATTTGAGTGCGGCTCAAGTCAATGCCCTTAAAGCTAGCGACCCACAGCTCATTGTCGTTACTGCTGGAAACTTGGGGCAAACCGCTGCTATCGTGGCGGGCGCAGATCTTGTTCTCACGCCCGATAGCTATGTGATGCAATTATCTGCTGCCCTTAAAGTGTTCACGCTGGCGCTATTTGGTAAAAACAGTCCAGATGAAATGTTACCGCCCGTCAGCGGGGAAGAAACTCGCTTCTTGGGTATCACTTCAGGCACAGGACAAGTTGCTGATATCAAGCCAGAGGCTGTTTTGCAAAAAGTTTGGGGTGGGTAAAGCCATCTCCTTTGTGTGCTCGCTTACCCCCCCTTCTGTGTGCTCGCTTACCCCCCCTTCGAAAAAGCCTGAACGTTTCAGGTCCTAGAACATTTTCCTATTAGATCTTTACCGCTGTTAAAACTATGGATCAAATTCAACTGCAAGGCTCTAAAGTTTTGGAGCTTTTCTTATCCAAAGAGACTCGCGAAACCTATCAAGAAGCGCTAACTCTGACAGGCACTCTGCTTAAGGAATTAGCTCAGCTTATCTGGCTGACTATTTGCTCTGCATTTGTCTTTGGTGCCTGGGTAGGCGATGCTTCTATGAAGACCGGTAATGGCCTACGTGGCTGGATAGAGCAACAGCAAAATCCTAGCCTGGTCCCTGCTGAAGATAAAATGCCTCTCGCCGAAAAAGGAAAGGATCTTTTGGCAACTGGACGCACCGGGCTCGATAACTTGCTCAATAATGCTCGTGGGCAGCTAGGCCTAGAGCCTGTGGAGCCAGCCCCTGTCAGACAGCCTTCTGTGAAGAAAGCTGCGCCCGCTGCTGCATCCCCTACACCTGCTGATGTAAAGCCCCAGGCTTCCAGCTTCTCTGCACCGTCTTCACCCCCAGCTAAGCCCGCACCTACTCAGAGCACTCCTTCTGCGGGAACGCCATCTATGAGTGAAATTACGGCAGATGCAGAAGAGGTTTCTCGTGAGCCCGATAGCGGTGACTGGCCGCCTCAAGAAGTTGACTAATCCGGCTGTTCACTGAATAAAACTAAACGATATAAACTGAGCTGTTTTAAAAGAATCGCTCGCTCTTGGGTCTATCAATAGCCAAACAAGAGAGAGCGATTTTTTATGTCGTTTGCGTTCGAGATGAGTATCACGAATTGTCTTTTGCAATCTATCTCTTGATGCTTACTCGGCGTTTTGAGAGCTTTCTCAAGGCGTAAAGAACGACGATGATAACAAGTGCGATCGCCAGTACTGGCAGCGTCAACGACAAAATGGCCAGCACTAGCGCGCTGAGCCATTCCACACTGGCAGTCACCGGGGTTGCGCAGCCACCAGTTGCGGTATTGCTGGTTAGACGAGTGACGCTTGTAAGCCCCTGAATGGCGCCTGCACTGCCGCCACCCGCAAAGATGGCCAGGCTCCACTGCATCAGCGTAGGCAAATCCGCCGCAAAAGTTCCTGTGAGATAAGTACCCGCAATCACCGCAGCAGGAAACTCCACAGTGTCGAGTGCATCGTTTACCCAAGGCACATAGAAGGCGGCGACTTCAATCAATGTGCCAATGAGCAGACCGAAGAAAGCTGGGTAAGAATTGAGCCAGGCCATTTCGGGCGGTAGCGTAAACCCACCGAATAGAGCCGCTGCATTGAGGCTGGCAAAGGGCACCAGAATCCGAAACCCCGTTGATGTGCTGAGCCCAACCCCAATACATAGACTCACCAGCGCATTCATGTGCTGCTGCCGAGTAAAAACAACCCAATCATTGTGATACTGTTCCAAGTGCTGTGCAGCAGAATTGAAGAGGCTAGATTGCGTGAGCGAGCGTATACAAAGCCCAAAATTGCGCCGAGCACCGTAAGCGGAAGCACTTCTGAAAAGCTAAGATGCGCGACTGAGAAAATCAGGCTACTAAGGCCAATCGCACCCCACGTGGGCATGTAGCGAGTAAGAGACGGCAGCAAAAAGCCGCGAAACAGGATTTCTTCAAAAATAGGGGCCGCGACAGCAGCGGTAAATAGAAACATGCCAAGGGCCACTGGGTCGCGCTCATTCAGCACAAGCTCCAAAATGGGATTGTTGCCTCCTTGCCCCTGCCAAATTTGCTGATTGAGTAATGACACTCCTAGCATCAGCGGTAGCGCCACAAGGTATCCGCCTAACCCCCATAGGGGCCAGCGACCTGCCAGATTAATGCGAAACCATTCTTTCGATAGGGGCAAATATTCTTTGACGGCCACGTACAGCACGCCCAACGTACTCGCTGCCATCAGTAGATAAAATACCAGCGAATACAGTGCCTTCCCTCGGCTGGAGAGGCCCAAAATGAGCCCAGTAGAAGCGAAGCCTGCATCAGCAAAGCCTGAAGGGACCAAGCTAACGGCGTCTGCACCGATAGACTGAGTGGCAAGTAGCCCTACTTGGAGCACCAGCGGCAGTGCGATTTGCCCTGTGAACAAAAAGCCCCCGACAATTACTAGCCAAACGGCTTCCCAATCCCAGGGCACCTGCCAGTCGCCTTCGCCAATTGCGAGTAACGACGCCTGCCCTCTCAAAATTCGCTGGCCGACTAGTGCAATCAGGAGCGCTGAGCCCAGTAGTCCACCGAGAGAGGGTAACAACCCGACAACGCTGAGCTGAATCAAAGTGCGCTCGGCAATGCCGACTTCTTCTGTCTGAAGCTGGGTGAGTTGGTCAGCCTTATTTTCGACGGTATACAGGCGATCAAGCGCGGTGTAGCGAAACCAGCCTCGCAGCTGACTATTTATAATGTTGGCTGCTTCAGGCTGAATGACTGGAGGATTGCGCCATAGGTCTGCCAGAGTTGCGGCGGCAACCCCACTGTTGCTAGGTCGCTCAGTGAGTGTCTGCCAAGTCGCGATCGCGTTCTCTGTTTGTTTTTGCTGTGCTTGCACAACGCCGAGTCGCAAATCAATTTGGTCAATCAAGTTTTGCTGAGAAGAGGCTGTCGCAGTCAGTGCCAGCCTCTTTGCTTGCGTTCCTTCGTCGCTAAGCTCACTTAATTTAGCGATTTGCTGCTGCAGCCTTACCAAGCCCGTAGCCGCGTCTTTACGCACTTCCTGATATTGCTCTACCGCAGACTCCAATGCGTCTTTGCCAAAGACAGCTTTACGAAACTGTTCTATTTCTGCTTCGGGTAGGCCGCTGCCGTCCCATTCGCTAGCCTGCACCATCAGGTCTGTTTGGTAAAGCTGAAGCTGATTGCCTACCTGCGGTTCGCCAAAACTACTGATAAGAGAATTGCTCATCACCCACACTACGAGCAGGGTCATGGCAGAGAGGACGATTCGCTTGATGGTCATGCTTAGGAAAGCTCGGTATAGTCTTTTTTGTATTATTGCACTTTGCTTCTGAGTTCACTTGATGCATAGAATTGAAAGGCCTTACACACCCCACGTATGTATTTATGACCATGTCTTCTGGTTCTGATCAAAGTATTTCTGATCAATCTGAATTGGACCAAACGGCGACGCAGCTAGATGAAGAAGCGACGCAAAAAGGATTGAGCGAAGCGCAGTACAAGAAAAAGATGGAGCGACGTAAGGAAGTGCAGTCGCAGCGCTTAGCTGAGCGAAAGATTGAGAAGGGTTTGATTATTGTCAATACGGGTAATGGCAAAGGCAAGACAACGGCAGCTCTGGGAGTGGTGTTGCGATCGCTCGGTCACGGTTTCAACGTTGCTATTGTGCAATTTATCAAAGGAGGCTGGGAGCCCGCAGAGAAAGCAGCGCTGAGCCATTGGCCACAGCAGCTAAAGTTTCATGCGATGGGAGAGGGCTTTACCTGGGAAACGCAGGACCGCGATCGCGATATTAAGATGGCCGAAGCCGCCTGGGAAAAGGCGCTGACCTACATTCGCGATGACAGCTACCGCACCGTGCTACTTGATGAAGTGAACATCGCACTGAAGCTGGGCTACCTTTCTGTAGAGCGAGTGCTGGCAGGCCTAGCGGAAAAGCCAGAAATGAGCCACGTGATACTGACAGGTAGAGGCGCACCCAAAGAGCTGATTGAACGGGCGGACTTAGTGACAGAGATGACCTTGGTAAAGCATCCCTTCAGAGAGCAGGGGGTGAAGGCACAGGCCGGTATCGAATTTTAGGGCTTACTTTTAGGGGCTCTAGTTACGGGGTTCTAGCGTGCCAAATAAGTATTTGTACACATAACTGGTCCACTGCGACTTAATATTTATCCATATTGGGGCATGATAACTGCGATAGCCATTCTTCAAGTTTGGTTGTTTTTAGCTTGATCATTGTCTGATTCGAGCCCTTTCAGGTGTGTTGTGCTTTGTCTGGTTGTTTTTATAAAAGTTCCTAAAAATTGCGGTCGCTTAAATTCATGCTAAAAATCACTCGCCTTTCAAAACAATTTGGCGATCGCCAGGCACTCAACAAACTATCGCTGTCGCTAAAGTCTGGTGAAGTCTATGGTTTGCTAGGACCGAATGGCGCGGGTAAAACCACTGCGCTGAACTTATTGTGTGGCCTACTCAAGCCAGATAGCGGCGAGATTTTGGTGCAAGGCAAGCCGGTGTGTCAGGCTACTAAGCTAGTCGTAGGCGTAATGCCTCAGCAAAACTTGCTGTATCAGAGCCTGACTTGCGCAGAGAATTTGGCATTTATCGCTCGCATTTACGGCCTCAGTAAGAAAAAGACGGCAAAGCGCGTTCAGATTTGCTTAGAGTCTGTGAATTTGGCAGATCGGGCAAATAGCGTAGTTGGCGATCTTAGTGGCGGAATGCAGCGGCGGCTGCGCCTAGCGGCGGCAATCATTCATAAGCCAAAACTCGTGGTTTTGGACGAGCCTTCGACCGGGCTAGATATTGAAGCTCGCTATGAAGTGTGGGATCTTATTCGCTCGCTAAAGCAGCAAGGTGTGACGGTGCTGCTGACGACGCATTTGCTCGATGAAGTGGAGCGGCTGTGCGATCGCATCGGCATTATTAAGCAAGGCACCTTACTTACCGAAGGCACGATCGAAACGCTGCGAGAGCGGATTCCTGCCAAAGAAATTGTGATGATCGACACGAAGGATGAGGCAGGTGTGATCGCTCGCGCTCAGTCTCATGGATTCACCCCTCGCCGCTACGGCAACAACCTTGCTTTCTGGGTACCTGAGCGACTAGAGCTAGCCGAACTAATAGACCGCTTTTCTGATTTGCCAATCGACTCTATCTCTCGCCACGCGATCGGCCTAGAGCATATCTATTTAGAAATTACGCAGAATAAGCCAATTCCACCTGCACCAAAGGCTGAAGAATATCCGCAAGGCAAGACAATGTTGGCAGCCTAGCGACTTGTTTCGATAGTCGCAATAGGCACCCAAGTGGAAAAGCGTACTATTCTATGGAAAGACGTTTTGCGGCAGAGAGTGCTTAAACCATGGCGAAGTTCTTGGTGGTGATGATTTCAGCGGTTTTGAGTGTTTCGATCGCAATTTTCTCCGTACAAAACGCAACCCCAGTTCCCATCACGTTCTTAAGTGCGAAGACAGTTCCCTTACCTGTTGGAATTTGGGTTGCCGTTGCCCTTTTTGCAGGAATGTTAGGCACTACGCTCTTACTAGGCTTATTCGGTAAGAAGAAATTGAAGCAACTGTAAGCCACTTCGCGAGCTTACAGCTGTTTGACTAGAATTAAAGAGATGTATGTGGGAGCTAGTAATCGTGACGTTACAAGAGTTGACAGAACAAGCCATTTCGCTTCCTACAGCAGAGCGTCTAGCGCTAATAAAATCCGTTGAGCAATCTCTCCAGAACTCATCTGCGGATGATGCTTGGCAGTTCCTCTGGGTGTATCCACACACTTGGCGAAAGCAGCTATATATGAAAGGTAGAAAGCTGCCTGCTTCCATTGTTTGGAGTGATGTGCTAACCAATGAAATGACCGTTGCAGAGACCGCAGATAACTGGGATCTATCTACTGAAGCAGTGCATGAAGCAATTCGATACTGTGAGACTCACAGAGAGTTGATACGACGGGAATCTAAACGTGATCGTGACGCAGCCATAAGAGCTTCTACAGTGAGTAGGCATGTCTCTTGAGCTTGCGTCTGCTGCTTGATGAAGACTCGCAAGCGAAGAGTCTAGTCAACGCTTTGAGAAAGGCTGGTCACGATGTATTAACCAGTTCTATTTGCAGAGCTATTCAGAATATAGCTAACTCAGGACTCGACCTTCATAGTCAATTTATTTCGCTCAATGCGTGGCTGTACTGATCCTATGTCAGAATTGCGCCGCCCATGAGTTTTTGATAGCGGCGTTCTAGTTCTTTTTCCATCAGGGGCCAGCGAGTGAGCCCGTCGCCTTTTTTTACTTCCTGATTTAACACATTAGTAGCTGCTGTTCTTGCAAGTTCCAAGACTTCTTGATCTTCGACCAGGCTAGCAAGTGCAAAGTCTGGTAAGCCAGACTGGCGAGTGCCAAGGACTTGTCCAGGTCCACGGAAGCGCATGTCCATTTCAGAGATAAAGAAGCCATCTTGCGATTGCTCCATGACTCTCAGTCGCTGCATAGCCACTTCGCTTTTGCTGCTGGTCATGAGTAAGCAATAGGATTTGTCAGCACCTCGGCCTACCCGGCCACGCAGCTGATGGAGCTGAGAGAGCCCAAACCGCTCGGCGTGTTCTATCAGCATGACGGAAGCGTTCGGGATGTCTACACCGACTTCCACAACCGTGGTTGAGACCAAAATTTGTGTCCCTTGCTCACGGAAAGTACTAATAGCGGCGTCTTTGTCAGCAGAACTCATGCGCCCATGTAAAAGACCTACCTGAAAGTCTGGAAAGATTGTTTCTTGCAGGCGATTATGTTCCTCAACAGCAGAGCGTAAGTCTAGCTTTTCGGATTCTTCTACAAGGGGCAGAACAATATAAACCTGCCTGCCTTCGGCGATTTCACGGCGGATGAGGTCGTAGGCATCGGCCCTTTCTTTGCCCCCGAGGACCGTGGGTTTAATCGCTTTTCTGCCGGGGGGCAGCTCGTCGATTTGGCTGACGTCAAGGTCGCCGTGAATGGTGAGGGCGAGGGTTCTGGGGATGGGTGTAGCCGTGAGCGTAAGGACATGAGGGTTATCGCCTTTCTGTTGGAGTTTTGCTCGCTGGGCGACGCCAAAGCGGTGCTGCTCATCAATGGTGACAAGGCCAAGATTAGTGAACTTTACAGGGTCTTCTATCAGGGCGTGAGTGCCAACTAGAACAGGGAGTTCGCCTGTGAGCAGCTCTTTGTGGATTTGTCGTCTTTTTGCAGCCTTGGTTGATCCGGTGAGTAGCTCTACTGGTAAATGCAACAGATTGAACCACTCAACGAGTTTGCGGTAGTGCTGTTCAGCTAGGACCTCTGTTGGGGCCATGAGTGCAGCCTGATATCCAGACTGAATAGCAGCTAAAATCCCAACGACTGCAACGACAGTTTTCCCAGAACCGACATCGCCCTGCACAAGGCGATTCATGGGTGCGCTTGCTTGCAGGTCATTGAGGATTTCTTGTGCGACGCGCTGCTGAGCGCCTGTAAAGGTGAATGGTAGAACTTTGTAGAAAGACTCTATGAGTTCTCCAGTCGGAGCCATCTGGATGTTAGTTTGTTCCTTTTGCTGTTCGGCACGGCGGCGCAGGAGGCCGAGCTGGAGGTAGAAGAATTCATCGAAGACGAGGCGGCGGCGAGCGGTGGCGAGTTCTTCTGTGCTGGGGGGGAAGTGGATATGTGCGATCGCAACTGCCAAATCCACCAGCTCATATTTCTCCCTTAGCGCTCTGGGCAACGGATCGCGCAGCTCCACCACCGAAGGCAGCGAGGCCACAACGGCTTTTCTCACCAAGTCAGCGCCCACGCCTTCTGTCAGCGGATAGATCGGGACTACTCGACCCACCTTTAGTGACTCAATCGAGTCACCTTCTCCGCCGAGCACTTCAATCTCTGGGCTGTCAATATTGATGCCATATTTTGATTGCTTTACCAGTCCCGAAATTGCAACGACGGAACCCGGTGGATACAGCCGCTTTTGTCGTTCTTGCCAGCCGCGCGAGCGAAAGTGATTGCCTGCCAAAAAGCGACTGAGCTTTAGCCTAGACGTGCTGTCGTATACAGTTAGCTCAAAAATCGTGAGCTTAGAATTGCGCGGAGAGTTGAAACAGTTACAGCGTTTAACCGTGGCGACGATGGTCACTGTTTCACCAGGCACGAGGTCTTTGATTTTGACCTGACGGGCGTAGTCGATATAGTCGCGAGGATAATAAAACAGCGCATCTCGCAAGCTGAGTAAGCCTAGCTTTGCTAGCTTTTCTGATTTACTCGGTCCGATTCCCTTGAGGTAGGTAAGTGGTTTGTCGAGCGGGTGGTTGGAGTTTGGCCGGTTTACCAAGCCAGTGACATCTGTTGCTTTGGGCGATTTTGTTTTTCGCTTGGCTGTTCCGGTTTTCTTTTTCTCTGAAGCGCGGGTGTCTTTGTTGGTTCCAGATACACTTGCTTTTGCTCGGCCAGATTTGCTTGTACTGTACTCGCTGCCCTGCTCGGCCAAGAGCGGCATAGCATCAGCGGCCTGCCTAGCCCTGTGCAAGAACCTGCGAGTATCGGCAACTAAGTGCTGTCGCTGAGAAAAAGACAGCTCCTTATAGCTATCGAACCGCTCAGAAAGCGCTTTCCATTTGTCGCTGCTTACCTGTCCAGCTAAGTTGTTGGAAAGCGTCTTTTCTCCACTGCGTAAGCTCTGTGCCAAAAACTCACTGAACAGCTGCTGGTGGCCTTCTATATTGTTGAAGCCACGTTCAGATTCAACGCTCAAAGCTTTTTGCAGGCGTACCCAGTCAGGCAGGGTCGGTGCTTGAGTTGTCGTCTCCAATTTCGCCATGACGTGCTTTCGTTTATGACTCTTCTTGGCTGGTCCAGCTAGCGCGCCAGGCGTCTTCGGCTTGCGCTATTTCTAGCGATCGCTGAGTTTTTCGATACCGCACACCAAGCTGTTTGAGGTTTGCAAGTTCCTTTCGTAGGCGCGCGCGCCATACCGACACCCTAGGATCAGTAAACTCCACTTCGCTCAGCTGCAAGTTGATGACAGCAAACTCTGGAAAAGCCTCTATTTCAATAGCATCAGGCGGCAAAATATTCCTGGGTGGACCTTCTGGACGATACCCAGAGCGTTCTTCTCTATGAGGCTCTCTAGAATCCCTCCTGCGGCTATTTCTGTACCTGTTGTCGCGATCGCCTTGAGCGCGCCTAAAATCTGACCGGCGGTGCTCTTCTTGATTGTTTTCCCTATAGCGCTCTCTAGAAATATCCTTGCCATTCTGTTCGCTGCCGTCAGAAGGGCGTCGTGGCCCTAGCTTACGCATTCTATTGCGTCCACTGGACTCACGATCTTCACCGGTTTCGTCTTCTTCTCCAAGGTCAAAATTAGCTGAGCCGTGCATCACTCTCACCGACACCTTTACGACGTTGGGTACCGCGTTCAAGGGCTCACCAGCACCTCTTGTATCCGCAGCGGCAGCCATGAGTGCCTTTGGGAAATTAGGCATGACATCGGCCTTTTGCAATAGGCTATTGGCCTCTTCCGACACTGTTTTGAACACGTCTCGAATTGCCTGCTCCATTAGCATTTGTTGCTTCACCAAATGAAAAGGTGAGAGGGGAGCGTCTTCATCCGTTTTCTCCTTTTCATCCTCGCTAGAACGTCGTGCTAAGGCTTCTAATGCCCCTAGCAAATCATCTTCTTCTGAAAGGGTAAGACGCTGCTCAGCCGCCGGTACTTCCACTTCAAAATCTAGCGCTTCACTATCTGACTCGTCTTCGTCTGTGCCCTCATTATCCAATCCATTGTTGAACGTGTTGCCTAGCTCGTTATCTGCTTTGGCCGTTCGTGCTAGGTCATCATCCATATCAAGGCTAAAAGACTCAAAATCTGCCACGCTCAGTTCGTCTTCCTCTTCAGCGGCAGGCACGTCGTTTTGCCAATCGTTGATATGCTCTAAGCTGTCTGAATCATTTGTCTGCGTATCCGAATCACCCTTTGATTCGCCATCAGATGACTCGCCGTTAGGGCTTGAATCGAAGCGCGCAATTTCAGAAAGCTTGTCTAGTAAATCGTCGCTACTGCCTTCTTTCGTATGAATAATTGCCCCAGAAGCTCGCGCTGCCAAGAGCTTTTGCAAGAATGCCAACCCATTATTTCGCTGTGGCTTATGGCTGTTCTTTTTAACTTGCTCTCTCTGTTCACTGAGCTGCGTATGGATTTGCGTCGCCAGCAACTGTAAAGACTTTTGAAGGGTGTTACGCTGCTGCCACGAAAGGCTCAAAAATTTATCTGGATACGCCTGTGTACATAAGTGATACACCGCCGCTATTAACTGCTGCTTGCTGGCTTCTCCAAGCGCCTTAAGATAGTCACTATACAGTGGGTCCAAGGCATTTGCCATGTCCTCTGTCCGCTGCTGGAGCAGTCCTAGCTCCTTCTCAATTTGGCTGCTTGCTTTAACCATATGCTCTCTAAGATAGCGATTTTGTGGGCAAATAGCTGTGCCCAAGCTGAGTTTTGGTGATGTCTAGTCTCTATGTTTGACTAAAAATCGGGCTCTCCTAACAATTTGGAAGAACCCGATTCTCAAATATTCAACCTACTGAAACAGCTCTCTACTGAAATAGCGACAGTTGAAATAGCAATAACGCTTATTTTTTCTGGCCTGTTTGAGCTGCGACCTCATCAGCAAAGCTGACGCTTTCCTTCTCAATACCTTCACCTAAGATGAATCGAGAGAACCGACGAATTTGAATATTTTCGCCTAGCTTAGCCACAGCCTGCTTTACCAGCTCTGCGACTGTGATGTTTTGATCTTTGATGAAGGGCTGATCGACCAAAGAAAGCTCTTTCAAGCGCTTGTCAATTCGGCCTTGAACGATTCTTTCCTTGATGTTATCTGGCTTATTGCCCAGGTCATCACGACCCATCTCAACAGACTTTTCGCTTTCTACGATGTCTGAAGGAATATCTTCGATTCTGACGTATTCAACATTGGGAGAAGCTGCAATCTGCATCGCAACATCTTGTGCGAGTTGCTTGAAGTCTTCGTGGCGACCTACAAAGTCAGTTTCGCAGTTGATTTCAACTAGGACGCCAACTCGACCACCGGTGTGGATGTAGCTGTGCACCAGTCCTTCCGAAGCGACCCGGCTTTCTTTTTTGCCTGCGGAGGTAATGCCTTTCTGGCGAAGCCATTCGCTGGCTTTTTCCATATCGCCGTCAGATTCTTGCAGCGCTTTTTTGCAGTCCATCATGCCTGCGCTGGTTTTGTCGCGCAGTTCTTTCACCTGCTTTGCAGAAATACCTGCCATTGTGCCTCCGATTTTTGTTGATTGATTGTGCAGCGTAAAACCTTAAAACTCAGCAGTTGCGCCTTGATTATGAACAATCGCATTTAGACACAACCGCTTGTTTTTGTGTATTTCAGATGAGCCTAGCTATCGGCAGCAGGTGTTCCGGTAGCAGCTTCGGCAGAAGCAGCGGCTGCGCCTACTTCAGCGCCATCGTCGTTGTAATCTGCACCGTCGTAGCCATCGTAGATGTCTGCGGCATGGCTAGCGGCTTTGCTGCTGCTACCACTGTCGGTGCCGCCACCACGAGAGCCTTCGTAAATAGCGTCGGCCAAACGGCCAATAACGAGCTTAATCGCCCGGATAGCGTCATCGTTTCCTGGGATAGGCACATCTACAACGTCGGGGTCGCAGTTGGTATCTAGCAAGGAGATGATCGGAAGCCCTAGCTTCTGGCATTCTTGAACGGCGTTGTACTCACGGCGAACGTCAACGATGATGACCGCATCTGGGATGCGACGCATGGTCTTGATACCGCCAAGGTACTTTTGCAGTTTGTCTAGCTCACGGCGAAGCATTGCGCCTTCTTTTTTGGGGCGCATGGCCATGGCACCAGACTGCTCCATCCGCTCAAGATCTTTGAGCCGCTCTACGCGGGTTTTAATCGTGGTCCAGTTGGTGAGCATACCACCCAGCCAGCGCTGGTTAACGTAGTAAGAACCACATCTGGCGGCTTCTTGGGCGACAATCCCGGCGGCCTGACGCTTAGTACCTACAAACAAAAAGCTTTTGCCACCTTCTGCCGATTTGCGTACATACTTGTAGGCTTCTTCGAGTAGGGTAGCGGTTTGAACGAGGTCAATAATATGGACACCGTTGCGGGACGTGAAGATGTATTCGTCCATCTTCGGGTTCCAACGGCGGGTTTGGTGCCCAAAGTGTACGCCTGACTCTAGTAAGTCAGACAGAGTTACGACTGGCATAAGTTTTCTTTTCCTTAAATCGGGTTTAAACCTCCATCTGGCTGCATCCGAACATGACAAATGAGTCCGCCGAACACCCGAAAATCCAGATGTGTGAATTTAGTACAGCCTTAGTAGGGTAGCAGGCTTCGGCTACGCTCAGCCTCCGATCCGAGGATTGACTGCCAAAAACAAGAGAAAGTCGGGTGAAGGGAGTGCTCTGTTTTCTGGACTTCTTTGGGCAAACTTATATTGCGTAAATATTGCGTAAAGCCCCGTACTGCATGGGGTGTAGGGAATATACGTAAGTTTACACGTCGCCAACAGATATTTTTGAGGGGCTCCATGAGCAATTTGCAATCGCCACCGTCACCACCACCTCGGCCTGCTATGCCGCCCCCACCGCCCCCACGCGCAACACCGCAGAGGCCACCTGCTCCGTCCGCAGCAAAAGTGCCTGCATCGGCACAACCACCTGCTGATGGTCCTCAAACTCAGATGGTCCAGCCTCCGCCAGCGCGAGCAGCAGGCCACCGTGCGGCCGCACCACCGCCAATGCCAAGTGGCGCTTTGGGCACTGGCCCTAAGTTGGAGACGATTATCCGTAAGGCCTTTGACGAGGGATATTCTGATATTCACGTAGGCGTGGGCGAAGTGCCGCGCTACCGGAACCGAGGTGAAATCAACAGCACAGATTTTCCGGTGACGACGCCAGAGATGTTTGACAGTTGGCTGACTGAAATTTTGACGCCTGAGCAGGTCGAAGAGTTTAAAGAAACGCTCGATTTTGACGGAGCGGCACAGTACGACTTTTCCAGGGTGCGAATTAATATTTTCGACAGTTTGAATGGTCCTTCGATTGTGATGCGACTGATTCCGGTTGAGATTTTGACGATGCAGCAGCTGAATCTGCCGCCGGTCATTAAGGATATGTGTCATTACCACAAGGGGCTAATCCTGGTGACAGGGCCGACTGGCTCGGGTAAGTCGACGACGATGGCGGCGATGATTGACTACATCAATAAGGAGATGCCGAAGCACATCATCACTATTGAAGACCCGGTGGAATTTGTGCATCAGAGCCGTAAGTCGCTGATTAAGCAGCGGGAAGTAGGGGTGCATACGCGCAAGTTTAGCAATGCGTTGAAGGCGTCTTTGCGGGAAGATCCAGACATTATTCTGGTAGGAGAGATGCGGGATAGAGAGACGATTGAAACTGCGCTCAAAGCTGCTCAGACCGGTCACCTTGTGTTTGGAACTTTGCACACGAATAGTGCGGTGAAGACGGTGGAGAGAATTTTGGGGATGTATGAGCCGGAGCAGCAGGCCCCGATTCGAGTTGCGATCGCAGAATCGTTAATTGGTGTAGTAGCGCAGGGATTATGTCGCACCACCGATGGCAAACGCGCCGCCTTCCACGAAATCCTGATCAACACCGACGCGATTAAGGACTACATTTTGCGTGGTCAGCTCGACGAAGTAGAAGCGATTCTGCCGAAGTGTACCTTCGACGGCATGTGTACGATGAACCAGTCGCTGTATGCGCTGTATGAAGCAGGTCGGATTACAGAAGAGACTGCACTAGAGCTATCGCCGAAGCAGAACGAGATGGCTCAAATGCTGCGCGGTCGCGTTTAGGTCAAACTGCGCATTTACAGTTGAAAAGTCCGACAGTGACAGCACTTACAGTGTCTTACTGTCGGACTTTTTAGTGTTTATATGACGCCTGGTCTCTCAGAGTCCAGTCACTCCGATTCTGCACGGGTATCCTCTAGGTCTCGAATCATTTGCTTCAATGTTTCAATGAGTGCTGGTATGTTCTCTTTGCAGATTCTGTAGAGCTGTTCCGGGTCAGTTTGCAGATAAGTGTGGGCTAAAATATCTCGTAATCCCATAGCACCACGCCACGATATCTAAGGATATTGGGCAAACAATTTTCCTTCAGTCGCACGATCAATTTTCTTAAACTCTTCGCCTGTCGCAAGTAGAACCATGCATATGCTATCCATGCGATCTACCCCATCTTCATTGCGAACAAAGTCGTTAGGTTCTGAAATCTTTGCAAAACGCCTGGGAACACGTTCTAGAAACGATAAAACAAGGTGCAGCTGCTGGCACAGTAGAGCCTGTTGATCATCAGACATAGATAGCCTCTTGTTCTATACGCGCTTTGAAGGTCGGTGTTAGATATGGCTGCAGACGAATTACATCAACTTTGCATCCGAGTAATTCTTCCAAATCTTGTTTGAGAATAGACGTCGTCATGAGGTTTGGCCGACTAGTCGTAAATACAATGTCCACGTCGCTTTTAGCGGTTGCTTGATTCCGTGCGTATGAACCGAAGAAACCAAGCTTTTGCAGGGAGTAGTCAGTGCCACGCTTATCTAAAAAATCTTTCAGCAACTCCTGGAGGCGATGTTGTGAGTAAACGGCCCTATCGCCGTGTTTCTGTATGGACTTATTCATAGCGTTGCTTTATGTACAATTATGACTCTTTTCTGAGGTCCTCAAATTCTAAGGCATTCTCTCTTTTACTCATTCTAGTTAAGCTGCTGACGCCATGACTTGACTGTTTCCTGTAGTCGATCGGGAAGCCAGCTGTCGTACTTTTCGTATACGGGAAGGCGCTCTCTCAAAGTCATCGACTGTTCTTTCAATCGCGCAACCATCTGCTCGTGAGGTCGGTGGTCATAGTCTGGGTTAGCTTCATCGACAGGCCCAATACCACCTAGGTCGCCTGCGCCTAGTTTTAAGCAGATTAGGAGAGCTTCGTCTGAGCGAATGAGATTTGGGGGAATCTGAATTGTGATGTCAGTGGGCAGTATTTCTTTGGCAACTTTGATAGCCGTTTCTAAAAAGCTGCCGTAACAAGGTGGGCGCGTTTTGGCTTGGCGGGTGCCAGGTTGATGGGGTTGCAAGATAACTTCTTGGATGTGGCCATGTTTGGCGTGAGAGTGGGCGATCGCATCCAAACTCACCCGCCAATCCTTTTCCTCTTCACCCAGCCCCAATAGCAGCCCCGTCGTAAACGGAATCTTCAGCTGACCAGCAAACTCCAACTGCTGTAACCGCATCTTGGGATGCTTACTTGGCGCATGGGCATGAACTGTCTTGAGTAACTCAGGTGCGAGCTGCTCTACCATCAGGCCCATGGAAACATTGACCTCGCGCAGCTTACCCATTTCCTCGTAGCTCAGCGGCCCAGCATTGGTATGCGGCAAAAAGCCCATCTCCAGCGCCAGCTCACACAGGTCGTAAATTCGCTGAAACCAGGCCGAACGCCGAGGGCTCTGTGGATGTACTTCCCCGCTCAAAATCAAAATTTCAATTACATTTTGTGATTGTAACGCCTGAAATTTTTGCCGAGCGGTTTCCAGGCTGAGCCATTCGTCTGTACCCGGATCTGCTCGAAAATTGCAGTAGGTGCAGCGATTGAAACATTCGTAGGTGGGCACCAGCGTGTAGGCCGGGCTGTAGGTGATGGTTCGTTCCATACATACAATCGTAGACTGCAGCTTTGTGCACGTGGCTGAGCTGTATAAAAATAAAAGGTTTCAACAGTGGCTAGCTAAGCCGGACACTCGCGGCTTTGGTGATAAAAAAGATACCAACCGGCCTCAATCGGGTGTAGCTTCCATACTTCACAGCTGCTATTTCCGCTGATTTGGCTAGTGCTTCGGTACTCTCCTACAAATTGATCTAGCGGTTCTACAACGACACTTAGCCTGGGAAAGGAAGTATTGGTCAGTCCGGCTTCTCCCTGTGGCATGTAGAGAAACCCTTTCTCTTCCAAAATGGCGGACTTCCAGCTCACCCAGCCGCCTGTCCACTTACTAGCGCTTTCTTCTATCCAGCCTGTGCCCCTTCGATACTGGCTAGTGACCAGCAGGTAAGTTTCGTCGTCGTTGCTTTTAGCCAGGTGCGTCAGTTCTGAGTCGATATCGCAGCCTTCAAAAGGTTCGAGCGCAGCTGTTGCTATCAGACCGTTTGTTTCTATGTACTGCTCGGCCAGATTGTAAGTTATCTCTGTATCTCTGCACGCTTCAATTAGGCTCAACAGGGCAGCTTTTTCGTTTTGCCACTGTGCAAGCATCACGGCGTCTCTTGGGAGTGTTGCTTGAGATGAGCTACAGCTGACGCTTAAAAACAGGAGCGAAAACAACAGCGCTAATCGAGGAGTTTTTTTGCGTTTTGATATCTGCATAACATTTGGGTTGGCTTCAGTCGGCTGCGGCTATTAATACGTTCAGTGGCTACTGAGCAGTGTTGTAAGATGGCTCTGGCAAGTTTGCAAACAAGCTAGATACCTACCTAATCCAATACAGCGAGGGCAGCTCCTTTGAAAACCACTGTAGTCATTGTGCGTCATGGGCAAAGTACCTCCAATGCTCAGCGAATTATTCAAGGTCATCACGATACAGCAGTCCTCACAGAGCTAGGGGAGCAGCAGGCCCGCAAAGTAGGCCGAACCCTTGATGGATTGTCGGTAGATGCGGTCTATGCCAGCCCGCTCAAACGTGCTCGCCGTACCTGCGAACTGATTGTAGAAACAATCGGGAAAGCCGGGGGGACGATGCCCGAAATTCAGATAACGGACCAGATTAAGGAAATTAACCTGCCGCTGTGGGAGTCCAAATCGTTCGACGAGGTAGAGGCTACCTACCCTGACATGTACAAGGCGTGGCGGCACGATCCGCAAGGGTTCAAAATGCCGTTGCCTAATGACGACGGCACGACGACTGACTTTTACCCAGCCCGCGAAATATGGGCGCGAGCGACGCAGTTTTGGCAAACGATTCTAGAAAAGCACGCAGGACAGACCGTACTGCTTGTAGGGCATAGCGCAATTAACCGCGCTCTGGTTGGTTCTGCGATTGGCCTTGGCCCTGAAAGCCTCAACAGCATGGGGCAAGACAACTGTGCGATTAATGTCTTGAACTTTACGGGCGGCTGGGATGATGGGGTGCAGCTGGAGTCGCTGAACCTGACGAGCCATATGGGTGAGCCGATTCCTAAGAAGCGATCGCGGTTCAAAGGCCCTCGTTTTCTCCTCGTACGCCACGGCGAAACCAACTGGAACCGAGATGGTCGCTTCCAAGGCCAAATAGACATTCCTTTGAACGAAAACGGCCATAAGCAAGCGGCACAGGCCGGTGAATTTCTTAAAGTCGTGCATCTCGACTCGGCGGTAAGCTCCTCAATGAAGCGTCCCAAAGAGACGGCGGAAGGCATCTTGAAATATCATTCGGACGTCACCTTGGATACGACTGAAGATCTGTGGGAAATCAGTCACGGTGAATGGGAAGGCATGCTAGATACCGAAATTGACGCGGGCTATCCAGGAATGCTGGCGAAGTGGCAGAGCAAGCCAGAAACGGTGCAGATGCCGGGCGGTGAAAATCTGAACGACGTGTGGCGTAGAGCCGAGAAGGGCTGGGGTGATTTGGTTGAGAAGTACAGTCAATCTGAGACGCCACAGACGGTGATGGTGGTGGCTCACGACGCGATTAATAAGGCGATTTTGTGTCAGGTATTTGGCCTTGGGCCCGAGAAATTCTGGCAGTTTAAGCAGGGGAATGGGGCGGTGAGCGTGATTGACTATCACGGCGGACCGGGGAGCGTGCCAGTGCTGAGTGCGGCGAATATTACAACGCATCTGTCAGGGAGCATTTTCGATAAAACGGCAGCGGGTGCTCTTTAGAGCGTTTAAGAGAGAGTTTAGGGAATGGCTCAGCTGATAAAACAGGCATATTTGGTATCGGCTTCTGCGGATGTGGATGCAGATGGGACGGCAGATGTGCTGATTGAGGAGGGGCGAATTTCTGCGATCGCTCCTTTCATTACAGACGTTCTGCCAGAGACCGAAATCATTGATGGACGCGGTCAGTTTTTGGGTTCGGGCCTGATCGACCTGTACAGCCAAAGCGGTGAGCCAGGGCACGAGTCTCGAGAGACGCTGGCGTCTTTGCGGCAGGCTGCGACAGCAGGCGGGTTTACACGAGTGGGCTATCTCCCCAATACGCAGCCGGTTGTAGATAGCGTGGAGGCGATTGCTGCTATTCAGCAAGATAAATTTGCTGAAAAGACAACCTGCACAAAGCTATTGCCTTGGGCTGCGATTACGTTAGGCACTAAGGGCGAGCAGCTGACCGAATTGGCTGAACTCGCCAATGCGGGCGCGCTTGGCTTTACCGATGGGTTGCCACTGACGAATAAAGCGCTATTGCGACGGCTGTTGGAATATGCGCAGCCTTTGCAGAAGCCGATTGCGCTGTGCCCTTGCGATCCGCAGCTGGTGGGTGGTGGCGTGGCCAGGGAATGCCCAGATTCTCTGAGGTTGGGTTTGGCTGGGGTGAGTGCGATTGCAGAAACCACTGCCTTAGCCACACTGCTCGAATGCATTGTAGAAGTGCCAGCGCTCGTTCACATAATGCGAGTATCAACGGCTCGCGGTGTAGAGCTGATTCGCCAGGCAAAGTCTCGAAATTTACCTGTGAGTGCCAGTGTTGCCTGGCACCATCTGTTATTTGATACGAAGGATTTGGACAGTTATAGCCCTAGTTTGCGGCATGATCCCCCTTTGGGGACGCCTGCGGACCGGCAGGCTTTGATTGAAGGGGTAGTAGAAGGAGTGATAGATGCGATCGCAATCGATCACAGCCCTTACACCTACGAAGAAAAAACGGTTTCCTTCGATGCTGCGCCTCCTGGTGCCATTGGCTTGGAGCTAGCACTACCCATGCTTTGGCAGACGTTTGTTGCCCAAAGTACGGGCCAAAGTACGGGCCAAAGTTCTGAGACTAGCAGTCGCTGGAGCCCAATGCAGCTATGGCAAAGCTTAAGCGCAGGCCCCGCCCAATGCTTAGGGCTGAGTGCCGGTCAGCTAGAAGTGGGTGCACTGGCTGAACTAGTGCTATTTGATCCGCAGGTCAGCTGGGAAGTGAGCCCAAGCACGCTAAAATCGCTGGCTGAGAATACGCCCTGGCTGGGAAAGACCGTTCAAGGAAAGGTTAGTCGTGTGTGGCATGGTTGATCGCCTGCTGTGAGCGATCGCCTACAGCCCACCAACTCCTACAGCCCACCAATGCGGCTAGGCGGCCAGAATCGAGCGGTGGCCTTACCGATGATGGTGTCTTCTGATAGAAAGCCCCATACGTGACCGTCGGAGCTACCGTTGCGGTTATCTCCCAGGACTAAATAATGGCCTTCTGGTACGACGTTGGGCCCCCAAGTGTAGAGTGGCGGCGCTTTGATGTAGTTTTCTCTGAGTGCTGTGTCGTTGACATAGACTTTGCCATCTCGCACTTCAATGGTTTCGCCAGGTAGGCCCACGACTCGCTTAAGGTAGGCATCTCGTGTCGTAGAATTTGCCGCATCTAGCGCCTTTTGCGGTGCTTGGAAGACGATGATATCGCCGCGCTGAGGATCTTGAAAGCGGTAGCTGAGCTTTTCAATGACTAAGCGGTCGTTGATTTCGACGGTGGGCTGCATTGACCCTGTGGGGACGACTCTGGCCTCAGCCACAAATTGACGAATCCCAAATGCTAAAACAAGGCTGAGCCCAACGGTTTGCAGCGCTTCTACTACTAAGCTGGGTTGCTTTTTAGCCATAACAAAACGATTTCACAAAGTAGCTGGATAAGTTTTTTTGATGAATTACTAGCGTACCCTCGCTCTATTGAAAACTCAGGTAAATCTATGCCAGTTCGTTGTGTTGGCTGGGGGCTCAGTTAGCCGACTTTAGTTCAATCCGCCAATCCGCTGCAAAGGCCAAAAGCGAACAACGGCGCGGCCAATAATACTTTCGCGCTCTAAAAAGCCCCACACGTGGCCATCGGAGCTACTGTTGCGATTGTCGCCAAGGACAAGGTATTCGCCTTCTGGTACGACATCTGGTCCCCAGGTGTACACAGGCGGCGACTGAATGTAGTTTTCGGCCAAGGCTTCGTCATTGACAAACACCTTGCCGTCTTTGACCTCGACCTTTTCGCCGGGGAGGCCGATGACCCGCTTAATGTAGGCGTCATTCGTTGTGGACTTGGCGGCATCTAGTGCTTCTTGAGGTGCCCTAAAGACGATGATGTCGCCGCGCTTGGGTGGGTTGAAGTGGTAGCTGATTTTTTCAATGACCAGTCGGTCGTCAATCTTGAGTGTTGGCAGCATCGATTCGGATGGAATGAACCGGGCTTCGGCGACAAATTGACGAATGCCCAAGGCCAAAACGATGCTTAGCCCGACGGTTTGAAGGCCTTCAATCCACGGATTTTGTTGCTTTTCAGACACGACTTTTTAGTTTCAAAATAAGGTAAGCGAGCACGCTGGAGATTTTGCGACGGGATCTAGTGGCTGTCGGGTTTGCAGTCACTCGATTTAATATCTCCCAAAATTAATACAGCAATCATCGCCAGTCCTGATTAAAACATTAAATTTGCCGGAGGGTTTATTCGCGTCATCCTCTATGGACTCAATCATAATAATAAGTTTATGTTCTTATCGACGTCTCCCTAACTTATTCAGCGCGTTTCTTGTGCTGATTGGCTTATTTATTGAGAGAACGAACTTGCTATGGCATCACTGCCCTCACCCTCTCCGTCTATGATTATTCAAAATGCGCAGGTTCTACTGCCGTCGGGTGACATAGCACTGTGTGATGTGGCGACTGCCGAAGGCAAAATTACGGCGGTTGGCACGGGTTTGGACGTTTCTGCTAATACCCGAATTATTGATGGTCAAGGGCTGACCTTGTTACCGGGTGTGATCGATCCGCAGGTTCACTTTCGTGATCCAGGGTTAGACCACAAGGAAGACTTATTTACTGCGTCGTGTGCTTGCGCACGGGGCGGAGTGACCTCTTTTTTAGAGATGCCCAATACGCTGCCGCCCACAACAACTCAAGCTGCTTTGACGGATAAGTTAGCGATCGCAGCTACCAAGAGCCTAGTCAACTATGGTTTTTTTATTGGTGCAACTGCGGAAAACTTGCCGGATCTGCAAGTAGCCAGTCCTACCTGCGGGATCGCAATTTTCATGAGTGCTGCCGACGCCCCTCTTTTGGTTGATACAGCGGAGACGATTGAGCCAATTTTTGCGGCGGGTGCAGCCTGTGGGCATGGCAACGCCAGGGGTGGATCCTCTCCAGGGGAGAATCGCCTCATTGCAGTCCATGCTGAAAATCAAGCTCGTATTCTGGAACGTCAGGCGCAGTGTTCAGGAGAGCGTAATCCTGCCACCCACACCAAAGTGCAAGACAACGAAACAGCCTTGCTAGCGACCAAGATGGCCTTGGGCTTTTCAAAGAAGTATCAGCGCCGTCTACATATTTTGCACCTGTCTACAGGGGAAGAAGCTGAGCTGCTGCGTCGCGATAAGCCTAGCTGGGTGACCGCAGAGGTGACACCGCAGCATTTGCTGCTGGATATTGGTGCTTACGAAACGCTGGGCACCTTGGCGCAAACGAATCCATCGCTGAAGTATGCGCGCGACCGCGAAATCCTTTGGCAGGCTCTGCTAGATGGCGTCATCGATTTTATTGCTACAGACCATGCGCCACACACCCTAGAAGAAAAGAGCAAGGGTTATCCCCATGCACCGTCAGGAGTGCCAGGGGTAGAAACTTCCCTACCTTTGATGCTGACTCAGGCCAAAGAAAATCGCTGTACGGTCGCCCAGGTGTCTTACTGGATGTCGACAGCCGTTGCCCAGGCCTACAACATGCCAAACAAAGGATTGATTGAACCAGGGTTTGACGCTGACCTAGTCCTCGTCGATCTATTGACCTATCGGCCTGTGCTCCGCGAAGAGCTACAAACCAAATGCGGTTGGAGTCCTTTTGAAGGATGGAATTTGACGGGCTGGCCTGTGGTGACGATTGTGGGTGGCCAAGTCGTGTACGATCACGGTCATATCAATACAGACGTTCGCGGTCAGGCGCTTGAGTTTGGCTAAAATCTCTGTTTATAAGACTGTGCTAGTAAGTGTGAATTTCTATGTCTAATCCGTTCCGCTCGCTTCAATATTTGCCGTGGAGCGTTTTGGCGCAGAGTGCGGCGGTGACAATTGCGATCGCCACTGTGCTTGACTACGGCGCGTACTGGGGAATTACCCGATGGATGCAAACCCAGCCTGAGTCCGCACTACAGATAGTAATCTCTACTCTATTTTTCGCTACATTAGCGGCGGCTTATGGCATTGGAGCGCTAGCACTCATCCTGACTGAGCGGTTTTTCCGTGAAGTGGTGCTGACAGCAGAGACGATATGGGCGCTCATTGGCTGTGTAATTCTTTTCTACTTGCTTAGAACTTGGTTGCCGGTGCCGGGGGTGTTGATGCTGGTCAATCTCTACAATGTTGTATTGATTTCTCTGGGGGCCTTTTTTACCGGTAAGCGCTACTGGCGATGAGGGCGGCAGCATTCCTGATGACGAGAATACTACCGAATTGCATGCCCCAAACAGTGTCCCACCTACTGCTGAATCAGCGACAGCAGCTCATCGGTAGAAATTTTACTACTCATGTCGGTACCTGTCAGCAGACTGTCGGCAAGGTCTCGTTTGGTCTTATGCAGGCCCACGATTTTGTCTTCGATGGTGCCTTTGGCAACGAGGCGATAGATGGTGACGGGGCGCTGTTGACCGATTCTATGCGCTCTGTCGCTTGCCTGATCTTCTACTGCTGGGTTCCACCTGGGGTCCATGTGTAGTTCATAGTCGGCTGCGGTGAGGGTGAGCCCTGAGCCGCCTGCTTTGAGGCTGATTATGAAGACATCGCCTTTGTCCTGCTGAAAGGCATCGACGCTTTGCTTTCTCTTTTTGGCTGGGGTGCTGCCGTCTAGATACTGGTAGCTAATTTGTTGTTCTTCTAAGTGATTTTTCAAGATCTGAAGATGATCAACAAATTGGCTGAAAACAAGTGCCTTGTGTCCATTGTCTAAGAGGTCGGCGATGAGCTTTGAAAACTGTTCTAGTTTGGTGCTGGGAATGGCTAGCTCGGGCTTTACCAAGGCTGGATTACAGCAGGCTCTGCGCAGTTTCATGATTTCTGTGAGTACCTGTAAGTGTCGCTGCCCAGAAGGTGACTTTTTGCCTTTGAGCTTTTCTACAGCTTCTCGTCGTAATGCTTCGTAGAAAGTGGTTTCTTCTTCACTGAGTTCTATGGGCAGTGTAATGTCTGTCTTCGAGGGCAGGGCTTTGAGCACTTGGTCTTTTGTTCGTCGCAGAATGAAAGGGCGAATGAGATGACGCAGCGCGTTTTTGGCTGCTGCACTGGCTGGTTTATTGGGGTCGCGTTCTATGGGATTGGCAAAC
This sequence comes from Phormidesmis sp., assembly GCA_050042985.1. Lineage (GTDB taxonomy): Bacteria > Cyanobacteriota > Cyanobacteriia > Phormidesmidales > Phormidesmidaceae > Phormidesmis. Next base: position 32,879 of record JBHJIY010000126.1, on the reverse strand, counting down.
CGTTGCTTGAACTGCTCTAGTGAGCCGAGTAATCCTGGGTTGATGAAGCGGAACAGGTTCCATAGCTCGCCTAAATGGTTTTCGATGGGGGTGCCGGTCATGATGATTTTGAAGTCGCCTTGGAGGGCCATAACGGCCTGCGATCGCCTAGTCGCATGGTTCTTAATTGCCTGCGCCTCATCCAGCACAATCGTATGCCAGCCCACCTCTGCCAGCGCATCAGCGACAGTTTCCTGCTGCATGAGCCCGTAGCTACACACCAGCAAATCGTTTGGCCCGAGCTGTTCTAGAATCGATTCACGCCCGGTTCGGCTCGCCTCTCCTAGGTTCGTTACATTCAGGCTAGGCGAAAACCGAGCGGCTTCACTTTGCCAGTTCATACAAACTGACGTGGGTGCAATTACCAGGGCCGGACCTTTTGCCCCACGCTTTAGTAAGACGGCGAGTCCTTGGAGTGTTTTTCCAAGGCCCATATCATCTGCTAAGCACGCACCGACGCCCCACTTTGCTAAGCGTGATAGCCACACAAAGCCTTCCTTTTGGTAGCTGCGCAATTTGGCATTGAGCGCTTTTGGGACTCTGGGATTGATCGAGCGTGCGGTTTGAATTTGCTGTATGTGGGTTTGCCAGTCGCTATCTACGGTGGTTTGTTCAAAGCCTTCAATCATGTCGTTGAGTGCGATCGCAGCCAATCCATCTACTCGCACTTCCTTGCCCTTCCTCTGCGACAGCCGACTCAGCGTTTGCAGTCGCTGCCGAAACTCTTCTGTCAGCGCTAAGAATTCGCCATTCTCCAACGGCACAAACTGTCCAGACGTTTTGTCTAGCAGCGTCATCAGCTGCTGTAAATCCATCACCTGGTTATCACTAATTTTGAGCTCGCCGCTGGCGGCAAACCAGTCCTTTTTGCGACGAATGTTGAAATTAAAGTCGCTACTGCTCATCTGTTTTGAGACTTTGAACCTTTCTCCTTCTGGCCATTCGATAACGACAGCCTCGCCTAATCGCTGTAGCTGTAGCAATAGCTCTAGACAATCTGTTGGGTCGTCAATCCACCACTCACTATTTTCTGGAATGTAGTGAAAGAGTACTGGGCAAGCGGTGCTGACGGCTTCTGTGTTGCGCGTTTCAGCTTCTAAGTCTCTTTTGGTTTGTAGCCGCTTTCCTTCTACAACAGAAAGCACGGTTTCGCCGCCTTCTCCTGGAGAGTAACAAGATCCGCCTTCAGGAAAAGGATGAATCAGAAAAGAGACTCTGAGCCCTTCTCCGGCTGGTAACAAATGTATGTGGGGTGTGGCGTTGGCGAGGACTTCTTCGGCTTCGGTGCCGCCGCCAATATCGGATTGGACGGTGACGAGGCTGGCGATAGATGCGATCGCCTTCAAAACCCTCTCTTCTGCCTTTGCTGGCACTACTAGCTGATTCGCCCCACCCAACACTTCTGCAATTCGCTTGTGCTGATCATTCACCGAAATCACCTTAATGCGCGTTGGTGTTTCTTTCACCACCATCACATCGCGCCGGGTGATCTGGGGCGAAAGTGACAGCTGAAGCCTGTCGCCTTCCAGCCGTTTCACCAGCAGCTCTGGCTCTCCTTCTACCACATCTACTTTTACATCAGCGGCATCTTCTCTAAAGACATGAGGATGACCAATGAGTGCGACGAGCGCGTCTGCGCTAAAAAAGTAAGTAGGCTCGGTGCGATAGTAGTAGCTGTCGCTGTATTTGGCTTCAATGGTGCCGCAAATTCTTTTGTCTTGTTCACTTAAGTGATCGGGATAGCTGTAGCTACTGCTTAAACGCTTGGGCGAGAGTTTTTTCCCTTTGGTCCAGCCGCCTTTTACGCTGAGCTTTTGCTCTACTGGGATGAGGTTCCAGTTGTCTAGCGACTCGAATCTTATTCTCCACACCATGCGGTAGGTGGGCTCTAGGGTAGGGGTAGGCGCTGATTGAACGGCAGGCGTCATTAGGGACGTGAGGGCATCGAGCGATCGCTCCCATGATTCTTTGCGTTCTATCACGTCGAGGAGTGAGACGCTTTTGATTTGCGATCGCAATTTCCTAGACTGCCGCGCAAAAGGGCTCTCTGCTTGGTAGCTCACTAGTAGTTCAGTCATCGCTAACGTCAGCCAGCTATAGCCCGACTTACTGAGCTTTTTGCATAGCCAAGGTAGCTGTAAGGAAATCCATTCTTCAAACTCGTCTACCTGTAGCCAGTTCAGGCTATAGATTTCTAACAGTGCCACTAGCCCTGTCGCTTTTAGGCTGTACTGGCTAAAGCGTTTTGCGCCTTCAGTTGGCTTACTTTGTTGTTGTTGCAGTACGGCAAATAGTAGGGGTGCACTCGGCTTGAGCCAGTGATCATTTTGTCTTTGAATCAGTAAAACATAGCTTTCGGCTGTTTTAAGAGACTCTATGCTGCCTTCTGCGAGTAGGGCGAAGAAATAGACAATCGTAGCGGGATACTCGAACCACAGCATTTTGGCCTGCTGAGATTTTCCGCCGACTTTGATGCTGTTGTTGTAGTGGGTGAGTGACTGGGAAGTGTTGCCTGTGAGAAATGCGATCGCGCCCTGCAAAGCCTCAGCCTTTCTCCCCATCATCGGTGGAAATGTTGTTCCTTTCAGGGCCTGAGCAGCTTCTGCTAACCGTCCTCGAAGCCACAGCTGCTCAGCATAGAGTAAATGAAGCGCCACACCCACTCGACCATTTTTACAATAGTCTTCTAACAGTTCAAACACTTGTTCAGCAGGCGCACACCGTGCGGCAGACTCTCGCAAAATAGCGGTTATGCCGAGTTCAAAAAACTCATCCGATAAGCTATCTATCCAGTCAATATCCAGCGGATGAGTCAGCACCGTACGCACAGCATCTGCAATGGTGAGCGTTGATCGCCAAAATACCTGACTCACATGCACAAACAGCGCTTTCAAAGCTGTTAGGTCTTCGCGATAGATTGCAATGCGAACATCGCGAAGAAACTGGGCTTCGTTGCGAAAGAATGGTGGACCGCCAGGGAAGCGTTCGCCGATGGGAAAGCGGCTTGCGATCGCCTCTGCAATTGGCTCTAGCGTCGCCATCCTCACTGCATCGCGCGCCACCAAGTCGATAATATCTTCATTGCAACTCGTCCCCAGCCCATGCTGCGGCACCAAAATTTCGAGGTCAATTAGGTGACGAACCTGTGCCTGCAAATCTTTGGGGTGAGGTGGGCGTACGCGCTCAAAGCTATCTTGTTGCGCCATCGCAACCACCCAACAGCTACGAGCTTTATCTTTACTGGCAGGCTCATACAGCAGCGCAAAAATCTGAACGAGAAAACGCTGCGATTCGGGCAGTTGCAGATAGCTGTGATGGATAACTTGTGGATCGAGGGGCATCGTATCAAAAGTTACGGGGCGTTATTCAGCTACAGAGGCTTATAGCTTAATCCCAATTCTCGCGGCGTAGCAGCGGATTGATAAATTCGTTTAAGCCTTCGCCAATCAAAGACAGCCCGGTCACCATTGATGTAATGGCCAATCCTGGAAACAGCGCCGTCCACCAATTGCCAGTGGGCAAAGCATCTAGCGCCTGCCGCAAAGAATCGCCCCACTCAGGCACTGACTCCGGTAGGCCCAATCCTAAAAAGCCCAGCCCACCCAAAACCAAAACTGCATCCGCTGCATTCAGCGTAAAGAGAACCGGCACACTCTGCACCACGTTCAAAAAGAGATACCGAGAAAGCACCGCCCAAGTCGATGCGCCCATAGACTGCGCGGCTTCAATAAACAGCTCTGTTTTTACACTCACCGTATGGTTGCGCACCACCCGGTAGTACTGCGGCACGTAAGCAATAGAGAGCGCCACCGCTGCATTGACAACTCCTCGCCCAACGACAAAAGCCAGTGTTACCGAGAGCAAAAGGCCAGGCAGAGTATAAATCGTATCCATGAAAAAGAGCAGTGCCCGGTCTACCTTGCCACCAAGATAGCCACTCAGCATTCCTAGCGGCACACCCACCACCACACTCATTGCCGTCGCCAGCAGCACTACTTGCCAAGCTGCCCGCGTGCCAAACACCGTTCGCGAAAAAACGTCGTATCCCTGACGGCTCGTGCCAAACCTATGCGCAGCGGATGGCGGCTCATGAATGGGATTTGCGAGGCCCGCTGTGGGGTCTTGAATCCATCCCCAGCTCTGCATCAGCGGTGCAAACAGCGCCAGCAGCAAAAAGATCGCCGTAATCGCGATGCCAATGTACATCAGCGCCACCGAAATCGTCAGCGGCTGAGAGGGCTTGCTCCCAATCTGAGCGTCTGCGATATCGCGCTGCGTTTCTTGAACCATGACGAAGAATACGTTTGAGGAAGTCGGCTCCCATTGTCGCAGAGGTTGACCGATTCGGCTAAGTGCTAGCTAGCGAACGCTAATTCTGCTGGCTCAAAACGTAGAAGAAACAGTTTTTCAGCCTCTATTGTAATGAGGGCGTAGGCTTCTCCGTTTTTTTCGGCAAATTCAACTTCGAAAGCTTCCCCTTGGTTGTACTTTTCTACGACTGTACCTACGAGTCCTGCGGGTAATAATAGAGCCTCTCCATATGGAAATCTCTGTGCCTTGGTGTCTTCTGTGAGAGCTACTACATCATGAAGGTTGATTTTAGTCATCTATATCCTCCTTTGTTCGAATAGGGTAGGCAGTCGTGAGATTCGGGTATTTATCTTCTGGATTTACTAGCCAGGCACTACGGATAATTGATCGACCTACCCGAGTAGTTAAAAGAAAATCAATTAGGTAGTGGTCTCCATACCGAGTGGTTTTGGTATATATTGCTTCGCTAGTAACGAGATTATCTATCAGCGCAGAGATAAGAACTTCCTTATTCTGTATCGTAATACCTAATTTCGATCTAAAGACGACTGCTTTATTTTTTCCTTCAGCGTGCTCAAAATTGAGGGAGTAGGTTTCAATCTTACGGGTTATCTGCTCAATCCTGAATGCTTCTTTGTAAGGTACTTTCATCTTAAGAATGCTGACGCACAGTCAGTTTTCTCGTAATGTCTTCAAAGCTTTGCATACAAATTTTTCACCCTGTTCAACTTCTAATAGCGTTGTGCTTCGACCTAGGCCAAATCGTATTGTTGCTCTAGCTAGCGTATCATCGCGACCTAAGGCTCTGATGACGTGAGAGGGGGCCGTATTTTTTGCACTACAGGCTGAGCCAGATGAAATTGCGATCGCACCCCTCACCCCAGCCAACAAATCACTACCCTTCACCCCTTCAAAACTAATATTGAGATTATTCGGCAGCCGCTGAGTTGGGTGTCCATTGAGGTGAATGCCTGGCAAATCAGAGAGTTGTTGCCAGAGGCGATCCCGCAACCCCCCAAGCCTCTTCGCCTCACTCTCCATCTCCCCGACCGCAATCCGCACCGCCTCGCCAAACCCTACAATCTGCGGCGTATACAGCGTGCCTGAGCGCAGCCCTTTCTCTTGTCCACCGCCGTGAAGCTGCGGTGCGAGCTGCACCCGAGGATTTTTCCTCCGCACGTACAGTGCGCCGATGCCTTTCGGTCCATACAGTTTGTGCGCAGTTATAGAAAGCAGATCGATGTGCATCGTCTGCACATTGAGCGGAATTTTGCCGAGGGCCTGGGCCGCGTCTGTATGGAAAATAACGTTGCGCTGATGGCACATTTCGCCAATCTGTTCAATTGGCTGTAGTACTCCGATCTCATTGTTTGCAGCCATCACCGACACCAAAATCGTGTCAGCTTGGAAGGCTTCTTCTAAACCTTGTAAATCGATGAGTCCATCGGGCTGGACGGGTAGGTAGGTAACGCTGAAGCCCAGCTTTTCAAGATAGCGGCAGGGTTCGAGTACAGCGCTGTGCTCTGTCTGTACGGTGATAATGTGCTTGCCTTCGCTCATGTAGGCTTCGGCAATGCCTTTGATGGCGAGGTTGTTGGCTTCGGTTGCGCCGCTGGTGAAAATGATCTCGGTGGGGTCGGCTGCGATCGCCCCTGCCAAAAGTCCCCTCGCTTTCTCAATCCCCGCCTCAGCCTCCCACCCGTACGAATGATTTAAGCTACTTGGATTGCCAAAATACTCTGTAAAAAAAGGCAGCATCACTGCCATCACCTCAGACGCAACCGGTGTTGTGGCATTGCAGTCTAAATAAATAGGTCTGTTGGCACTCAGTTTGTTGGCACTCGGTTTGTTGGTACTCATTGTTCTTCTAGCGTTGCTGTTTCGCCTTCACTGATGATGAATTTGTTGAAGACGCCAATGGCTCTGTAGTTACCAAAAGGCGTTTCGGTATCGAACGTACTGAACAAAAAGCGATTGTTATAGTCTGTGCTGTCTTTAATGATGTTTTGCACTTCGTTTTCTGAGAGCGTTTCTCCCCCAGCCAAAATGCCCTGGCAGGCCGTGCTTAGCGCTTCTCCAATTTTGCCTAGCCATGTTGAAAACTCTTCCGGTGCGCAGAGTGTTTCCTGCGCTTCTATGGTGACTGTCTTGGAGAGGAAGGCGGCGTAGTCGTCTTCGTTGGGATTGGTGAAAGCCAGTGCGCCGCCCAAAGCAGCTAAAGACAACAGCGTAAGGGTAGAGGCAATTTTCATTGGCAAAGTATCACTTTAATGGGGCTGTCTATACTGTAACCTTGCCATTGTTGCGATCGCCTGTGGAAAGATCCAGATGAATACGCCTGCACATGCCGTGTTTAACCTAGCTTTGCTAGGACGCAAAAAGCACCCAGAGTGGAATCCGCTGATAATTTGGGGGGCGCTGATTCCCGATTTAGCGATGTTTGCGTTCTACGCGCTGCTAAAGTTTTCAGGTGTTGCAGAATCTCAGATTTGGCGAGAGGAGTACTACCGCCCTTTTTGGCAAAACGTTTTCGATTTCTTTAACTCGATCCCGTTGGCGGCTATCGGCGTAGTTGTTGCACTACGTTTTAAGCGCACGGGCTTAGCACTGCTATTTGGCAGCGTTATTTTGCACTGTCTGGAAGATTTGCCTTTGCATGTAGATGACGGGCACCGACACTTTTGGCCATTCAGTCAGTTTCGTTTTGAGAGTGCGGTGTCCTATTGGGATCCAAACCATTACGGCATGATTGCAGCGCCAATTGAGCTGGTGCTGATGGTGATAGCAAGCATTTATGTGTTTAGGCGAGTGCGATCGCGCTGGACCAAAGGCCTATTGATCGTTTCGAGCGTTTTGCCTGTGGTGGTGCTTCTATACTTTGCGGCAATGAACTGAGGACAGGCCTCCAGCTCAATTTGCGGCAGCTGCCACCACGGCACATCTGGAAACGCATGATGCTCACGGTGATAGCCAAAGTGATAGCAGGTAACCAGTGACAGCACTTCCGGCCAGTAGTTGCTATTGGCACATAGCGGCGTGCTGTAGGTCTCGGGCAGCTCACGGTGAACGAGGTACGTGCCAAAGTAAAATAGTTGCACCGAACTCAGCAGCGATGGAATCGCCCAAAACACCAGTAAATTTGCCTCGGGTACACCCATCAATCGGTGAAGGCCGTTGTAAATGATAGCGATACCTACAGACTGCCTGAGCGTCCAGTAGCTGCGCATGAATCGGAAGTACCAGAGGACAGGGTGCGTATCTTTGCCATTGTGAAAATCTGGATCGCGGTGGCTGGCCGGAAACTGATGATGGTGCGCGTGGGACTCGTACATTTTGTCGTAGGGAATGAGCCCGTAGCAGAATAGGCTAAGTTCCCCTAGAAGCCGATTGAGCCTCGGGTGCAATGGGGCTACACTGCCGTGCATAGCGTCGTGCCCAGTGACAAAAAGACCGGTATATAAAAACGTGAACCAGGGAATGAGAAGCACGCAGCCTGCGATGCCGATGCCTTCAGCGCCAGTACTGAAAGCGGAAGAAAAGCTGATGCCCCATGCTGCCAAGATAGAGAGTGCGACTGCTATGCCACCGTGAGAAGGTGTTTGGAGAGGCGTTACCCATAGAGGAGGTCGCCGGAGATGAGATAGCAAATTCGAGTGAATTTTAGAAACGAACTGTCTGATAGGAAGTGCCTGATACAAAATAAGCTAAGGCTGTTTTACACCTTTATCAAAACGGCTGATATAGAGAAAACTAGGTATTTTCTGCACAGAGAAAATACCACGCCACAGACCGCAGCGTCAGTGAGATCTAGGCCAGATCTTAGGAAGGACTAGGACAAATTGATAGGATCCACATCAATGGTGAGGCTAATACCCTTAGGACTGCGTAGCCGTCTGAGGTTGGACCCTAAGGCCGGGCTAACCTCAGTTGGAGAAGCCGCTGATTTTAGCTTGAGTAGAATATGCCAGCGATAGCGGCGTGCCACTCTAAAAATAGGAGCAGGTACCGGGCCAAGCACGTCATAATGCTTTGAATCTGGCTGAGTTTCTAGCCTGTGAGCTAGCCTAGCTGCGGCTCGTTCTACAGCTTGTTCGTCGTGGCTGCTGAGCTTGAGAAGAATGAGCTTCCCACAAGGGGGGTAGCCGAGTGCAGCGCGATCGCTCAACTCCTGCTGCAAAAAATTCCCATATTGCGTCGCCGAATCCGGCTCCATCAGTGCTTCAATTGCCGCATGCTCAGGGCTATAGGTTTGCACAATCACCCGCCCCGGCTGCTCACCCCGCCCCGCCCGTCCGGCGACTTGCGTAATCGTTTGAAACGCTCGCTCACTGGCCCGATAGTCTGGCATAAATAGCAATCCATCAGCTGCAATCACCCCTACCAGCGTCACCTGTGGAAGATCAATGCCCTTTGTCAGCATTTGCGTGCCTACGAGCAAGTCGGCCTCACCATTTGCGAAGCGGGTCAGCAAGGCTCTGTGCGCGCCTTTATTGCGAGTAGTGTCACTATCGAAGCGGATGCAGCGAGCCTGGGGCAGGTACTTTGCTAGGTCGTTGACCACGCGCTGAGTGCCGCTGCCAAAGGTTTTGAGGTAAGGCGACGCGCATTCAGGACACTGCTTCGGGTGGCGTTTGCTGTAGCCGCAGTAGTGACATCGCAGGCTAGGCTGCCCCTCGTGGTGCGTTTGATGGAACGACAGCGACACATCACAGTTGGGACATTCCATCGGCTGACCGCAGCTACGGCAGGAGACAAAACTACTGTGGCCACGACGGTGGATGAAGAGAATCCCCTGATTTCCCGTTTCTACAAGTTCTTCTAATGCCTTTTGTAAGGGCCGACTGAAGATAGTGCGATTACCATCTTTGAGTTCGGCGCGCATATCAATAAGTTTGATAGGCGGGAGAGGACGAGCGTGAACGCGCTGGGGCAAGGAAAGGTAGTGGAGATGCGGAGAATCGGTATTGGATTCAGGCCGAAACCTGACCCATGTTTCCAACGAAGGCGTTGCCGATCCTAAAACCAAAGGACACCCTTCCAACTCAGCGCGCCACCTTGCGACCTGTTGCGCGTGATAACAGGGCATGGGCTGATCCTGCTTAAAGCTGCTGTCGTGCTCTTCGTCCAGAATGATAATGCCAAGGTTTGATAGCGGCGCGAACGCCGCAGAGCGGGTGCCGATGATGATTTGCGGCTTACCTGTCAGCATTTGTCGCCAAGTGTCGTAGCGCTCACCTTCGGACAGGCCACTGTGATACACATACACCTGTTGGCCAAATCGGCTGCGAAAGCGATCGGTAAGCTGTGGGGTCAGGCCAATCTCGGGGACGAGGACGAGGGCGGAGCGTTTGGCTTGCAATATGGGCGCGATCGCCTGCAAATACACCTCTGTTTTTCCAGACCCTGTTACCCCGTGCAGCAGCGCTTCTTCGTAGCCTTGCATGGCGTGGATTGTTTTGAGCGATCGCGCCTGATCAGTCGTCAGACTCTTCGATTGATCGGGCCTAGCCTGTGAATGACTCCCAGCGCGTAGGATTTCCTTGGGCTCAATGACTAAATAACCGAGGTCCGCAATTTTCTTCAGCGTTTTGCTGGTGGTGTGCAGCTGCTGCAGGGCATCGCTGAGCCATAGCTCTCCCCCCTGTCGCTCTAATGCAATCAGGATGTCCTGCTGTCGTTGACTGAGGGAAGATTTTTGACCGCTTTGGCTGCGCTGAAAGTCGCTAGTCGCTGAGCGAGTGAGCAGTACGGCCTGTCGCCGTTGGGCCTTGGGCGATCGCGGTGGTGCTAGGTAGCTTTCTACCAGCCCCGCCTGACGTAGCTGGCGAATGGCCTGGGTCGCACTGCCCGTTTTGCGAGGGGCTTTGACTTGGCGCTGTAAATATTGCCAGCTGTAGTCCCCTTCTGGAGCACGGTGTAGCGTTTCTAATAGCTGAATAGCCGATTTGGAGAGCGAGTGACTATTGCTGAGGTGCTCTATATCACCGATAGGTTTGGACGACTGTAGGCGAATTCTTCTCTGTGATTTAGACAGCAGCCCTGGCGGCAGTGCTGCCTTTAAAACCCGAATAAAAGGTGTTTGATAGTAGTCTGCGACACGGTTTAATACTTGCCAATACTCTTTAGTAAAGAAGGTCGTATTTATAACTTCTTCTATAGTCTTAATAGATAAGGGGGATAGCCCCTCAGGCTCATTTGAAGAGATGCGAATAGCGATCGCGCCTACCTGCTGAGCACCAAAAAAAACACTCACAATATCGCCCTCGCTGACAGACAACGCTGGCGGTATCCGATAGGTGTAAAGCCCCGAAGCGCCTGGGCAGTCTACTAGTACCTCAACCCATTGAGGCGACGAATGAGGCGACAAAGCCTGTGCTATCTCACCTGTAATATCGTCATCGCTGTGCTGGGACAAATTGCTTGAGTACACGTCAGATAGAGCCTAACAAACTTAACTTTGATGAGAGCCGAAAACGAAACGTAACAAAAATAATGAAAACCCCACAGGCAAGGCACTCTAGAAACATTGAAGTCTCGTCAGCAAACATTTAAGTTATTGGATTGAACAATTTCTTAATAAAGCATTGCTATAGTAAGGGCAACTCAAACCACTTCTACATCTTGTTATTCGTCTATTGCTAGGGAGCCAGAGCAAAGCGTCTACGCACAAGAAAATCGTCATGACGTGAATAAAATTCTAAATTATGACAGCCCCTCATAACTCCAATATCAGCATCGCATCAACATCCCGTAGCCTGTCGGCAGTTGCCTCAAGAGCAATCCCTAACGCTACAGAAATGTCCACCGCTACAGAGCCTAGCCGGAGCCTCCCCATGACTACGTCCGCTACCAAAACAACAGCGCGCACTACTCGCTCCAAGAGCGCTTCAGAAAAGGCAGACGCTTCACTGAGCACCTACAGCAATGTTGCTGTCCTCAGTAGCGATGTCAGTGAAGATCGTGCAAATAGCGATCTTAGTGGTAAAGATAGCGCGTCACCGATTGATCTTGTCGACGCTGCTTTGGCAAGTGTCGATGCAGACACCGACTTAGCAAATGCCGACGTGTCATCTTCGCTAGAAGACGACACTGACGACAGCGATGAGTCTCAGTACTCAGTGCAATATTCCGACAAGGCAACTGCCTCTACCCGCTATCGTAAAGCGGCAAACGATGATGCAGTCGGTGCCTTTTTCAAGGAAATGGCTCGCTACCCGCTGCTACAGCCCACCGAGGAAATTGAGCTGGCCCGCCAGGTTCGTATTATCCTCGCCGTTGAAGAACGCTCAGAAGAGCTGCAAACAACCCTAAACCGAAAGCCTACGCTTGCGGAACTGGCGGATGCGTTCGAGTGTACCGAGTCTCAGCTCAAGCAGCGCCTACGCAAAGCCCGTTCCGCTAAGCGCCGCATGATTCGCTCTAACCTACGCTTGGTTGTTTCGATTGCTAAGCGCTACCTGAATCGAGGCGTTCCCTTCCTGGACTTGATTCAAGAAGGTGCCCTAGGTCTAAACCGTGCGGCCGAAAAGTTCGATCCCGACAAGGGCTACAAGTTTTCGACCTACGCCTACTGGTGGATTCGTCAAGGCATCACGCGTACCATTGCGAACGATGCCCGCACCATTCGCCTCCCAATTCACATCGTTGAAAAGCTCAACAAGCTCAAAAAGGCAAACCGTGAGCTGCGCAAAGAGCTAGAGCGCACGCCTACAGAAGCTGAAGTTGCAGAAGCGCTAGACATGACCCCCGAGCAGCTGCGCACCTTGCAGCAAGTTCAGCGCAAGTCGCTTTCCTTGAACCACCGGGTAGGTAAGGGTGAAGACACAGAGCTAATGGAGCTGCTAGAAGACGGCCATTCGCTCTCTCCCGAGTCACAGATCAGTGAGTCGATGATGCGCCAGGAAATTTCTGATGTGCTCACCGAAGTGCTGACTGAGCGAGAGAAGGAAATTATTGCGCTGCGCTATGGCCTCACTACAGGTGAGACGCACACGCTAGAAGAAGTGGGCGGTATTTTTCAGCTATCGCGTGAGCGCGTCAGGCAGATTCAAACCAAAGCAATGCGCAAGCTGCGTCGGCCTCAGGTAGCGTCTCGGTTGAAAAACTGGTTGCGTTAGATAATTGACGGTTTATCCTTCTTGGTTCTAAAGGTGACGTTTACGCCTTCATTGGTTTGCTTTAGGACCAGTAGCGGTGTGGGCTTCGCCTTTTGATCCCATCTCATGTTGGCGATCCGTCCTTGTAGGGTGGGTTGCCAAAAGCCTTCGGCGTCTTTGGGATTCAAAAAGTTTTCGATGCATTTCACAATTTCGGCGACGGTGCTAGAGGTTGCCTGTGCGGGTAGCTTTGTCAGCTGAATTTGAATGCGGAAGAGGACGCGCTTACGTTTTTGCTCGTCTTTAGGCGCAACGTATTCGACATCAAAAATTTGATTGATTTGACGGGGCTTGTTATTAGCAATTCCCACCATGCCCGTGTTTGCCTGCTGTGGTCTGAGGGCTTCACTAATGCGCTGCTTTACTTTGATTTTGAGCTGATTGACGATGGCGAAGTTGAACTGCTTCTCTTCCATGCGCATGCGCAGGTAGTCGAGGTTGAAGTCCCGAGAGTGGATAAGATCTGGGTTGCGCTCCATCTTAGCGATGGTGCTAAGAGCCAGCTTCACTCGCTTATGCAACTCTTTGTTTTTGTAGGTTTCAAACTTCAGCTGCTTTTGCAGCTTACGAGTTTGCAAGTATGAAAAAACACCTAGGCCTAGCAACAGCGCAACGAGCCCGCCCGTACTGTACATCCACAGGTTGATGGGTGTTGGGGGTGTGGGCGCTGCGTCGCTTGGTGTTTGGGCCAGCGTCTGGGCCAGCGTTGGAGACAATGTTGCATCCAACGATTGGGCCACTAGCTGGGGAGAAGTAAAGTTGCCAGTTGACATGGTAAGTGTGCGGGCAGTTAGCTATGTTCAGCATGCCCAAGTCGCCTGTCAGAATGGATAAAGTTGATGGGCCGTTATCCTGCGGATGGCGCTGGTATGGTGTCGACGCTAGGCTGGTGAAAGTTTTTGGGTGATTCCCTTTAGGACTGCTTAGTACTTCTGAGTACGTCTCTGGGAAAGACGAAAGGAGAGACGAACTGATGACGACAGAGCCACAGAACCTGGCAACGGCCTCAGCGGCAATCGCTGCGAGCGATATTCGCTTAGTCGCTACTGATATGGATGGTACGCTCACCTCGGCTGGAGAGTTTACACCTGCGCTTTTGCAGGCGTTTGAGTCGCTGCGCCGATGCAATATTGATGTCCTAATCGTGACAGGGCGTTCGGCGGGATGGGTGAGTGGGCTGGTGAATTATTTACCTGTGGTGGGTGCGATCGCTGAAAATGGCGGCATCTATATCGACAAACAATCTCCTGATCCCTTAGTGTTGACCGATATTCCTCGCATGAGCCAGCACCGCGATCGCCTCTCTATGGTGTTTCGCAAGCTGCAATCTCGCTACCCTCACCTGCGCCCTTCGGTTGACAATCCCTATCGGTTGACCGATTGGACCTTCGATATTGATGGTCTTAGTGATGAAGATATCGCCTGGCTAAAAGCGACCTGCCAGTCACAGACAATGGGCTTCACCTATAGCAATGTACAATGCCACATTCAGGTACCGCGACAGAACAAAGCCGCTGGGCTGAAGCGCGTGCTTCAGAAAAAATTTGAACAAATGAGTACCCACTCAGTGCTCACCGTTGGCGATAGCCCCAACGACGAAAGCCTGTTTGATACTGAGCGGTTTCCAAATTCTGTGGGTGTTGCCAATGTGGCGCACTACTTGCCGAGCTTAGCCCATGCCCCTGCTTACATTACCAGTGAGCCTGAGGTTAACGGCTTTGTTGAGCTGGTTAATCTCTTGACTCGCTAAAAAGCACTTTAGAAAAACTAGCTGTGAAAAACTAGCTGTGAAAAAATTAGCTGCCCTTTTTTGTCAGGAGCAAACAAGACACAAAGGGCAGCTATTTGTCACACATTACTAACAGGGCTTTGGCAATGGCCGCAGCTGTTAGCTGTTCATTTATTATCTCAGTCGGGATCAATCCAAGAGAGGTTGTTTCAAAAAATGAAACTGTCTCAACACTGCTAGTCCAACACTACTGGTCCAACACTACTGGTCCAACACTGCTATCCCAAGAACTACAGGTCGCAATAACTGCGCCAGTCGTTCAGCAAAGACGTGAGCCAGCGAACATCACGTCGGCTAATCATGCCGTCATCGAGTGTGAGCTTGTAGCACAGGCAAGAGGCCTCAGTTCGATTGTGATGGGTTAAAATCCGCAGCGCGCTGCCGTCGGGCAGGGCGCTGATATTGTAAATGCAGTCGCGCTTGGTGTTGACGATATATACAGGTGCCCGGAGCCAGTAGCGATACGCAATCAGTAGCACGTCGGATTCGATTTGGATTTGCACCCGTCTCAGTAGGCAAATTTGTAGCTGATGCAGACCATTGCTCAAAAAGCGAAAGCTGTAGGTACAGCCAACAACGGCTAGCACGGCGGCAACCAGGGTGGCCAAGCCCTCCGGACTCGTCAACAAGGCCCCAGAGAAAGTGCCAGAAAAATCTAGCAAATGAGCCAGATAAATGGCGCAGACTAGCATCACTGTGCCAATCGTGAGTGGCACCAAAGCCTGCCTAAATGCGGTAGAGCGAATGCCTATGGGGGGAACGGTGAGCTCTAGTGAATGCGGCTTCTTTTGAGAGCGAATCTGGGTGAAGAATGGCTGGTAATGGTTCCGGCCATTGGTGGTGATAGGGACTGGGGTCATGTGCGCTCTTTTTTTCTTCCAGAGGCGCTGCTTGAGCATTGCCAGTGGGAGACGCTTGAGTGATCGCAGCGCTTTCTTTGCTGAAGCAGGGCGATTATTAACATGAGGCTCAATTAACCAATTGATCCACTGTTGAAAATCGGCGCTGAGGCGTGAGGTGTCGCAGGCAAACTTAGGCGTGTGTCCGTTGCGCGGCAGATCGCCTAGGTGAACGCCCGCTGCCAGAAAAATGAGGGTAGCCCCTAGGCTATAGAGATCTGAGGCAAATTTTGCCTGGCCACCAATTTGTTCGGGGGGCAGGTAGCCGTAAGTGCCCACCATAGCGTCCGGGCTTTGGGCCTGAATATATTGCACGGTGCCTAGGTTTAGCCAGGCTGCCTGCCCAATATCTACACTCTGTTTGCGGCTGTTTGTTTGTTTGCCTTTTCGGAATTTGTCTTTTGGAGATTTGCCTTTTTGAGACTGGCCTTTTTTGGCGCTGTGTGTTGAAACAGTGATATTGCTAGGCTTGATATCTCTGTGGACCAGGCCTTTGCTGTGAAAGTACACTAATCCTTTCAGTAGCTGCTTTGCGATCGCCTTAATTTCGGCTTCGCTAAACGTTTTGCCCGCTGCGATTTGCTCTTCGAGCGTAAAACCACCCTGATGAGACTGCACTAGCACCAGCCCTTTCCCTTCAGCTGTATCCAAGCTAAAAGACTCAATACACCGAGGAATGGTGGGATGCTGCAAAGATTCAAGCAGATGAATCTCACGCTCGAAGCAGCAGATATCACCTGTGGGTGTGTTCTTCTCGATGGTGAGCGACTTGATAATCACCCGGCGCTGATTATGAGTATCACTAGCAAGAAGCTGCTGATAGCCAAAAGGTTGACCTATCGGCTCTAGGATTTCGTAGTGATCACCTAGACGCCGGGCAACAATAGATTTTTGAGGAAATGTAGCCATCGATGCTAGCGAGTAGAATAATGTGATTTAATTGTTCCCAACCATTTTTGATGGGTTCTCATGAGTTCCAATGAATTCACGAAAAAGGTTCGGTCGTTAGTCATGCTTGAGTATCCGCACCAAAACACCTGCCGAATTGCTTCATTTGTTTTCCACCTGCTAAAGCCGTTAAAAAGCCATTGAAAAACAAAGGGTGACTCGACGAGCGCTCGTCAGAATTGAACTTCTAAATTGAATTTCTCGATTGAACGTGTGAGGAGAGATTGTGCGTAGATGCTTTGTGCTTTTTCCACTAAAAAAGAGCCAAACGCTCTTGAGAAAACGCGTCAAACTCATACGTTGTGGTAGCAACCGCATATCATCATAGTCACAAAACCGGCAATTGAATATATTGAATCGATAAAACTCGCTAAGTTCAGTAGTTTCCGATCCTCGTGCAAGTAGCCTTTATCTTCTATCAGTTCATAGAAAATACGCTGTTGCCAGTTCTTTTTGTTGCTGCTACTTATTGTTGCCGCTATGTATTGCACGAGAGAACACTACCGGCGTTTGAGTTTAGTGAGGATGCGTTTGGCTGTGAGGTAGGCGATGCGAGCTGGGGTGAGCTGAGGAATATCTGTGCGAGGGGTGATTTGGTAGTCGAAGAAAGTATTGATTTCGGTGAGGATAGTGCGCAATCGTGGCACTAGCTGAGTCGTGCGATAGGGGGCAAAAAAGGTATCCGGTAGCGTTGGCTGAGTGTCGCTAGTTCTAACGGTTTGAAGAATGCGCTGCATGTCGTACCCAGTGGCGTAGCCTGAGATTTTTTGGCAGTTAAAGCCAGGGTCGAGGTAGTCGGCGAGCGCATGATTCACACTGGAGAAAACCTGAGTGCCACAGGCGAGTGCTTCCATTGGCGGCAGACCAAACCCTTCTGTTAGGCGATAGCGTCCCCAGTATTCAGCGGAGTCGTACAGGTACACTTTGCTGCGGTTGAACAGGCCAATGAGATCGTCCACGAAACAGTCGAGTACAAAGACATTGCACTGTTCTTGGAGGGCAGGGACGAGCTGTTGTAAGAGATATTCGGAGGATTTCCTGGCCTGTACAAGCACGTCAATATCCCGAGGCACCCGGCGATTTTTAAAGTCTGTTGAAATTTCGTTAGGCAGGTAATAAATCAGCGAGCTTAGTGCCTTTTCTCCCCAGTAGCCCATGCTGTTGCGGCTAACGGTAATGATAGGAACACGCGGCGGCACGCTGAAGCCATAGCCTGTGCTGTGAGCATGGTAGATGGTCGGTCTATTGCCTAAGCGCTTGATCAGCTTTGGCACATCAAAGCCCCAGCTGACGATAAAAATGGCGTTATCATCGCGGCTACGCGCTAACAGATCGTCTAAAAAGAGCGTATTTTCTTCTTTTTGCCTGTAGGTGACAACTTCCGCATCGCAAATTTGCTGGGCGAGCTTGAGGGTTTGGAGTTCGGCGGTGAGTCCTCCGGCAAAAAAAGCTTTGGTCGTGCCAGGGAGAAGGAAGAACAGTTTTCTCATTGAAGGGTCTTTTGCCCATGCTCAATAACGTACTGTTCAACACCATACTCGGGTCTTGCCTTGCTTCGCCCTTCTGTCAAATATTTGTGCTTGAAGGTATCTAAAAAGGCGTAGGTCGCCGGGGTATGCAGCGTGTTTTTTAGCCAGCTAATGCCTAGGGGGCGGCTGATATCGAAGGGGAGCTCGGCGATCCGAACTTCTTTGGGAATGGGCTGCGCGGCTAGTTCGGGCAGGAGGGTGATGCCGAGCCCTTGCCGGGTCATGCTCACCGCTGTGGAGTCGTTGGAGATGAGGTAGTCTACCGCGATGGGCGGTTGACACTGCTTAAGGCGATCGCACACCACAATGCAGCAGTCACTCGACGAAGTAATCAATGTCTCGGCGCGTAGGTCAGCCCAAGTGAGGCGAGGAAGTGCGGCTGCGTCAGCAGGTGATTGAATGTTTTTGAAACTTGGCGGCAGGAGTGCGATGAATTTATCTTCCATGAGCTGCAAGGTTTCAAAGTCGTTGCCTATGAGCAATGAGGCGATGGAGATATCGGCGTGGCCTTCGAACAGGGCGTTTTCGAGGGCCTGGGTGCTTTCAAATTCGGTGATGGTGACTTGAACGGTGGGGTGGTGCTCGTGAAGGTGGGCGATCGCACCCGGCAAAATTTCGCTCGCCAAGCTGCGAAAGGCGGCAATCCTCACCAGCCCACCGTCGATGCCTCTCGCTCGGCTGGCTTCTTGGCCCATGGTTTCGATTAGGCCCAGAGTTTGCTCGGCTTGGGTGTAGATGCGATCGCCCACAGGCGTCAGCGAAGCCCTTTGTCTGCCACGGTGGATCAGCATGATCCCGAGCGCGTCTTCTAAGGCCGCTAGGCTGTGGCTTACCGTTGATTGGCTGACATCGAGCTGTAGGGCCGCTTCGCTAAAGCTGCCGGTATTTGCGATCGCAATTAGGGTTCGTAGCTGAGAGAGTTTAACTTTACTACTGAGCTTTTTTGCAGGTTTTCCGGCCATGAGTACGGTTCCGGTAGCTTGCTGTCAAGGCTATCGCGATTCACTCCCCGTAGCACATCTATCTTTTGCATAGCTCCTATTGATGGTGTGCTTTGCCGCGCTCTAATTAGTTGCATAAGCTTGGTCTATCGAGTTCAAGGTCCACCTCATGACTCACTTCACCGCTCGCAACCGCTCGCAGCTAGAAGCCCTATGGCAGCAACCCGCTACAGACTGTAATGTTTTAGCTCGCAGAGATGCTGCCGCTCCTAAGGCTGCTGACACCCTTCGCCAATTTGCTCACAGTCTGTTGGCGTTCTTCACTGGCTCACAGCAACTGCGCATATGGACAAAATCAACCAAGCAAGGCGTCGTTTGGTTTGCCTACGATCCCACTAGCGATCGACGCATTGCCCACTGCTCGGAAGACGAGCTTCGGGTGTGGCTAGAGACCCAGCACCGTCACTGACATATCCGCCATAATAGACATATAGTTACTGGCGATATCTATATGTCTAGCACTACGATGGGCAAGGTTCTGACCGAGCTGACCATTACGAACAGAGCCGATCAGGTAATATCGCAACGAGGCCTAATAACAGATGGCCAAGTGCGCTCTGTAACGCTACAGAACGTCTTGGTCGATACAGGCGCAACTACTTTGTGCCTTCCAGCAGACATTATCGACAAGTTAGGTCTGGAGTTACTAAAAGAAGTCCCTGTTGCCACAGCAAATGGGACGAGTAAGGCTCGCGTTTTTCAAGACGCTAAGGTTTCGTTGTGTGGTCGCCAAGGTACCTTTGAATGCTTAGAGCTACCGGGCGGACTAGATCCGCTGGTTGGTGTCATTCCCTTAGAGATGCTGGGTTTGGAGCCTGACTTGCAAAATCAAACGCTTAGAGTATTACCTCTGGAGATGTCTAACACTTACATCACGATTCTGTAGTGCTTTGAGTGTTGAGGATAGAAGCGTTTATGATGGTGCAAGCAACGCTGCGCAGATAAGGAGTCGCGTCATGTTTGGACTAGGTGTTCCAGAGATAGTCATTATTGGTGTGATCGCCGTCTTGGTGTTTGGTCCTAAGCGGATTCCTGAACTGGGTGGCGCGCTGGGTAAAACGCTGCGAGGCTTTAAAGACGAGATGGATAATCCCGGCGAAGATGACGAATACCTTGAAGACGAAGAAGATTAGACTTTAAGCCATTTCACGAAAAAGCAGCCGCGAAGACAATCGCGGCTGCTTTTTTGATTAATCAACCAGCTGATGCCGGAACGTTAGCTTGAGCGCTTGCGACGTGAACCTGCTACGCTCAATCCACCAAATGCAAGCATTCCCAAGATCGAAGTAGGTTCAGGAATTTCTGTGGGTGTATCGGCTTTGGTGAAGAAAATGCTCGGGCTCACGGCAACAGAGGTGTACCGGCTAGAAGATTCCGCTGAGTTGTCTTTTTGAGTCGTAAAGTGTTCAATGACGAGACTCTGTACAGCTTCGTCTGAATATTCAAAGAAGACTCGGCCATAGTTGCCACCACCCTGCCTGCCGAGGCCAGCAGTAGTATAGACATTATCGGTAGTGTCATCATCTAGCGCGACTAGTTCCGCGTCATCAGCTTTGGCCGTGTAGTCACCGTCAGTGTTACCAAAGAAATTTTCGTAGGTATCGTATTTCGATGCCGCCACCCGCTGATCGGCGTAGCTATCTAGATTGTTGAAGTCGACGTCGTCACTTTCATAGGCCGATACGCTCATCCACTCTCTGGCGTCTCCGATGGTGGAAAGGCTGCCAACCCAGAACTCATCTAAGTAGACAGCTTCAGAGAAAGTGAGTTTTACAAAAGTGCTTTCTGGATTGTCAGTTCTGTCGTTGGTCATCCGGAGGATGCCGTCGTACTGGTCTAAGGGGTGAGTGTCGTTGAGCGCATTCTTTTGTGGGGTGCCGTTGTCGTAAAGGTTGACGCGTCCTTCGTTTTGAGTACTCCAGAACATGTTGGTGGAGTACTCTACATTGATATCGATACCTGAGCCATCGACATCGCCAAAGGTGCGAGAGCTTTCTGTGCTGCTGGTATCCCAAAGGTCGTACCAGTTGAGACTGGCGGCCTGTGCCTGGCCAGAAGCCGCTGCGCCGACGAGTGTGAGGGCTGTGGCAAGGATAGATGCGCCCAAAAACTGTGAGCCTAAATCGCGGTTCGCTAAAGCTTTGGAAATAAGTTTGGCAGTCATGAGATGGGTTCCTTGTTCACCTTGAGTCCAGGGTCGGTGGCAAGCGTAGAGTCTGCTACCGACTGTGGGCTCAAAGTGCCCATATCTTCATGTATAAATTAAGACATATGGCTAATTTCCGTATTGTTTCTAGGGTTTAACGGCAGTTTTCAGCGGTTGTATGAGGACTCTGTGAAGCAGAACTTCAAATGTCGAGACGCTGATACACCTTGTCGAGATTGCGTAGCTGGTAGTCGGGGTTGAAGCAATCTTCAATTTCTTCGGGAGAAAGCTTTTCTTGTACTTGAGGATCGCTTGCAATTAGCTTTTGGAAGTTGCCGCCTTTGGTATTCCAGGCATTGTGGGCATTGCTTTGCACGATGCGGTAGGCGTCTTCTCGGCTGATGCCTTTTTCCACGAGAGTGAGCATGACCCTTTGACTGAACACTACGCCGCCGTAGAGGTTCATGTTGCGTGCCATGTTGTCTGGGTATACCAGCAGATTTTTGATCAGCTTGGTAGTTTCTACCAGCATGAAGTGGGTGAGGATGCAGCTGTCGGGGAAGATGACGCGCTCTACGGAGCTGTGGGAGATATCGCGTTCGTGCCAGAGAGCGACGTTTTCTAGGGCTGCGATCGCATTCCCTCTCAAAATCCGTGCCATCCCTGCCAAGCGCTCCGACTTAATCGGGTTGCGCTTGTGCGGCATCGCCGAAGACCCTTTCTGCTTTTTAGAGAAAAATTCCTCCACTTCGAGTACATCGGTACGCTGAAGATTGCGAATCTCTACGGCGAAGCGTTCTATCGAAGCGCCGACGCCCGCTAGGCTCATCATGAATTCAGCATGCACGTCGCGAGAGATAACCTGCGTAGAGACGGTATCGGGTTTTAACCCAAGGATCTGGCAGGTGATTTCTTCAACTTCTGGGTCGATGTTGGCATAGGTACCCACTGCGCCAGAGATTTGGCCAACAGAGATTTCGTCTTGGATGCGGGTGAGGCGTTCGCGGTGGCGCTGCATTTCGGCCAGCCAGCCTGCGAGCTTGAATCCAAAGGTCATGGGTTCGGCGTGAATGCCGTGCGATCGCCCAATCATTACCGTATTGCGATGCTCTTGCGCCTTGTAGCGAATGGCCTGAATCAGGTTTTCTACGTGGGTCAAGATCAGCTTATGACTCGCGACAATCTGCAAAGAAAGCGCGGTATCGAGCACGTCTGAGCTAGTCATCCCGAGGTGAATGTAGCGGCCAGCATCACCGACGTATTCGTTCACGTTGGTGAGGAATGCAATGACGTCGTGCTTGACTTCGCGCTCAATTTCAAGGATGCGCTCTACGTCAAAGTTGGCTTTCTCCTTGATAGTTTCGACCGCCTCTTTGGGGACTTTACCCAATTTCGCTTGCGCTTCGCAGACAGCAATTTCTACTTGAAGCCACGTTTGAAATTTGTACTGGTCGGTCCATAGTTCGCCCATCTCGGGCAAGGTATAGCGTTCTATCAAGGGGATCTATCGCCTAAAGCAACCGGACTATTTTATCGGGTATGGTGCCGACCGCCCACATTATGTTGATATTTCGTGCTGTTTTAGGCCCGCTATGTCAAGATTACCTGTCCAAAACCGCTGACTATCCGAAATCGCTGGGTTTGCTGGGGTAGTTATTCAGTAGCCTTAATAGGTCCGTTGCTTCACTTTCCCTAATTTTTCTCATGACATTGACAGACCTAACGCAGTGGCTTTCTAGCGCTTTTGATGCTGCCAATCGCAGCATGCTATTTATGCTGTGGAATACATTCTTAGCGTTGATTCCTTTTGTGCTGAGCCTGTGGCTATTTCGCGGACGCGGCTCGGGTGATCGCCGAGTGAGCTGGTGGATTGGCTTTGTCATATTTATGGCCTTTTTGCCAAATGCGCCCTATGTACTCACCGACATTATTCATTTGGTGGGGTTCATTCAAGAAGGCGCGGCGCTGTGGACGGTTGTGCTGGTGCTCATTCCGCAGTATCTGATTTTTATGCTGATTGGGACGGAGGCCTATGTGGCTTCGCTGGTCAATTTGGGACACTACTTGCATAAGCAGGGCTGGGGGCGGTGGGTCTCTACTGCTGAGCTAGTCGTTCACGCGCTGTGCGCTATTGGCATTTTTTTGGGTCGATTTCCCCGGTTCAACAGCTGGGATATTATCACCGGGCCACATAGGGTAGTCGTATTCTTGTTCAAGGCGCTGCTCGATCCGTGGTCACTAGCTGTGATGGTCGTGACGTTTGTTGTGATTGCCGCTATATACTGGCCGCTCAAACAGGTGACCCTGGCAATGATGCTGTATATGCGCTCCAATGAGCAATCAAACGAGCAATCAAACGAGCAATCACTTGAGCAATCGCTCAGCCCTAGACTGCGCTGACGATATGCGGTTTTGTTGTGTAAACAGTTTTTACAACAAAAAACATCGGATAACGCGCTATGGCTATCCGATGTTTTTTGTTTGATGAAAGATTTCTAGAAACGTTCAGCTGTGAAAGGAAAAGTGAGTCTTTACAGGCTGCGTACAGGTACGGGCTCGTTCTTGGCGCTAGAGGAAAATAGCTGCATGGTGCGCCAAAAGATTTTGATGGTAAAGAAAGATAAACCGCCAATAATACCGAGCGTAATTACTACGCTGGGAATATGGAGAACGGCCAGTGCAATGCCAGCAACTATCAGCAAGAGAATAGTGTTAGTCATAAAAGTGGTCCTTCGGGGTTCCGACGGGCTACTTACTTATGTTAACGACTGGCTTTGTTTCTGAGAGCGATTACCTGCAAAGCTTAGTAACGCTTAATCTCTTCTATGAAAATGTAACCATTTCCCATACGGTAATTTCTCCTCAGTAGTTTTATTACAGGGGTTCTATTACAAGTCCTCTGGCTGCATTCCAGAGACAACAGGCGCGGTGTTGCTTAGCTTCAGCTCGGGATGATCGCTCTCGGTTTGGCGACAGTTCCATTCGTTTTTAAACAGCAGCACTGGGCGACCGTAGCTATCTTTGACAGTGGCCGTATTGAAAATGCGGCCTGCTTTTTCTAGCGCTGGCCAGCCACCGGTTGCCCACCGGGCAACGCTGTAGCCAATCGGCTCTAGCCGGGTTTCCACGTTGTACTCATTTTTGAGTCGGAACTGCACCACTTCAAATTGCAGTTGACCGACTGCTGCCAAAATTGGATCTCGCTTCGATTCGTCTGCGGAGTACATGATCTGCACCGCGCCTTCTTCGCGCAGTTCGGAAACGCCTTTGCGAAACTGCTTGAATTTAGAAGGATTGGGATTTTTGAGATAGGCAAACATCTCGGGTGAAAAGAAGGGAATGCCTTCGTATTCCAGTCGTTCGCCCTGGTAAATGGTGTCGCCAATGGAGAAGATGCCAGGGTTGTTGAGGCCGATGACGTCTCCTGGATAGGCTGTTTCTAGAGATTCGCGCCCTTGGCCAAAGAGCTTTTGCGGGTGAGAGAGGCGAACATTTTTACCGGTGCGGGCGTGGTTGACGACCATGTCTTTTTCAAATTTGCCGGAGCACACGCGGATGAAAGCAATGCGATCGCGATGACGCGGATCCATATTCGCCTGAAGCTTAAACACAAAGCCCGAAAAATCTTCGTAGGTCGGCGGCACTGGTCCAATGGTGCTCTCATGTGTACCTGGTTCTAGCGCGTAGTCCAAAAAGGCTTCCAAAAATAGCTCTACGCCAAAGTTCGTCATGGCGCTACCAAAGAACACAGGCGGCATTTGCCCGGCGTGCACCATCTCCAAATCCAGCTCAGGGCCGATTTCATCGAGCATCTCCAGTTCTTCGGTGAACTGATCAAAGAGCTCGTCTCCCACCAATTCCTGAATGCGCGGATCGCCCCAGTCGAGCACCAGATCTTTCGCTTCTTTGCTGCCGTGGGCTGTGCGCTCGAATAGGTGAACCTGCCTTTTGCGACGGTCGAAAACGCCTTTGAAGCGATCGCCCATGCCAATCGGCCAATTCACAGCGTAGGTGGTTAGCCCTAGCTCCTGTTCAATTTCATCGAGCAGCTCCAGCGGCTCACGCCCTGGGCGATCTAGCTTGTTGAAGAAGGTGAAAATCGGCATGTCGCGCATCCGACACACTTCAAAAAGCTTACGAGTTTGAGGCTCAAGGCCTTTTGCTGCGTCTTCTAGCATGACCGCATTGTCAGCAGCAGCGAGTGTCCGGTAGGTATCTTCACTAAAGTCTTGGTGACCAGGGGTATCTAGCAGATTAATCCAATAGTCGTCGTAGCTAAATTGCAGCACGGTGGAGGTAATTGAGATCCCCCGCTGCTGCTCGAGTGCCATCCAGTCGGAAACCGCATGACGCTGAGCCCGCCGAGCCTTGACCGAGCCTGCCTCGTGAATAGCACCCCCATAGAGCAAGAGCTTTTCGGTAAGGGTTGTTTTACCGGCGTCTGGGTGAGAGATAATCGCAAAATTTCGTCGCTGGTCAACGGCTTCGGAAATTTCGCTCTGGGTTGTTTTCTGGGCTGTTTTATCAGGCGTGAGGGTGGAGGTCATGGGTGCTCAGTCAGTGGCAGTCAGTGGCAAGCTTCAACAATTGTAGTGCGTTAACTGTAGTGCGTTGCAGGATTGGTCGTGGGTTTTGGTCGCTTTAGCAGTTTTATGAGTTGCAAATTGTATGAGTTTCTACGCAGTGGCACTGCTGTCTATTTCTGAAGATTCCTATCGCTATGTTACGTACTGAGTCCCTAAATATGATGCAAATCAGTGAAAATACTGGCTTGTTTGCAAAGCCCACTAGTGTGAGTCATATGGCGGCTATCTGTTGCTGCTATAGACCTTTCGTGATTTAGGAACTGTTTGTGTAATGTCTTTGATGAAAAAGTGCATGGCTGAGGCCATGGGCACGTTTTGGTTAGTGTTAGGTGGCTGTGGTAGCGCTGTCTTGGCAGCTGCTTTTTTGGCCACTGATGGCAGTGGCTTTCAGCTAGGGCTTGGTTTTGTGGGCGTTTCGTTGGCCTTTGGCTTAACCGTATTAACGATGGCCTACGCGATTGGCCATATTTCTGGCTGTCATTTGAATCCAGCGGTTTCGTTTGGGCTGTGGGCTGGAGGCCGTTTCCCCAGCGGTGAATTATTGCCTTACATCATTTCTCAGGTTGTTGGCGCAGTAGTTGCTTCAGGGTTGCTGTACATCATAGTGTCTGGCCAGGCTGGCTTTGCAGGGACCACGCTAGCGGCGAACGGCTATGGAGACCTTTCTCCAGGTGGTTTTAATCTGTTGTCTGCGCTGATTACTGAGGTTGTAATGACCTTTATGTTTTTGATTATTATCTTGGGCTCAACCGATGGCCGTGCGCCGAAGGGATTTGCGCCCATTGCGATTGGAATGGCTTTGACGTTGATTCACCTCATCAGCATTCCGGTGACCAATACATCTGTAAACCCTGCTCGAAGCTTGGGCCCTGCTCTATTTGCCGGTACGGAGTATCTGTCACAAGTTTGGTTGTTTTGGGTAGCGCCGATTGCGGGCGCAGTCCTCGCTGGCTGGTTCTACAGCAGTGTTTTGGCAGCGGGCTATGAGCCAGATATTGATGGTGGCGTACCTTCTGAGTAACCTGTTGCGTTAACGTTGCTGGGCGATCGCGCGATTTAGCTCTGAGTCAATGGAGCGCGCGAATGGATCTCTCCGTAATGTCCACCATAAAACTCTCTTAAAGTGCACTTTCGCGGATGCGAGGTGCGCTTTTTTTGGGTTGTTGTCCGCAGTACTACGGCATAGCGTAAATCGTTACGGACAACAGCTTTTATCTCTTGTAGAGTATGCTGTCTTTTAGGTTTTTAACAGCAGGTTTCCTTTATGAATCGTATGACGGTAGCACTCCCTGATGGTATTCACGCTCAGATAAAACGACTGGCCAAACGTGAGGGTGTGTCGGTGAATCAGTATGTGACGTATGCGATCGCCAAGCAGGTAGAGAAAGCCAACGTTGAGCCCCAGCAGGTAACGCTGGAGGCAAGTCGTCTTCTAAATTTTAGGGCTGAACTTTAGGGCTGAACTTTAGGGCTGCTTTGAGCTTGTTCTTTTAGCCCTTTGTTTGCTCGGCTGAACTTGTCCATAATGCTCAAAAACAAGTAAGGGCAAGCCAGAACAAACAGCAATCCACCTATATAGACGATGGCTTCTAGGGCAGTGGGCGCAACAAAGATATCGGAAACAGTTGTGTATGCCAGCATAAGAAGAGGGGGGTAGTGAGGGCTGTGTATTGATTGTGATAACACAGACCAAAAGTGTGATCGCGCCTACTGTATTGATTTGTATATAGAGAATTATCGCGGTAGGTATCAGACTTGTTACATCAGCTGTAGTAAAAGGCCCAGACTTATTTTTAAGGCCAGGAAAGTGCGGCTAGAAAAGTGCTATCAGCATGCTAATAGCCGCTAATATGCCAAGTGCTAGCCAAGGCTGATTGATTTTTCGCCACCAGGGCACTGCGTAAATTGGTTGCTTTGCTGCTGCGTGAGCAGGTGCACTATTGTCTTGCTCTATGTCTTGATAAAGCGTGCAGCTAGTTGCGTTGGGGCGCTTAGGAAAGTTGCAGCTGTTGTCTGCATCGTAAGTGCAAGTAGTGCACAAAATACGGTTATCCTTAGTGCGATTGAGCGACATGCCTGGATGTCCGTGCGCTTTGAGCTGAAGCTGGCAGTGGGGGCACTTGATAGCGGTGCCGAGGATGGTGCGATCGCATCTGGGGCAGACAGGCATAATGGCGAAACTCTTAGATATGTGTGGCGATATGCATGGCAGCTACGAGCAGAGCGCAGCGAAAATTCGGTCCCATACGGTAAACCGCCCGCTGCCTTATGAAGATATTTTGCCAAAATAGGATGGTAACTGGCGCGTTTTTCATAAGTGAATTACGGGCGCGCTCATTCCTGAGGAGATTGCGATGGACAGCTCTAATATGCTCAGACAGCTTTTGATGTTTGGCATCGGTACGACATCTTTGGTAGCTGAGCGCGTCAAGCAAATGAGCGAAGAGCTAGTGCGCGATGGCAAGCTAGACCCTGACCAAGCAAAGGGATTCGTCGATGACTTTATGGCTCAATTCAATATTGACCAGGGTGCTATCGAAAAGCAAATGCAGCGCCAGGTTCGCAATATTATGCAAGACTTGGGCGTGCCCCGTCAGTCGGAAATGGATGAGCTGCGTGGCCGCCTAGACCGCCTAGAGCGACAAATTCGCGATTTAGAAAACAAGGACTGGCGATAGTCCAAAACCGTCGTACACTAGGGCCGTTATCGAGTAGTTGTCCATTGCCCGTATTAAGGGGCCTACCTATTTAAGACTATGAGAGAAATATTAATTAGCTTTGGCGTGGTAGTCGCTTGTTGCGCAGTATTGATCGTTGCACAGTTTACGGGCGGTGATAGCGAGCAGGCCGTGGCAGACAGTGTTTCAGGTGGGCTCGCCATAGAAGAGACACTGGTTGCCGAATCCGGTGCTAGTCAGAGTGCAAATGATTTATTGGAGGATCCCATGGCAGCAGAAGCCAATGCCGAAGAAAATGTAGTTACGACCGATTCTGGTTTGCAGTACGTCGTCATCACTGAAGGCGACGGTGCTCAGCCGCAGTCGGGCCAACGAGTGTTTGTACACTATGTAGGCACATTGGAAGATGGCACAAAGTTCGATAGCTCGCGCGATCGCGGTCGTCCTTTCGACTTCACCATCGGCCAAGGTCAAGTGATCAAAGGTTGGGATGAAGGCGTGGGCGATATGAAAGTGGGCGATCGTCGTAAACTCATCATTCCACCCGAGTTAGGCTACGGCGCACGCGGCGCAGGCGGTGTCATTCCACCTAATGCAACGCTTATTTTTGATGTTGAGTTACTCAGAATCGGTAGCTAGAGAACGCAATCATCTACGACTGTGAAAGAGCGATGCATGTGAATCAATACATGCATCGCTTTGCTTTAGAAGGTCACTATAACTGCTGCGTTACCAGCATGTTACTTCCTTCTTTATTATTTCCCTTCTAGGAAAATGCAGCTTCTTGATTACCAAGGGCGGTGGTATCTGCTACTTGGAAGTAAGCATCGACCAAGTCAACCTTACTACCGTCTGCTTTCGTGGCAGAGCCGTGCTCAATCAGGACGTTGCCGTTCTGATAAACCGGTGTCTCTACGAAGGCGGTATCCAGGCTAGTGATGCCTTGAGAACCGAGAGAAATTAGCTCGCCCGCATCGGTTTGATGGTTGGAGTTGCCATCTCTCCAGAGGGCAAGGCCGCCGCCGAGGAGTTCTGCGGTGTCGATGAGGCCATCGCCATTGGTGTCGTAGGTGGCGAGCTTGGCAAAGCCGTCGCCTACGTCGCCGCCGAACATCTCGGAGATGTCGTCGATGGTGCCGTTGCCGTTGTTGTCGACAACGAGGAAGGCATCTTCGCTGGAGAGCCAGCCAGATGCGATCGCATTACCATCACCCCGCAAATCAAAGGTGCCAGTAGTATCGCCAAGCGCGGTGGTTTGTACCCCGTCGCCATTAAGGTCGAGCGCTATTGGGCTCACAAATGCATAGTGCGTTTTGTCGAAGATGTCGACGGTTTTGTTATCACCTAGCTTGAAGTCATCAAGTTCGTTGCCAGAAGTGCCAGCGAGCTTAATGGAGAAGTTTTCTGTTCCTTCGTAGTAACCTTCCTGTACAGACCAAGGCGCTCTATCAACCGTGACTTTCTCTTTCCAGGTTTGAACCTCGAAAGTCTCTGACATGGTTTCCCCTGCCCTGACCAGCACATCGACTTTGCCACCGTTTTGAACGTTGCCGTTTTTCTCTACGGTGTAGTCCCAAGTGGTGTAGCCATCTGGACCGACCTGTGCGCGATCACCGGAGCTGAGGCTGGTGCCATTGGCCACGCGATCATCTACATAGTAAGCCAGCTTAACCCAGTTACCGTGATAGTCGACGTAGCCGACGGAGTAATAGCCACCCCACATAATGTCTTGATTTTGAGCGGTGGAATCATTGCGATCAACGCGGGTCGCAGAGCCATTGTGGACATCCAATGTGAAGACAGTGTCTTCTGTAACGGCGTGGTCGAGCTGCACTTTGTAGTTGCTCGATTTGCCTTCGTCAATGCCGCTGGCACCTATGATAGAAGCGTGAATGTTTTTCCGTGGGCGAGGCTCAACTGTCACGGTGACATTGGCAGTATCCGTGCCGCCACGTCCATCGCTAACGTGATAGGAGAAGGTGGCCTCTCCGCTAAACGTATCATCAGGGTTGAATCCAATTTGACCATTATCCAGCAGTGTCGCAACACCATTATCGACATCGACCGAGTCACCGACGTTAACAGCTTGACCACCAATTGAAGAAACGGTGAGAGTGTCGCCATCAGGGTCGGAGTCGTTGCCGAGAACATCGATATTGATAGAAGTATCGAACTCGGTAGTGCGGCTATCGTCAGTCGCATCAGGTCCAACATTAGGTTTTGGTGCCACAGTGACTGTGACGTCAGCGGTATCAGTACCGCCTCTGCCATCACTAATGTGATAGGAGAAAGTAGTGTCTCCCGAGAATCCATCGTCAGGCATGAACTCGAACTGTCCATTGCTGAGCAAAGTGACAGAACCGTTATCGACGTCAACAGGCTGGCCTACATTGACAGACTGACCATTGAGAGACGAGACGGTGAGTGTATCGCCATCAGGGTCGGAGTCGTTGCCAAGAACATCAATGGTGACAGGTGTCTCAAAGTCTGTAGAACGACTATCGTCGGTTGCATCAGGTCCAACGTTAGGCTTTGGTGCCACAGTGACTGTGACGTCAGCGGTATCAGTACCACCTCTGCCATCACTAATGTGATAGGAGAAAGTAGTGTCTCCCGAGAATCCGTCATCAGGCGTGAACTCGAACTGTCCATTGCTGAGTAGGGTGACGGAACCGTTGTTGACGTCAACAGGTTGCCCTACGTTGACGGCTTCCTCATTGAGAGACGAGACGGTGAGTGTATCGCCATCAGGGTCGGAGTCGTTGCCAAGAACATCAATGGTGACGGGTGTCTCGAAGTCTGTAGAACGACTGTCGTCAGTTGCTTCTGGCGCATTGTTGTTACGAATGAGGCCTGCATCAATTTTGTTGTTGCGCTCGCTAGCAGCTAATGAGAAGACTTCGGTCATCCCAGTAGTGGTATTGGCATCAGAGTCTCTACCTCTATTGTTACCAACGCCTGCTTCTGTAAACTCGAACCCAGTCGGCTGCTCAAAGGTGACCTTGTAATCTCCAGCATCTAGATGTCGGAAGGCATAGTTGCCAGTATTGGAGGTGACTGTAGATGCTGAGATGTCGTCGTCAGTGCCAAATTCTCCGTCAGCGCCTGCACCTGCTAGCGTAACTGTGACGCCTGACACTCCATTCTCACCACTGTCCCGTAAGCCATTGCTGTTGACATCTTCAAAGACTAGGTTGCCGATGAGCGCGTTGCCAGGGTCGGCGTTGGCGTCTTGAACAAGGCCTGCATCGACCTGGTCGTTTTGCTCACTGACCGCGAGTGAAATGATGTCCGTCATGCCAGTGGTAGCATCAGCATCAGAATCTGTTCCTTCGTTGCTGCCAACACCTGCTTGAGTGAATTCAAAGCCGTCTGGCTGGTCGAAAGTAACTTTGTATTCTCCCGCATTTAGATGGTTGAAGCTGTAGGAACCATCTGTTCCTGTGAAAGTTGTTTGAGAGATATCGTCTGTTGTGCCAAACAGACCATCGGTGCCTGCACCAAGTAGTGATACCTGCACATTAGCAATACCATTGTCGCTACTGTCTTGAATACCGTTGCCGTTAACATCTTCAAAGACAAGGTTGCCGAGGCTAGCGTCGCCAGGGTCAGGATTACCGCCGTTATCATCGATTAGGCCAGCATCAACTTTGTTGTTGCGCTCGCTAGCTGCGAGTGAAATGACGTCTGTCATGCCAGTATTGACATCGACATCAGAGTCTCTGCCTTCGTTGCTGCCGACGTTTGCTTGGGTGAACGTTAACCCATCTGGTTGGTCGAAGGTAACTTTGTAGTCGCCTGCTGAAAGATGTCTGAACTTGTACTTACCACGCGACGAGGTAACTGTTGTTGCCGTAATGTCGTCATCGGTACCAAAAATACCGTCGTCCCCTGCCCCTGTTAGGGTGACGCCAATGCCTTCAACACCTAGCTCGCCACTGTCTTTGAGACCATTGCCATTGGCGTCTACAAAAACTGAGTCTCCAATTTGAGCGTTGCCGGGATCTGTATTGTCGTTGTTGAGGTTGATGAGCCCCGCGTCTGCTGCGTCACGGTTGTTTTCACTAGCGACAAGTGAAATGACATCAGTCATACCCGTTGTCGTATCGGCATCAGAATCTTTGGCTTCGTTGCTGCCAACGTTTGCATCGGTAAACTCAAACCCGTCTGGTTGGTCGAAGGTGACTTTGTAGTCGCCAGCGGCTAATCGCTTGAACTTGTAGTAGCCGTTGTTTGAAGTAGTAGTGGACTGAGAGATGTCATCGGCAGTGTCGAAAATACCATCTTTGCCAGCACCTGTTAGTGTTACGGCTACACCTGCAACGCCTGTTTCGCCGCCGTCCTTAATGCCGTTTCCGTTGGCATCTTCAAACACGAGATTACCAAGCGTCGCATCTTTGGGATCGTCATCTTTTATTAGGCCCAGGTTGACCTTGGTAAATCCGCCTACGCCAGGAAGCATTAAGTCTGTTTCCGCAATGTTTCCATCGAGTGTACGGATAGCGTCGGAGTCTTTACCATCGCTGCCGCCTTGGCCGATGAACTGCTCTACAACGACATTTGCAGGGCTTAGAGAAAGGTTACTTGCATTCTCAAGACTGGAATAGTCGAACTGAAGCTTATATTCTTCACCTTCTGGTAGGCCAAAAATCTTGAAGAAGCCCAAGCTATCTGTGGTGATGGAGGTGATGAGTTCGGCAGCAGCATTGAGAAAAGAAACGGGGTTGCCATGACTATCGACCACACGAACTGTGACGCCAGCGAGTCCAGGTTCTTCTTGGTCTGTATAAACGCCGT
>JBHJIY010000125.1:0-65835 GCA_050042985.1 Phormidesmis sp. | reverse complement strand
AGTTCGCCGAGGACTTTTTGTAGGGTGCGTAGCTCACGAATTTGGGCGGCGTAGGTGATGCCGTAAAGGCTGCGGAAGAATTCGGTTTGGTAGCGGGTTTGCTTAATTTGCTTTCGTAAGTCGTGTAGCTGCTGGCTGCCAGTGTCCAGCTGTTGATTGAGCTGAGTAAGGGTGAGACGTTTGCCTGGGGTGAGCTGCCGGTTGCGATTTTGGGTGGCGATTTGCCAGCCTGGGTGCTGCAAAAGCTGGGTGAGCGGTGGGATTACTCTGCTGATGGCGTCACTCGCGGCTTCAGCTTCGGCTGCTGGGCTGAAGCTTGGTTGCTTGATCCATTGTTTGCAGCGTTTGCTCAGCTGTTTGTAGTCGCTGCTTTGGAGTGTTTCTTCCATCTTGGCAAATTGCTTTTTGCGACGCTTTTTAAGCTTTTTAAGCAGTGCTGTGATGGTTTTCTTTTCTTTTTTGCTGAAGTCGAAGCTGGCGCTATCTTTTTTCTCGTCCTTACGCTCAGGTGCGATCGCCTGTGAGTACCTGGTCTGCATCACTTCTAAGTCGCGTACTTTTCCTAGCGCTTTAGTGAGCTGTTTGAGGGGCTGCACTAGATCTGTAATGCCTTTCTCGTTCGATGCTGTAGCGTTGACAGGTTCAATGACGTCGGCAAAAAGGAGAAGCGCAGCGCGCAGCTTGCGAGTGCCAATACGCATGTCGTGCAGGTTCTCTGTATCTGTGTCGGCTAGGACGTGCGATCGCAGCTTGAATACTTTTTTAGACTGCTGGCGAATGATTTGATACGCGTAGCCGCCTAGCAAGGATGCGTCTTTTGAAACTTGCTCAGGAGCATCTGAGAGGCCAGCAGTAAACTCAACAGCTTTGGTCATATCTCTAGAAAGGTTTAGGTGTGAAAATCGCGCCGATTGTGAGTGTTTTGAAGGTGCAACTTTGAAGGTGCAACTTTGAAGGTGCAACGTCCGTACATGTCAGCAATGAATTTGTGCCGCATGCTACGTAACGTTGGTAAATGCTACCTATGTTTCTACTTAGTTTTTGTGGGACGGATGGGTTTCTTAATTTTTCCTCGGCGGCATAATCTTATGTTATCTAAAATTTAATCTCTGGTTAACCAAACGATATTTTTGGGTTAAGGATCTGGTGGACTGTATTCTTTGAGCTGAAAGCTGGTACCACAGGTGTCTGTTACACTTCGTTTGCCTACTGATGTACAGCTACATGCTCATGAGGCAAGGCCTTGCGTGAAACCGAGATAAATGAAGTGCCTATCTCTAGAACAGCGCCATGGCGTGGTAGCGTGCCTTGAGCTTGAGCCTATGCGTTTTTAAAAACCTTCAAGTTAGGTAACCGTGATTTATACCACTGCTAATAGAAC
Organism: Phormidesmis sp.; assembly: GCA_050042985.1. Taxonomy (GTDB): domain Bacteria; phylum Cyanobacteriota; class Cyanobacteriia; order Phormidesmidales; family Phormidesmidaceae; genus Phormidesmis. The sequence goes on along the minus strand of JBHJIY010000125.1, from coordinate 64,454 downwards.
TTTGAAGACGCCCTCGGAGTGGTTCTCAAATGTGCCAGCGGATTTGATCGCAGGCATCGTTGTGGCGCTTGCCCTGATTCCTGAAGCGATCGCCTTTTCAATTATTGCGGGGCTCAATCCTACAGTGGGTTTGTACGCTTCTTTCACGATGGCGGTCACGATTGCCTTCGTGGGTGGGCGTGTGGGTATGGTTTCGGCCGCGACAGGTGCCATGGCATTGCTACTAAAAGAACTGGTTGCTTCCACTGGCGATGACAAAGCGTTGGCTTTGGAGCTGGTTCTGGCTGCTACGTTACTAACGGGCTTTTTGCAAATTGTGTGGGGCTCACTGCGCATCGGTCGCATTATGAAGTATGTGCCGCGTGCGGTGCTGGTTGGCTTCGTAAATGCGCTGGCCATTTTGATCTTTTTAGCGCAGCTAGAACAATTTCACAAAGCAAAAGAGGCCGGTGTAGAAGGTCTGATGTATGTGATGGTGGCCGCTGGCTTAGCCATCATCTATTTGCTGCCACGTCTGGCCAAAAACATTTCTGTGCTCAAATCTATTCCGTCGCCGCTGGTGGCGATTGTGGTGCTGACGGCAGTGACCGTTTCGCAGGGCATGGGATTGCCGACGGTTGGTGATATGGGCGCGCTGCCGACAGAGTTACCTTTTTTTCGCTTGCCGAATTTACCGTTTGACTTTGCCACGCTGCAACTGGTGTTGCCAGTGGCGCTGGCGCTCTCTGCGGTGGGGCTGCTGGAGTCTTTTTTAACGGCGTCTGTCCTAGATGACATGACCGATACCAACAGCGATAAAAATCAGGAGGCGCGCGGACAGGGTGCGGCTAACCTCATCACGGGCATGTTTGGCGGGATGGCAGGCTGCGCCATGATTGGCCAGTCGGTCATCAATATCAAGTCTGGAGGGCGTCAGCGCCTATCGACCCTTAGTGCGGGTATCTTTCTAATTTCCTTTATTTTGCTTGTGGGTGAGTGGGTTTCGGTGATTCCGATGGCGGCTTTGGTGGCAGTCATGTTTATGGTCTCTATTAGTACTTTCAACTGGGGCTCGCTGATAAGTTTGGGCCGTACGCCCAAGAGTGAAACTGCTGCGATGCTGATGACGGTAGTGACGACCGTGATGACTGAGAACTTGGCGATTGGTGTGGTGGTAGGGATCGCGCTGCGTGCGATTGCCTTCTCTCGTATAATTGGCAAACTCATTTCTGTTCGTAATCAGCTCAGCGCCAACGGCACCACTCGCACTTACTATGTGCACGGTCAGCTGTTCTTCGTATCAGCCAACAACTTTATCGAAGCCTTCGACGTCCGCGAAAAAATAGAGTGCGTCGTTATCGATCTCACAGACTCTCATTTATGGGATCAGTCTTCAGTCATGGCCATCGACAAACTGGTACTCAAGTTTCGGGCTCACGGTTCTGACGTAAAGCTAGTAGGTATGAACGAAGCGAGCTCAACTCTGATGGATAAGCTAGCCGTGCACGATAAGAAAAATGCAGCTGAATTAGCAGGCGGGCACTAACAAGACATCACAGGGCAAGGAAACAGAAAGGCAGGAAACAAAAAGGAAGATAAAAAAAGAACCCCATCGGAGGCCGATGGAGTTGCCAAGTCGTAATATCAAAATTGAAATTAGCACGTTTGATAAGGAATGCGATGTGATGCGCGTGACACAGATGAGCGAACTATAGCTTCTCTTGTGCGAGTAGCCATTTCACTAGCTGCTGCCACTGCGCCGATTGAATCAATGCTTCTACATCGAGGGCGGCTCCGCAGCCCTGCGAAAACCCAGAAAAGCTGTCGGCCCAGTGAATAAGCGTTTCGATCGGTAAATAAGGTGAATACTGCCAAGCTCGCTTCAGGTAGTGCGCCATTTCAGCAAGCTCGCCTGTGTGCTGCAAGTACCACGCGGCCCATACCAATGTGTGATAGCGCACTGACTGCTCTAGCAGCCGAACAGATTCGGGGAGGTCGCTTTGTTGAAAGAACTTGTCCAAAAACTTAGATAAATCTTGGGCCTGAACCTTGCCATCTCCCATGGCGCTGCCTCCTCTCTGCCGGTAGCTCACGGCCACTTGCTCCAGCCAAGCGCACTGACATCCTTGCAGCGCCAATCGACTAACCAAGTCCACATCTTCAGCTGCTTTGAGCTGCCGATCGAACCCTTCGACTTTGCGCAACCACTCGCGGCGCACCATAAGTGCACTGGGCAGCACCGGTTTGAACCGTAGCCAGTTTTCTACCGTTAGCTTGGGCACCGATTCCCACAGTGTGACTGCCCCCAGCGGTTGACCCGTTTCATCTACTTTTTGCCAGCCGCTCTGCACCAACCCAAGCTCCGGCGTGGCCTCAAACAAAGCCACTTGCTGCTCTATCTTGCCAGGCAGGTAATAGTCATCTGCGTCCAAAAATGCAATGAGCTGACCGCTCGCACTATCAATGCCGTAATTACGAGCGGCTGATACTCCCTGGTTTCGCTGGAATATATATCGCAACCTAGAACAATCCAACTGTTTGACGATACTTTGAGTGTCGTCAGTAGAGCCATCATCAATGACGATGACTTCGCTGACTGCTTGACCCAGAGCACTTTGAATCGCCTGATAAATGTATTGCTGGCAGTTATAAGTGGGAATAACGACACTAACGTCTAGCATCTTTTGTTGAGAAATTATTTAGGGGCATCTTGAGTGAACTGCTCAGCGTCAATGACGATGGTTTAAGGATACGTACTATATAAATCCCGCGTGTCTTGTGCGTATCCGTGCTTTTCGTTTCAACTTTAACAAAGTTGAGCTTGGCTTTTATTCAGTAGTTTAATGTCTCTTTTAAGTGTTCTTTTACACCAGGAAAGCGACTTGATTGTTGTATTTGCTACGCATCGTGCAAATTCTTCTACTATTCGTGTAAAGTCTTAGAAAGCGAGTTCGTGATGCTTGTGAGTACTGAAATCCGGACGAAAATAAAGCGTGTATTTACGCTGTCTATACTAGGCTAAAGATGGCATTAGAAAACCCTAAAAAGCTTGTTTAGTAAGCTTTTGTGATTGCATGTATAGATATATACACGCCCTGTCTTTACCGCAACTTTATGTTGGAAAAACGAGGTCGCGTTACTATACCCAAAGTCAGCGCTGCACAAATTTGATTGATTGAAAGTTTGTAGGGTGCTGAGTATTTTTGAAGCTAAAAGACTTTTTCGGCGGGTTTTGGTTTGTGGTCCTTCTAGGCTGCTTTCCTGCCAACTGCAAAATCTCTAAAATTAAATACTCTGCCTGTAGGGCTGTCCTAGTACCCATCCATAGTGTAATTTCGTGAGGAGTTCCTTTGGTTAATACTTCCGACAGCAATATCGGCTCAGAGAACTAAATCTTTAGCCGTCCTCATATCTCTTAAGAAGAGCCAACGCTGGCGTTGGTTTTTTGATAGAGATTAGCTGTATGTAAGATCCTTGCTGCAGTTGTGTGCTGGGACGATGTGTCTCTTTCAGTTGTGACGTAGGGGACAAAGGGTGCCATCGCGCGTTCTAAAAAATGTACGAATAACGTTGATTAGGTTTTGCCAAGTATTCTTACGGATCGAGTTTTTGGTTTGAGTATGAGTACTTAGGGAAAATCGTTAATTTAGAGGAGGATTTTGAATGTCTGTTGTATTTGGCTCAAATTTGCACGATACCATTGTTACAGGCCCACAAAGCGATGAGATTTTCGCTTTGGGCGGTAATGACTTTGTCAGTTCTGATGGAGGAAACGACACAGTAGAAGGCGGTACGGGTAATGACACCATTTTTGGTGGCGCTGGCCGTGACATGCTGATGGGTGATAGCGGCCAAGACTTCCTTGATGGTGGTAATGCTCGCGACACTATTAAAGGTGGCGCTGGTAAAGATACTATCTTTGGTGGTGGTGCTGCCGACATGCTCTTTGGTGAATCCGGTAGCGACGAAATTAATGGTGGTAGAGGAAACGACACTATAGATGGTGGTGGTGGTGCCGACACGCTCTTGGGTGATGAGGGCGACGATTCCATTATTGGTGGCGGTGGTTCTGACACTATCGACGGTGGTAGTGGCGACGATATTATCGATGGTGGTGCAGCCGCTGATGTCATCATTGGTGGCGCTGGCGCTGATACCATGACCGGTGGTAAAGGTCGCGATGAGTTTGTCTTCAACGCTGAGGACCTCATGGCAGGTACCATTGACGAGATTACTGACTTCACCGTGAATCAGGATTCCATCATCATCCAGGGCGTAGCTCCAGATGCTAATGTTTCTTACAACAGCAGCACTGGCATCGTCTCTATCGATGGTGAGGCGTTCTTGCAGTTAGACGAGGGTCTGGGCGAGATCGACTTCGACATCATGTAGTGACTCTACTTTGAGGGCGGTGCCTTGAAATTGTGTTCTGGCACAGCCCTTTGTTGTGAGCGTTTGTTCACTCGAAGAGAGTCGGGCGAGAGGTAATAAATCTCTGGTTCGACTCTCTTTTAGTAGGCTTTTGATACGCTCTCTTTTTGGCAGGGTTTTGATTTTGACAGAGTTTTGATTTGGCTCTCTTTTAGTTAGCTATTTGTTATTTTTTTTTGGCTGTTCTTTTTAGCTAGTCTAAAGTTAAATACTTGAATCAGTGCGAGCAAAGGAGCAATTCTATAAACGTCTTTCGCTTGCTGAGTTTATGACAACTGCACTCTCTCCCATTCACCGTCGGCAACTTAGCAACTTAGCTAGGCGAAAGGAGTGGGCCAAGACAGTTGAACTGTGCCAAGCGCTAACGCCCAGCGTTCATTCTGCTGAGCTGTATTTCTCATTAGCTCAGGCGCTAGCACACCAAGGTAATGAGACCGGGGCGGCGGCAGCTTATTCGCGCTCGCTCGCTTTGCAGCCCCACCAGCCAGAAATTCACTGTGCTTTGGGTGTCATTTGCGCTAATCAGCAGAAGTGGGCACTGGCAATTTGTCATTATGAGGAGGCGCTGCGGCAGCGGCCTAACCGGTTCGAAGTGTTGTTTCGGCTGGCTAGGGCGTTTCATCGTTTGGGCGAGTCTGCGCGGGCGCTAGCAACCTATGAGCAGGTGGTGGCGTGCCAGGCGAACTGCGCGGAAGCCTATTTCTCGATGGGCTTGTTGCATGACCAAAATCGTGACCGCCGGGCGGCTATTAAGAACTACAGAAAGGCAGTTTTTGCTCGGCCCAGTTATGTAGAGGCGCATGAGCATTTGGGAAAAGCGCTGGTGCGAGAAAAGGCTTATGGCGCCGCAGAAGTAGTGTACGAGCAGGCGATTGCAGCTTGCCCCCAGTCGGCTACTCTGCACAACAGTTTTGGTCACTTAAAGCTGTCGCAAGATAAGACGCAGCCCGCGATTAACGCTTACCGCCAGGCGATCGCACTCGACCCGACCCTAAGTAGCGCCTACAAAAGCTTGGGCGGTTTGTACTATGGTCAGCAGTCACTTCAGCAGGCGGTTAAATACTTTCAGAAAGCGCTAGAGTATGCGCCGGAAAGCACCGCCGCTACGAGCGACTACGCTTGGGTGTTGGCAGAGCAAGGTCGCTGGCTAGATCTGTTGACCTGCTTTCGCCAAGCCTGTGTGGCGCAGCCCGCATTTATAACGGCCTATTGTAAAAAGGCGCGATCGCTACCCAGTGATGATGTCCTGTTTCGGTTACAGCGAACCTGCGCAATTCTTTTGGAAAATCTGCTGCTATCAGACGCAGAATCAGCTGAGCTAACCAGCTTGCTGCCTCAGCTGGCACAGGTATATGCGGCCCTAGGGGATTTGTCTATTGCTTGCGATGCGCCCGCTAGAGCAGAACAGTGCTATCGGTTTGCGATGACGCTTGTTCCGACCGCCCACTGGCATGAAGCGCTGGGCGATTGTTTGGTTTCTCAGGGGCGTCGGGCAGCGGCGATCGCAACCTATCAAGCCGGTATATTACAGGGGCTAGATGACGGGCTGCTCTCGCAAAAGTTAGAGGCGACATTGCGCACCCCGCCTGTCGTAGCTTCTGAGGTGGTGATTAGCGGCGTATACCGATACACTCAAGACTGGCTGGCACAAAACAATTTGGCCCCGGCCCGGTCGACGCCTGAGGACTTTGTTCCTGTCAAGGCGGTCGCCGCGCTAGATTCTGAATGCGGTGGCTTGACCTGTAAGCGCTGCATGGGCAACTTGATTCGTAAGTTTTCACCGACCCAGATGGGTAAAGGTGTGTTTCGCTGCTGCCCTACCTCGCCGGACGAAACGCTCGCGTTTTCTGCTTTTGTAACTACCCTGCCAAGAGGCCGTGTGTGGATTGCTCCACAGCAGGACGCTTGGGCTGTGTGCCATGAGATTGCAGTTTTTAGCCCAGATGATTTTTTGCTGGGTGATTTGTCGCGTTGCTACCCCTGGTATTTGCCAGGCTGTGATCGCCGCGACATTGCCACTCATACAGTGCTACAGCGTACATCTCCATTGCCAGCTGTCCAAGAAGTGTCGGGCCGGGTTGCAGTGCTATCTGGATTGTCGGGCCATATTTACTACCATTGGCTGTTTGATGTACTACCAAGATTCGAGGTTTTGCGCAAAGGGCTATCGGCAGCTGTCGGTGAGCCGTTGACCTTGCGGCAAAGCTTTGAGTACGTCGATTATTTTGTTGTTAACGGTCTGTCGAAACCGTTTCAAAAGGAGACGTTGATGACCCTGGGTGTGCCTTTGGAGAAAGTGATAGAAAGCGATCGCACGCCGCACATTCGCGCCGAGGAACTGCTGGTCCCTAGCTTTGCTGGCCACTTGGATTGGGTGCCGCCGAGCAGCATGGACTTTTTGCGTGAGAAACTACACAATAAGAGGCATTCAACGTCTTTTTTGGCTCAAGGGCTACCGGCCAAACGCCTATACATTAGTCGAAGTAACGCCAAATACAGACATGTTTTCAACGAAGATGCCGTTGTAGATTTGCTCAGTCAATGCGGATTTGTGTCGGTAGCGTTGGAAACATTGAGTGTGGCTCAGCAAATGACGCTGTTTTCACAGGCTGAAGCGATTGTAGGTGCCCACGGCTCAGGTCTCGCCAATCTTGTGTTTTGTTCACCCGGTACGGCTGTCGTTGAGATGTTCTCTCCCAACTATTTGCGCACCGACTACTGGATGATTAGCCAATATTTACAGCTGCATCACTATTACCTGGTCGGCGAAAGTTTTCCCTTTCACCCTTTGCGACAGCTGATGTATACCAGCGGCCTCACAGAAGATTTTTCTGTTGATATCAACGCGCTGCGATCGCTCCTTAAAAAACTCAACCTAATGCCCTAGCTCTTTTGCGCTCTTCTTTGTTTCTAGCCCGGCAATAATCTGCTGCCCTGTCGGCAGCAAACTGCATTTTCCCTCTACCTTTCCTATGCTCACACAACATCTCATCGACGCTCTCGCCACCTGTGAATCTATCGCGCTCCAGCCAGCACCTGCAGATAACCTGGTGCTGATCGACAGAGACTGGATGGACGCCTGCCAAACGGTGAGCAATATCCTTGTGAGTATGGGCCTAGTGCAAGAGTCCTGCCGCTGGCAAACCATGGCGCTAGATCCTTCGCCCAATATCGCTACGGTATATGCGCACTCTGGCCGGGTTTATATCAGCTGCGAAGATTGGCAACAGGCCATTTACTTCTGTAAACGCACGCTAGAGCTTCAGCCCGATAACACCAACATGTATTGCCGACTGGCGAGGCTGTACAACCATGTGGGTGTCTACAAGGCCGAGAGCCAAACCATTCATGCGCTGCTACAGCAGCAGCCCGAGCAAGCTACTGCCGATGGCCATTACCAGCTCGCTACCGTCATGGAGCAGCATGGCCTGTTAGACCAAGCTATGGAATGCTACCAGAGCGCAATTGCTACAGATGCGACCTTTTTGACCGCTTACTATGCACTGGGTGAGTTGTTTTCTACTCGAGGTGAGCAGGCTAAAACAATTGAGCTGTTGCAATCGCTCACTCAGCAGCTTCCTGAAGAGGCGATGGTGCACTATCGACTGGGAAGGGCGTATCGTCAGGGGGGTGATTTGGAAGCGGCTTTGTCAAGCTTTCGCGCTGCCCTCAAGTTGGATTCGGAGCTGCACTGGGCCTATATGGGGATGCTCAATGTGCTGTTGCAGCTAGAGCAGTGGGCAGAAGTTGTTGAAGTGTGCCGGGGGGTGCTTCACTTTGAAGGGGAGCTGCCTTGGGCCTATTGCTTTATGGGGAACGCGCTGGCGCAGCAGGGAAATATCGCCGAAGCGAGAACCTGTCATCAGCAGGCATTTGTGCTGAGAGGCTGGGAGCAGTGCGCTGAGCGTGGCTACGAGTTTGGTCACACTTGGTTTAGCGAAAGTATCTCTTTGTGGGAGCGTCACTTACTGCCGCTCAATGAGCCAGTGGCGACCCGGCCACCGCTGCGGGCGCTGTCGCTGGGGAGTGGTGATGGCAGCAGGGTGTGCTGGCTCATGGATACGCTTTTGCGATCGCCGACCGACCGGCTACTGTGCATAACGGCGGATATGAGCCAACACTTCCAGCAAAATATAGCCAGACTCTCTGAGCCAGACAAACTGGTTTTGCGAACAGCCGATCCGCTGGCGCAGCTAGAAGCTTTTAATTCCCAAGGTGATAGACAGAGCGACAAACGGAGTGATGAAGCAGCAGATACTAAGCCTGCTCAATTTGACATTATCTACCTTCAGAGCCATCTGAAAACAAGTGACTATCTCAAGGCCTTGGCAACACAGGCATGGCCACTGCTACAACCCGGAGGCGTGATGATTTTCAAAGACTATCAGTGGCAGAATCCGGAGCAGCCAGAACAGGCTTCTAAGATAGGTATTGATGACTTTCTTGAATCGGTGGCGGTGCAGGCCAGTGTGTTGCATCGCTCTCATCAGGTGATTGTGAGCAAAAAAGGTGAGCAGGATGCCTAAGAATCGTTTGAGCCCGCCTGAATCGCCTTCTGTTTCTGCTTCAGCCTCACCAACCGTGCCATCCTCTTTGCCGTCCCTCATGCCTTTGTCTCCTTCTTCTGTCGCTGATGAATTAAAAGCGTCGACGTTAGTGGCCTTGCGACAGGCCCTAGCTAGCTGTGAAGCCGGAGACTGGAAAAAGGTGATGGCCGCCTGTGAAAATGCGCTGGTTTCCTGTAAAAGTGTGATCGCTGATCAGCTGCCTGTGCAGGATTTGTTCGACACCGCAGAAACCTTGAAACAGCAGGGCAAAATTTCGGAAGCGGTGCGTGCTTATCTCAAGATTTTGCAGCAGCAGCCCCGAACGTATCGCGCTTACACTCGCCTGCGCTATAACCTCATGCGCTACGACATTGCCGAGGGCGACCCTGTTTTTCAAGAGATTGTAGATGTGTGTCAGGCGATTGTTGATCGCGTCCCGCAGCTGAAAGCCGCTCGAGTAACGATGGGCTACGGGCTGACGAAGCTAGGCAAAACACAAGCTGCAACAGAGTGTTACCGCCAAGCAAGTGCCCTGATGATGCAGCGACGATTAGCGGCGAGTAATACAGGCAATGCTTCGTCAGAGGGGGGAAGTCGCCCCCTAGACTTTATGGTCATTGGTGCGGAAAAGAGTGGTACTACCTCGCTGTTTCAGTACTTGTATCAGCATCCGGAGATTCTCTCACCGATTGAAAAAGAGATAGACTTTTTTGACGTAGAGTACAAGTATGGGTTGGATTGGTATCTGGCTCATTTTCCAGTGTCGCCCGCACAGCAAGAATCGCAGCCAGGCGCAGAAGTGTCCCCTTATATTGTGGGAGAGACCTCTGCCAACTACCTGTACGACAATCTCTCACCTGCGCGCGTCTTTGAGCACTTTCCCACTATTCAGCTAGTGGCTCTGCTTCGCCATCCTGTCGATAGGACTGTTTCTCGTTACAACATGATGGTGCGCAACGGCAACGAAACGCGCAGCCTAGAAGAGGCCATTACCCAAGAGCTTCAACAGATTGCGCAGGCAACCACACCAGAGGGGATTCCTTGGCCTGTACTCAATCGCTGCCGTCATGTTGGCAATAGTCTTTATTACTATCACTTGCAGCGCTGGCTTTCGTATTTTCCTCGCGAACAGCTTTTGGTGCTTCCTAGCGAGTTGCTATTTGACAAGCCCGAGCAGACCCTGAGTGACCTCTGCCGCGTGTTGAAAATTGGTCCGCCGCCTGAGCAAGCTTACGCGAAGCACAATGCTGGCGACTACAGCGCAGTCTCTCCAGCGTTACGCCAGCGGCTGAGCGCGTTTTATCAGCCGCATGTCAGTAAGTTAGAGTCACTTTTATCCCAGTCGTTTGGGTGGGAGCTATCAGCATGAGCCAGAACATGAGTCAAGATGTTGCGAGTCAAGATGTTGCGAGTCAGGATGTTGCGAGTCAGGATGTTGTGGACCAAGCGCCTGACCACCCAAAGAGGCAAGCGGTTTTAAGTAAGCCGTCTGTGAGCAATATGGGCAGTTCCCAGGCTTATCAGGACATGGATCAAGAGATCATCAATTACAACCTTTGGAATTTGTGGACTTCCCAATCTGGATTTTCCTTGCGAGGCCCTAAACCAGGGCGCTTAGTGCCTGGCACCTACTGCACTTCGCTAGGCGCAGCGTATACCTTTGGACGCTTTGTGCAACGCCCTTATGTAGAGCTGTTGGGGATAGCCCTACAGCTCCCGTCTTTGAACTTGGGCTTCGCAGGTGTAGGGCCCTCGTTCTACAACGACCCGCAAAATCAGGCTTTGATTGATCTTGTCAATAACTCTAAATTTGTGACGATTGCGATTTTCTCTGGGCGATCGCAGGCCAATTCTCGCTTTAAGACGGCTCAATATTCTCAAGAGCAATACATTTTAGAAAACGGTGATTCCGTTCCCGCCGATTTTGCTTACCAGCAGCTTTTAGAGACCGCAACAGAACAAGAGATTGCTGCGCTAGTTGCTGAAACTCGAGCCGCGTATCTGCACGAATTTTCTCAGCTACTGGCGCGCATTCGTGTTCCCAAAGTCTTGCTGTGGTTTTCTAAACGTGAACCCCACTATGAGTCCACTCCTGAGAGCGTATTCACGCTTTTGTCCGGCTTTCCCCACATGGTGAATCAGCCGATGATAGACCTGCTTAGACCGCAGTGCGATGCGTACATAGAGCATACCAGTCGCACGGGACTCCCACAGCCACTGATGAGCCGACACTCACAGCAGCCAGTAAGCATAGTTCGCCCTCGCACCTATGAGAAAGGTAAGCTTCAGCTCACACCTTCTAAGCTCACACACAATCACTATTATGCTTCTCCTCAGATGCATAAAGAACTCGCACAGCGGCTGGTGCCAGTGTGTAAGCAGTGGTGCTAGGGACAGGAGACAGGTGGGCGAAGGAGATGGATGTAAAGGAACTGTGTTGTTTATTTGAAATCTATCAAACTTGATAAGTTAACTGCATTTGGATGTCCCGTACTTGTGTCATTCTTACAATTAAGAGAATCGTTGGGAGTATATGTCTTCTAAGAAATCGCTGCGAGGTCTTTCAAAGAATTTGTGGTGAGAGAGTTTCACAGCCTTTTTATGATTAAAATCAATACTTGCCTGAGGTTCCTGATGGGCGATGTATTGTTTTGTAGAGAGATGATATGGCGCGCACTGCAGTAGTAAGCGTTGTTGCGCATGTTGATTTCATTAATTTAGGTATTGAATGTAAGTGATGAAGTTACCCAATGGTGTACGCGTTGATTCAGTGCCGGTAAAGCGCCAGGGAACGGTGTCGGTGGCATGGCAGCCTGTGTTTTTGGATGAAGCACGCGCGCCTGTCACTGCCGATATAACGACAGGTGGATCGCTCACTCGAAGCAATGCGAAAAGCAACATGCAAAACAACGTACAAACGGCGCTGGTAGTGAAAGACGATTTGATGGGGGTTCCCGTGACAACAGATGAGTCTAGCCAAAATGCTCACGCTATAACGCTACATAGCCCGCCGCTGGGCACTCCAACGACGAGCTCTAGTTTGGTGTTGGCTTCAGATTCTATGGATGAGGTGATCAACATATATTTGGAGCAGGCCCAGGCCTACTGTGATGAAGACCAGTGGGAAAAAGCTTTTGAAGCTTGTCAGGAAGTGTTGAAGGTCGCTCCGGCTACGGCGGAAGCCTATAAGTTTTTGGGAAAAATTTTGCAGAAGCAGGGCAGACCCACCGACGCTATGGGCTTCTATGCGAAGGCGATTATGATACGCCCTAATTTCCCGGAAGTGTATAGCAACTTAGGGAGTTTGTATGCTCAAAAAGGAAAGTGGGAAGAAGCAGTTTCCTATTACCAAAAGGCGATCGAAAAAGATCCACAGCTGGCAGTTGCTTACTGGAATTTAGCGAAGGTTTGGAAGCAGCTGAACCGCAAAGATAGTGAAATGAACTGTCGAGCGACAGCGCTTCGGCTTCAGCCGGATTTGGGCGGTGCGAAAGACCACTTTGACTTGGCCCAGGCTTTGGAGAGCACAAAGAATCCTGAAGGTGCCGTTTTGTTCTATCAGCAGGCGGTTGATCAAGATCCTAAGATGGTGGCGGCCTATCAGCGACTAGCTGATTTGTTGGAAGATGCGGGCGATTGGCAGGCGGCAGCGGTGTGCTATCGCAAAGTGCTGATGTTAAATGCTGAAGCGGAAAAGGTGCGGACGGCCAAAAAAATGGCTAGTCAATCATCTGGCCAGATGACTGGCGGCGCGCTGCCGATGAGGAATCTATCGCCAGAGAATCAGCAGAAGGTGCGTCAGCTGCTAGAAGCTTCTAAAACTAAGACAGTTATTGGCGGCGTCATGGATGAGGGCGTCGCCCCGCCATCGGTGCCTCAGTTGCTGATGTCACCAGCGGAAGCTGCGACGCTATCACCCACTGAGCTAGCTAAGCGCTATGCAGATGCCAAAGACTGGCCCCGAGCCATTGAGCATATGCGCTCGGCGATCGCCCGCTCACCGCGCTCGGCGAGTCTCTATCGCAGTTTGGCAAAGCTATTTGAACAGAACAACAATCCTAAGCAGGCGGCTGAAGCTTGGTACCGCTCTTTTGAGCTGGATCCGAGTTGGCCAGACGCTCAGCAGTACTTCACCCTGGGCCGAGTGCTGGCTCGTCATGGTCATACAAAAGCGGCGGTTTTATGCTACCGGCAGTCTATTCAATTGCAGCCTGAGTTTTTGCCTGTTCATGAAGCGTTGAATGCACTAGTGTCGTCCTCTGTTGAGACTGTTACTAGTGCCGTTCCTCAGCAGGTCATGACTTCAAAAAAGTAGTTGGGCCTTCTCTTTCCCCTAGAGAATCGGGATCGCCGTTGTTCTCTATTAATTCTGTTGTCCAGAAGTTTGGGAGTGAAGTGAGATCGGCCCAGGTGTATACATCGGGCATCTCTCCGCAAGGGGACCGCCGACAGAATGTATATCAACAAGGTGATGCTTACCGCGAAGGAAAAAAATGGGAGGAGGCGATTGCCTGCTATCAGGAATATATCCGCCTAAATCCTGAATTTTCTTGGGCTTACCACAGTTTGGGTGATTGCTACAAAAATTTAGGTCTGTGGGAAAGTGCAATTGCGGCTTATCACAAAGCAGCTACACTCAACCCAGGTTTTGTCTGGTCGCACTATAGCTTGGCCGAAGTGCTAGCTGGTGCGCAGCAGCTGGAGCTGGCGGCTGAAAGCTATCAGCAGGTGCTGGTTCTTGATCCTAGTAACGAACAGGTGCCTCCTCGGCTGGCGAGTGTGTTGCAGCAGCTAATAGAGCGATCGCCTCGCCGCGTGGACTATTACCAAAGCTTAGCGGAGCAGTATTTTGCTGAAGAGAAAATAACAGAAGCGATCGCAACCTATCACATGGCGCTGCAAATTCAGCCAGATAACTCAGCCATTGCGATCGCGCTTGCAGACCTGATTGCTGAACAAGCCCCAGCCCGTGCGATCGCGCTACGAAACCGCACTGTATCAAAAGTGCTGACTCAGCAAGACGTGCACTCGCCGGAACTGCTGGCAGAGCCGAAAATCGTAACGCTATTACTCAAATACCCGCACCTGTTTGACGCCGTTTACTATCGAGACTGCCACAAAGAACTCTCGCATCTGACCGATTCGGCACTGTTGGCTCATTACGTCGAGCAAGGTAGCGCCGCCGACTATAACCCTAATCCCCTGTTCGACAATCGATTTTATCTAGAGCAATATCCAGAGGTCGCGCAGACCGGTTTGAACCCGCTGGCCCACTATCACTGCTTCGGCTATCAGCTTGGTTACGATTCCCATCCTTGCTTTAGCACGGTTACTTACCAATCGCTAAATCCTGATGTTGCTGCTGCTGAGATTGATCCACTAGAGCATTACCTCGCTTGTGGTGCGCAGGCTGGCAGAGTGGCTTTTTCTGAAAAGCAGTTTCCTCACATATTAGAGACGCAAACTCCTGCTGTTGCCGATTACCTGAAGCTTTTGCACTCAGCGACTGAGCCGACAGCTGAGACCTCGGAGCCAGTATTAGCTCAGTCGACATCAGCCCAGTCACTGGGCCTGTATTGCAACACGCAAGGCAACTATTTCATTACAGAAATTGCTGATTTTATGGCAGCGGCGCTGACAAGGGCAGGACATTTTGTGACTCGCCTGAGTGAGCAGGATGTCCCCCCAGAGGGGTTGGATGGTCACTGGGTGATTGCGCCCCATGAGTTTTTCTATCTGGGGGAAGGCCTTCAGTGGACACGGCGGGCCGAGTGGTTAAAGCAAGCCGTTATGGTGAATGTGGAACAGCCGCAGACCAGCTGGTTTTCTAAAGCGTTCCATTTTCTGCGACATACTCGATGCATTTTTGATATCAATGTAAAGTCAGCAGCGATTATGCAAGCCTTGGGTCTACCGGCCTACTGGCTACCGCTAGGTTTGTTGGAAGACTATCAGCCTTTTTCGGCTTCTGAGCGACTCTGTGATTTGCGGGCTGTGCGTAGTTTGCCTGCTAAGGTCCGCGCGCACCTGCCAGCGCTGAGCGCACCATTGGTAGAACGCCCTTTAGATATTCACTTTATTGGGACGTTGAATCCTCGCCGAGAGGAATTTTTTGCCCACAGCGCGCGTTGGCTGAGCGAATACCGATGCTTTCTACACATGCCGCCGATGGGGATGCCGTTGCTAAAAGGTCAAGACCAAGCTTTGGACACTGAAGCGGTGATTGGCATTAGTCGACGCAGCAAAATTCTGTTGAATGTGCACCGCGATCCGCTGCCGTATTTTGAGTGGCATCGGATGGTGTTTCATGGTCTGTGGCAGAACACGTTAGTTGTAACAGAGCCCTGTCACGACATTCCGGGTTTGGTAGCGGGTGAGCACTTTATCGCCTGCCCCTTATCAGAGATGGCTGAGTGTGTGGATTGGCTACTGCGCAACGCAGAAGGCATTCAGACAGCGGAGCGGATACGCAGTGCCGGTCACGAGGCGTTGAAGGCTCGCTTTGACGGGGCAAATATTGCGATGCGAGCGGCGTGCCTAGTCAACAATCAGTTGCAGTGTTAGTCACTCAAACAAGTATGCTAAAAACTCACCTTTATCACGCTTTATTCTCTCAGGATGGTGCACTGCCTAGTCCAGTAACGGTTTGCATCAGCCTATATAACTATCAGTCGCATATTGTTGAAACGCTTCAGTCAGTGTTTGACCAAACACAGGAGCTATTAGATCTAATAGTGGTCGAAGATTGTTCGACCGATGATTCTTTTCGGGTGGCGATGGAATGGATGCAGCAGAATGCAGCGCGATTTGGCACGGTGCGCTTACTGCGGCACGCCGAAAACAGTGGATTGTCTGCGGCTCGTAATACCGCGATCGCCGCGAGCGCTACCCCCTATATTTTTATTCTAGATGCGGATAATCTTTTATATCCTCGCTGCGTGGCTCGGTGTATAGAGGCGCTCATTGCCGATGAGGAAGCAGCGGCGGCCTATCCCATTATTGAAAAGTTTGGAGAAGAGCAGGCGCTGATTGGCAATGTGGTGTGGAATCCTGAACGATTTAAGCGAGTGAACTGTATAGATGCGATGAGTTTGATTCGCCGAGATGCGCTGATTGCGGTAGATGGCTACTCTGAGCTGAACGCGGTCGGCAAACTGGGCTGGGAGGACTATGAGCTGTGGTGTAAGTTCATTGACCGAGGGTTTTATGCGGTTTCTGTTCCGGAGATTTTGGCGCGCTATCGTACGCACAAAACATCTATGCTCAATAGCGTCAGCAATCAAGAAGACAATATTAAACAGCTGCACCGAGAGATGATGTCACTGCATCCTTGGTTAGATCTTCCTGTTTCGCTGTAATTGGTTTGTATTTTTTCCCAGAAGTTAGAGAGGTGCTGTGAGTATGGTGAGCCAGGAAAAGACTGCTGTAGCAAAAAGCGATGCTTCCTCTATGCTTGACTCTCACTTGCAAAAAGCGAAGCACTGTTGGGAGCTGGGACGCTGGCAGGACGCTATATCTCACTGTCGCCTTCATCTGGAATCGCATCCGGGAGAGCTAGAAGCCCAGGTATAGAAAGGAGATGCGCAGCTTCAGCTTGGGTGGCTAGAAGCTGCGATTCAACAGTTCAAATCGACGCTGCGATCGCGCCCAGCCCTAGCGATTTTGCATCACAAGGTCGCTATTTCGCTGTCTCGGGCAAACCGGTTTGCAGAAGCAGACGAATACTACGTTTCCATCTTTAAGGAGCAGCCGAATTTTGAGCGGCAGAATGTTGATAATTTCTCCATACAGCGGCAGTCGGGTGATTTTTTCTTCAGAAAATTCAACTGGGGCCGAGCGATCGCAGCCTACCAGCAAGCGGTAAAGCTGAGGCCGAGTGCCTGCTGGGAATATATCAATTTGGGGCGATCGCTCGCAAAAATAGACAAATACCTTGAATCGATCGCAGCGCTCAAAAAGGCTGTTGCTGTTGCCGAAAATAACGGTTGGGCCCACTACTATTTAGCGGAAGCGTTGTTTGAACAAGATCAGCTAGCCACGGCGCTTGAGTCTTGCCAGCAGGCAAGTGCACTCATGCCAGATAGCGTAGAGTGCAGAACGCTACTGGCAAATATCAGCTATAGAACCAGTTACCTAAAACAAGTTGCCAATCAGCAGCCGGGCGATGAAGATTCGGCCAGTGATATTTTCTTCAGCAATTTCTTCGCCTTTGAAGCGGTTTCTGGTGGCGAAAATAATAGACCTGACAATGCTACTGACAATGCTACTGACAATGCTACTTGGGAGGAAAGCTATCAGCTGGGCAAGTCGCTTCAGGCTAGCGGAGATCTAGAGGAATCGACTAAGTTCTATTACCAGTCGATTGCTGAAAATCCCCATCATGCCTGGTCGTATCATGAGTTGGGTGACGCCAACTTGAAGCTGGGCAGATGGTATGAGGCGATCGCGGCTTACCAGCGGGCCATCCGGCTAAATCCAAACTACTTTTGGTCTAACTATAATTTGGGCGTTGCCTATCGCAATATCAAAGAATGGCAAAGCGCCGTTTCTCTTTATCAGCAGGCGATCGACTCTAATCCTGGCCTAAACCTGCCGGTCCGAGCATTGGAAGAAACATTGACTTCTTGGTACGCCGCGCTAATGCAGCGAGGTGATCAGTGCCTAGCGACCGATAAAGAAAAAGCGCTAAGCCTCTACCAGAAGGCGGTCGAAATCTATCAGAACAATCTACATGTTCCACCGTTTGAAATTGCTAGAGCGAGGCGAGAGACGCTTCGTGTGCTGCTAATTGTGGATGACCACCTGGCTCAGTGCTTGCGGTATCGCGTACAGCAAAAAATAGAACAGTTGACCTATGCCGGCTTTGATGCAGACTACTATGCTTGGACGAATATTGACGCGGCGAAACAACAGATAGCCTTTTCCGATATTGTCATTTTCTACAGAACCCCTGCTTTTACAGGTGTGATTCAGACAATTGCCTACGCAAAGGTGGTGAAAAAAGTTGTCTTTTACGAAATTGACGACTTGATTTTTGAGCCTGAGTATTTCCCCGACCCGATAGAAAGCTACGGTGGGCAAATTTCTGAGTCGCAATACAACGAGCTGGTGAAAGGGACAGTTTTGTTTCGGGCGGCAATGAAAATGTGCGACTTCGCGATCGCATCCACACCGCCATTGCTTAAACAAATGGAAAAGATAGTTGGTAAAGGTAACTGCTACCTGCATCGCAACGCGCTAGATAGCCAAATTGTCTCTTCTTTGGCGGCCAAAACGCCCAAAGCCGACCGTGACTATGTTTCGATTTTCTACGGCAGTGGCACCAAAGCGCACAATCAAGATTTTGATGAGCTTGTGGCCCCGGCTTTGGCAAAGCTACTCCAGCGCTATCCGAACGTTCGGCTGACGCTGATGGGATATTTGATTGTTCCAGAGAGTTTGACGCCCTATCAGGCCCAGATTGACCGCGTTGACTTAGTGAAAGATATTGCGGTTTACTACGAGTTTTTGAAGCAGGCTGATATTGCGATCGCAGTTCTCCATCCTACGACTGCCAACAACTGCAAAAGCGAACTCAAATGGTTCGAGGCAGCCAGCTTCAAAGTGCCGACCGTCGTGAGCGATACCGATGTTTACGCCGAATCAATCAATGACGGAGAAGATGGATTTGTTGCGGCTAACCCAGAAGAATGGTTTCTCCATCTAGAACAGCTGGTAACTGACAAGGCGCTGCGCCATCAGGTTGGCGCAGCCGCCAATGCTCGCGCGATGCAGGAATACAGCATTCCTGCCATGGCAGACAATATTCAGAATATTCTATCTGCTGGCATAGAGCGCTATCGAGAGCACTATCGGGATCGTGGCGATATTGCGCCAAGTGCTACATCATCCGCTCCTCGCACCAAGCTACTGATTGTCAACGTTTTCTACGCGCCGCAGAGCATTGGCGGGGCCACGCGCATCGTAAAAGATAACGTGGATGTATTGGCTGCTCAGTACGACAGCGAGTACGACATTTCTATCTTCACTACAGATAATGACAATCCTGACCCTTACAAAATTGTGGAGTACTCCCACGAAGGTATTCCGGTGACTAAGGTGAGTACGCCTATGGCAGAAGGGATGGACTGGCAGCACCAGAACCCACAAATGTACGAGCTGTTTAGAGCCTATTTACGTTTTAACCAGCCAGATCTGATTCACTTTCACTGCGTGCAGCGATTAACCGCTTCAGTCTTAGAAGCTGCCGCAGACTTAGATATTCCTTACATCGTCACCGCTCACGATGCCTGGTGGATTTCTGACTATCAGTTTATGGTCGATGAAGACGGCGTTGAGTGCGATTATCAGCAGAGTGATCCGCTCGTTGCCGCTAAGAGTATCCATAAAAGTGCCAACCAGCGAACCAACAAGGTTCCAAAAGACGTAACAGCCGCTATCCAACGGCGGCTGTACCTCAGGAAAGTGCTCAATCAAGCCAGTGAAGTGCTAGCTGTCTCGGAAACGTTTGCCAGCCTCTACAGGCAAAACGGTTTTGTACAAACGAAGGCAAACCGCAACGGCATCCAGCCTCAGCCGCTGCTACCAAAAGAACCGTCCAAAAGTGGACGGGTACGGCTAGCGCATATTGGTGGAATGGCCGCACACAAGGGTTACTTTCTGTTCAAGGAAGCTGTCGAAAAAGCAGACCTATCGAATACAGAAGTAATTGTTGTGGATCACGCTCAGTCGCCAGGAACAGCAAAGCATGAGATGTGGGCACAGACGCCAGTGACGTTCTTAGCCAAATTTAAGCAGGAGGAAATCAACCAGCTGTACAGCAAAATAGATGTTCTGGTTGCGCCCTCTATGTGGCCAGAGAGCTTTGGGCTCGTTACTCGGGAGGCTGTAGCAGCCGGGGTTTGGGTGATTACGTCCGATAAAGGCGCAATCGGTGAAGACATTGTCTCCGGGAAGACTGGCCGCATCTGCTCTGTGAATAGTGTGGAGCCACTGATTGAAGCTTTAAGAGAAGTTGATACGAACTTCAGCTTCATTGGTGTAAACGATGAGAGTATAAATGCTGAGGGTATAAAAAGCGTTAGGACGACGGATGCTCAGGTGAGAGAACTCGACGCTACCTATCAAGGGGTTTTGCGTGCAGTAGATGCGAGCAAGCGTCATGCGGGGCCAACATATTAACCAGTCTTATGGAACTTAAGTTTGTAATTTGTGGAATAGAACATAGTGGCACGACGCTGGTATCCGATGTTTTTCGTCAGGTGGCGGCGGTAGATTCGGGATTTGAATGCGGTGTCTTGTTAGGAGACTCTCCCAAGGTATTTTCAAGTGTCCAGCCGTTTTATCGAAATATGCTGGACGGCTGGCAGATTTCAGCAGATACGCTAGAAGGCATCTGCGATACGGATAGCTTCTCAGCGTTTTATCAACGGCTGTACCGTAAAGCTGGATTCTTTGATCCAAGCGTTGAGTACTTGTTTGATAAAACGCCTCGCTATTTTCAACATCTATTCGAGTGCCAAGAGAAAATTGGTCTGCCTTTTATTGCAACCTACAAAGATCCTAGATCTATGGTCTTTTCTGACTTTAAAAGAGGCGCGAACGGGCGAACGTTTGAAGAATGGTACGAGCAGTATAAGCCTGGGAAACTCCGCTATCTCTCTAGTATCTATGATCACAGCTATTCAAAGTGGCGCGCTGGCACACATGCGAAAACATCGGAGATATTGTGTGTTGCGCTAGAAGATATCTGTCTCAATACGCGAGAGTGCTTAGAGAAAATGTTTGCTCACGTTGGCTTCGGGTTTGATGTGAGATATCTGCTGATGAAAAATTTGCGCTATTCTCACAACCGAGCCCCGCAGGTGTCTTCCCGGATTCCGTTTGAGTATCTTGAATCACTAAGTAAATCGCAGATTGCCTCCATTGAGCAGGATTTTTCTAATTTGCAAGACTGGTTTTATGAGTAGATAGCAGCTATAGATGCCCTTGAGAGATTCTTCGATATGAACAGGTGGAAAAGTGATATTGGCTATCATGTCCCGAAGCTAACACTGCTCGAAATTTGGCCGCTGAACTCATTTATCGGTGACAAGCAAAATATAAACGTGATTGATGTTGGCAGCAATACTGGGCTGTGGTGTCAAGCGTTTATGAACACATTCGGTGAGCAGATTGCTAGCTACCATGCAATAGAGCCGCTAGAGGGCAATCTCAAAATATTCAAGTCTCGGATTGACGCCGGGCTGGTGCCGTTTGATAGCAAGGCTGTTCTACATCAGTTTTGTGTGGGGCCTCACAATGGCACGGTAGAAATAGGTTTTCACAATGAGGTATCTACCCTAGCGTCGGTGGTACTAGATGAAGTGCAAGTGGGCAATAGGCTTGTGCGTAACGAGCATAAAAAAAAGATTCGCCAGGTGAGATTGGATTCTTTTTGCACGTCGCGAAACATAGATTATGTTGATCTGGTGAAAGTTGATGTGGAAGGGTACGAGTGGGACGTGTTTGAGGGGGCGACGACTCTGCTAAAGTCTCAGACTGTTGAGCTGATTCTATTTGAGTTTGGTCAGCATCAGGGCAATTTGCAGCAGTCATTCAAACAGTTTTGGGATCTGTTGAGTGGGTATGGCTATCACATTTACCGGCAGGCTGTGGGCCGTAACTTCTTTGGGCTACAGTACATTGCTAGCTATGACGAAAGCCTCGAAGAATTTGACTCGATGTGGATGATTTTGGCCTCTAAGCAGAAGCATACTGAATCACTCAACAATCCTTTTGTGATTGGAAAGTACTACCCGAAGAAGTAAGCGCCTATTACAATCGCTCAGTGACAATCGCTCAGTGACAATCGCTCATAGGTAGTGCGACACCGACATATCACCCCTTCTTTGTTTGATTTTATTGTTGGTGTAAGCCAGTGATGAAATCTTTTTGCTGCGGGGGCCGAAGGTCGATGTGCCGAGCGAATGTGCAATATGATCCATCAAGTAATATCGTTGTCTCCCAGGCTGGGCTCAAGTAAGCGGATGTTGAGTAAGCGGATGTTGAATGAGCAGGCGTTGAAGGAAAGAGGAAATCGTGCAGAGTACATCGGGTGAAGCGTCTCTATCGGCTCAGGATTTGGCTGCGGAAGGCGATCGCTTATTTCAGCAGCAGCAATGGAGTGCGGCAGCAGCAAACTACAAAAAGGCGATCGCGATTCAACCGGAATGGGTCTTAGCACTTTGTAAGTTAGGAAAAGTGTCGCTGCGCCAGGCTCAACTGGACAAGCAGCCTGACAACATCAGGTGGGCCGAGGCCGAGCGCTGGTTTGATCGGGCGCTTGAGCTGAACGCCAAGTCGCACCTGGCAAACTATGGTTTGGCTCAGGTTGCGATGGGTCGGCAAGCGTGGGCCGTAGCCGCAGAACACTTGACGCGGACGATTGCGCTGAAGCCTGGCTTTATTGCAGCGGTGTATATGGACTTGGGGAAAGTGTGGCAGCAGTTGCAGCAGTGGGAAGATGCGATCGCTGCCTATTGCACAGCGTTGCAGTACGGCCAGGCCAATGAAATATACGACCAGCTAGCGATCGCACTGTGCGCGCAAGCAGGCGCTAAACAGTAACAGCGACCGGATAGACCAACGACCGGATAGACCAACAACCGGACAAGAACGAACAGATAATACTGGGTGAGACCATGGATGTGACGCGGTGGATCGAAGAAGGCGATCGCTTTCTAACGACAAATAAATTTCAGCAGGCAGCTGATGCCTACGCTCAGGCCATTAAGCAAGAGCCCAATAAACCGCCATTCCATTTCAAACTGGGAAAAGCACTGCTCCAGCAAGGCCAAGTAGACGCTGCGGAACGCTGCTTTCAGCAGGCTTTGCCCCTCAATGCGCAGTCTCACTTGGGGCTCTATGGCATGGCGCAAGTCACCGCCCACCGTGCCCAGTGGCAAGACGCGATTCAACGATATCAGCATTTGCTGACGCTGACCCCAAGCTTTGAAACTAGCGTTTATCGCGATCTTGCCTATGCGTATGGCCAGCTTGGGAATGGCCAGCTCACACAGGGGCAAGTCACCCAGGTTCCACCTAAAACAGACCCGCTTGAAACAGACCGAACTGAGAGAAGCGCAGTCGCCGCCAATGTGCGCAATCCAGCGCAGCTGAATGAGTGGCCCTACGCCCCTTCTGACTTCCCAAAACCGCCAGCTACCTTACCAAACGGGCAAGCTTGGCCCAAAATATCTATCGTCACCCCCTCTTACAACCAGGGGCAGTTTATTGAAGAGACCATCCTATCGGTCATTAATCAGCACTATCCCAATGTGGAATATATTCTTGTCGATGGTGGCTCAACTGACGAGACCTTGAGCGTTGCTCAAAAGTACAAAGACTACTTTAGCTATTTTGTTTCTGAACCAGACAAAGGCCAAAGCTCAGCAATTAACAAAGGCTTTCAGCAGGCAACGGGCGACATTTTTACCTGGATAAATAGCGATGACCGCTTTGCGCCCGGCGCGCTGTATGCTGTTGCCTTGGCCTTTTATGCCAGTGGCTCAGATATGATTGCGGGCGGCTGCGAACTCTGGAAAGACGACAAGCACCAGGAAACTCATTTAACCTCCTGCGCCACCGGCCTGCTAAAGCTATCAGAAATTTTGGATATTGAGGGTTGCTGGCTTACGGGCCGTTTCTTTTACCAGCCAGAAGTGATGTTTACCCGAGACCTGTGGCAGCGGGCGGGCGGATTTGTCGATGAGACGCTGTATTACAGCATGGACTACGAACTATGGGCCAGGTTTGCCAGCGTCAACGCGACGATAGAAGTGATTGGTCGTTCGGTGGCCCAGTATCGGATGCACGAAGCGCAGAAGACAAGCACCACAGAAAAGTACAAACCCGAGCTGCTAGCAACCTGCAAAAGACTACAGGAATCACACGGCTACGATCACCGACTTGGTGAGAGGCGACTTAGCGAGAGGCGACTTAGCGAGACGTCGTTCTCCATCAAGAGCGCCACAGAAAGTGCCATAGAAAGCGGTCTGGAAAGCACCATAGAAAGCACACTAAACGCCGTTGTTGAACGCGTGCAGCGTCCTCTGCGCATTGTGTTTTTTAATGATGTGGGCAACCACGGTGGGGCAGGCATTGCTCACCATCGTATCGCGCAGGCTTTTCATGCGGGTGGTCATCAGGTGACGTCCATTGCTGCCACCCTAGACTGGGCGCTTACCCCCGCCAACGGTAGACCCGAAGACTTTGTTCAGCAAATCGCGAGCTATCAGCCTGATTTGGTCGTGGTCGGTAACGTTCACAATACGCAGTATGCGGTCAAAACGCTGAAGGCGATTAGCGCTCAGTTTCTTACCCTTTTTGTCATGCACGATCAGTGGCTGATAACAGGTCGATGTGCCTACACCGGAGACTGTACGAGGTATCTGCAAGGGTGTGGGCAGGCGTGCCCTACCTGGGCTCAGTATCCTAGCGCGGATGTCAATGAAATTTCGGATTTGTTTGCTGAAAAAAGGGCGCTGATGGCACATCCGAACTTTTTTGTGGCGGCGGATAGTCCTTGGCTAGCGCGGTGGGCGCAGCAGTCAGCTCGGCAAGGCAGCCTCCGTGAAGGCAACTCGCCGAGCGTTGAAAATATTTTTTATGGCCTAGATACAGACATCTTTAACCCTGGAGATAGAGCCGCGCTGAGAAGAAGATTAGGCTTGCCCGAAGACAGATTCATTATTATCAGCGGTAGCCAGTCGTTAAAAGATGAAAGAAAAGGCTCGCAAGTTCTTTTAGAAGCCTTGAACTTGATTGACAGAGACGATGTGACTTTGGTTTGCTTCGGCCATGGCGCATTTTCACTCGATACACTGGAAACTCACTTTGTTGGATTTATTGAAAATCCAGAGGTTCTAGCCTGGTATTACGCGGCGGCTGATCTGTTTGTGGGGCCAAGTTTGGAAGAGGCATTTGGCCAAACGTTTATTGAGGCGGCGGCCTGTGGCACGCCTGCGGTTGGCTTTGCTGTGGGTGGGGTCTCGCAGGCGATCGCAGATAACATCTCTGGCAAACTAGCCAAGCAAGTCACCGCCCAATCACTGGCAGAAACTATCCTGCAGCTGATAGAAAATCCCACAGAGCTAGACCGCCTAAAAGCCTCTGCGCCGATTCACATCCGCAGCATGTTCTCCTTGCAGCGCAGCTACTACACCTTAGTTCAGTGCCTAG
Source organism: Phormidesmis sp. (assembly GCA_050042985.1). Lineage (GTDB taxonomy): Bacteria > Cyanobacteriota > Cyanobacteriia > Phormidesmidales > Phormidesmidaceae > Phormidesmis. The sequence continues at coordinate 39,276 of JBHJIY010000125.1, read as the reverse complement.
AAAAGTCCGGCATTCTCGACCGGCTGAACATTCGCGCAACGGCCAAATTTAAGCGGATAGGCGAAATGCCCGAGCCCACCTCTATAGAAACTGGGGCGGCCGCCGAGCTAAAACAACCCTTGATCGCCGGAGAAAATTTCAAGTCTCTGCTAATCAGCGGCTTTGGCCACGCAGAGCACCCCAGACCAGACCTAAATCTGATGGGTGGAAGCCGCTGGTTGCTGTGGCCCATGGGCAAATTTGCCATCGATATGCCAGTACAGAAAGCCGGGCAGCTTACCCTTTACTTTCGGAATTTAGCAGAGGCTCAAGCCATTGTCTTGAAGCAAAATGACGAGACAGTCTCCGAAATTTCGGCTGCAACCTGTCGGTTCGAGCAATCCAACGCGATTAGCGTACCTGTTTCCTTACAACAGGGCCTAAACTTTTTCAGCGTTCATCCTGCCGCCTTCCACAAGCCTAGAAACGGCGACCAGAAGCTGGGACTGTTGATAGAGAAGATTTTGTTTAGCCCTTTGGCCCAGTTTGCCGCGCCCGAGGTCACCCCATCAGATTTCGCAGCGGCCCAGCTCGTAACAAGGTCGTAGTCAGATGTTGATATTTTGTTGCGGCATGCTGCGATCTGGCTCTACGGTGCAGTACCAAATCGTCACCGAACTCATTGAATCTCGTAACCTGGGGATATCTATCGGTTGGATTAGTCAGTTCAATGCTACGGCTGCGAAAATCCTTGAAGATGCCGCCCGCCGCGATGACAAAATGATAGTGCTAAAGACACATCACTACACTGCAGAAGCTGCGAGCCTGCATGAACGCGGCCTGGCGAAAATGATATACAGCTATCGCGATTTGCGTGATGTTGTTGTTTCTTTGGGCCATCAGTTCTACGACTCTCCTGAGGAGGTTTTGTCGGGCTCAACTGTTAGCCGACTGCTCAGGAACGACTATCGCTGGCGGCATCTGCCGGACATATTGGTGTCTCGCTACGAGAGCATAGTAGATGAACTGCCGAAAGAAGTTCTTAGAATTGCCCACCATCTCAACATCAGTCTTACCGCGCAGCAGGCCGCTAGCATTGCCGATAAATTTAGCTTAGCGCGTCAGCGTCAGCGCATTGGCCAGCTACAGTTACCCTCTGCGCCTGAGGCTGCTAATATCTACGACCCGGTCAATCAACTCCATCCTGGTCATATTCAGTCAGCGACTGTTGGGCAGTGGCAGAGCGTACTGTCTTCATCTCAAGTCACAGCGCTGGAAAGCGCTATATTAAGTTGGCTAGTGGATCGAGGCTACTTGGTCGAGGCTACACAGCCGGATAGGGTAGAAGAGGTTGCCAATGTTGAACTCGAAGGCGAACAGCTGTGCCGCCGAGGGCAGTGGCAAAAGGCGTCCGAGATTTATCAGCGCGCTATTCGTTTGGGCGTGTGCGCGCCCAAAATTCACCATGCTCTGGGCCGGGTTTACTTCCATCAGGGCAAGTTTTTGGCGGCGGTGAATGCCTATCAGCACGCCAGCGCGCTAGCGCCAAATAACATGACCTATGCCTGCGACTTGGGCGGTGGATGGGCCAGAGCCGGAGAATATAAGTTAGCGGCTAGTGTTTACCGGCAGGCGATTGCCAAGCAGCCTCAAGCTCAGCTGCCTCGATCTGGGTTGGCTAAGGTGCTATCGGCACAGGGCAAGCTCAAAAAATCAGCTGAAATCCTGAAGCTGCCGACCGATAAGCGAAATGATTTTGAAGCGCGTAGTTTTTTGTGATAAATCAAACTCGTAGGCTAAAGAGAATCTTCTACCGATGTTTACCAGCCGCACACATTTTAGATAGAGCTAAGAAAGATGCCCCACAATTCTGACTGCGTTATTTTCGTTCATATTGGTAAAACAGCGGGGACCACGCTGTCTGTGATTCTTATTAGACAATACGCTGGGCAGACCATCTTCGCCGTTGATGCATCGAAGGGAACTACGATAGAAACACTTAAAGCACTCCCAGACGAGGAAAAAAGTCAGATCAATTTGCTCAGAGGCCATATTCTGTTTGGTCTGCATGAGGACTTGCCTCAGCCTGCAACCTACATCACGATGCTACGCAACCCTGTGAATCGCATTGTTTCACTGTACTATCACATTCTGCGCGAGGAAACGCATTACCTGCACGAGGCCGTCACTAGCCAAAAAATGACGCTCGAAGATTACGTGACTAGTGGCTTAGCGGGTGAAATAGATAACTTTCAGGTGAGGGCACTGGCCGGTTATGAGAGTACTCGAATACCGGTAGGAGAGTGCGATCGCACTCTCCTATCTAAGGCCAAAGTCAACGTCAAAGACCACTTTTCCGTTGTTGGCATTACTGAGCGATTTGACGATTCACTGCGGCTGATGAAAGAGAGGCTAGGCTGGGCAACCCTACCCGTTTACAAATCGATGAATATAGCAACGAACAAACCCAAACGAGAAAGAGAAATCTCTGAGAGCACCATCCGTCTGATTCAGTCACATAATGCTCTAGACTGCGAGCTATACGACTGGGCCTGCGATCAGCTCGATGAACAGCTCAGTAAAGGCTTGCGAGACTCAGCCTAGCTTCAGCCATTTCAGGCACCTATTTTGGCAAATATCTAGCTCTAAACCAACGGTCTGCTTAAGCTGACAGCTAGCGCCGAAAGGATAAATTCCTTTCGGCGCTTTATCTTTTTTTATGTTTTGTACAAATTCCGTTTGCATGTGAAGAAAATGCCGGGTTTGTACGTAGACAAAGCGCAATTTACACAACTACATAGCGATTGACGCTAAATTTCCTTCACAGTAGCTAAACAAAGCAAAAATAGCCCTCAACCTTCTTTTCCGAGCCCAAAAGTATAAAATACGATTTCCGGAAAAACCCAGACAATATTATTCTTTCACCTAAATAGCGTCTGATCGCTGCTAAAAGAACGGCAAAACTCACCTCTTCCTTTTTGTAACAACCAGTACAACTACGTATCTATTAAGAGAAAATGTTTCAAAAGATACCAAGCTTTGTTTTTGAAGTTTTAAGAGGCGGCATAGATTCGCTATTAACGGCTGGCCTAGTATGTTTTTGGGAATCACGATTCTTCTGGATAAGTGTGGAAACCAGAAAAATGATGGGTGCGATTCGATAAGTTATTTGTCAGTAGGTGAAATTGTTGCTGATATCCATGTCTTTGATGTCTACATTGTTGCTCTTTGTCGCTTGACTCATGCTACAGGCCAGAAGCTAGTCAAGTCATGCTGGTAGGCTAGGCGACTGCACTACTACCTGTTCCTGGCTGTCCCTGGAAAGAGTTTCTTTGTAGAAGGTCAGCGATATCTCAGTTTTACTTGCTGCTCATGAATAGCATCTATCAATAATTTAGTAAAAAAACTCGGAGATTAATCTTCTGTTATGTCAACTACAACTTCGACTGCTATCAACACCGGTTTGGGAGATGGGGTCTTCGGTACTTTTGAGTCTACTCAACAGCTCAACACCCTGAATGACCGTGACATCTTTGAGCTGATGCTCAATGACCCGACTGCTTCTACAGGAACGGTTATTGCCTACACCGAGGTCGACAGTGCATTTACTGCGCTTGGTCTTCCTCTAAATATTGAGGCAGCTAATCGCATTTTTGACGACAGTGGTGCTATTCTTCCTCTCGGTTCTATTAATGCTTCGAGTGGCGATCCTGCAATTACTTTTGCGCCTGCTGATTACTCGAATACTTCCCTCTTTGTTGGTGTTTCCACGGCGTCTAGCCCTCTGTACAACCCCAATCTCTCCATCATTGATCCGGGTGCCAACATCATCTTCAACTACAGCACTTCTATTGTGCTGTTGAAGAATCAGTGGCTTGCAAGTGAGACTATCCTGGGTACTACTGGCGATGACACGCTTGAGGGTACTGATGATGCAGAAGCACTTGTGGGTCTCGCTGGCGATGACTTCATCCAAGGTGGCAACGGTGCCGACGAAATCGACGGCGGTAGTGGCGACGACCTCCTGAGCGGTCAAGTCGGTGCTGACTGCATCCGTGGTGGCGAAGGTAACGACACTGTGTTCGGCGGTCTGGGTGCAGACATCATTGATGGCGATGCTGGTGACGACCTCCTGCGTGGTGGTCTTGGTGGCGACCTGATTTCAGGTGGCGATGGCAACGATCTCATCAGTGGTGAGCAAGGTGCTGACTCACTCTTTGGTGGTGATGGCAACGACACTGTGAACGGCGGCCTTGGCGATGACGAAGTCAACGGCGATGATGGCGACGACCTGCTACGCGGCCTTGAAGACAACGATGTCCTCAACGGTGGCGACGGCAACGACGACCTGCGCGGCAACGATGGCGAAGACACGCTCAACGGCGATGATGGCGATGACGTTCTACGCGGCCAAGGCGACGACGACGAAATCAACGGCGGCGCTGGTAACGACACTGCTTTTGGTGGCCTAGGTGATGACCTCATCTTTGGTAATGCTGGCGACGACTTCCTCCGTGGTGGTGTTGGCGACGACAGCCTTAACGGTGGTAACGGTGATGACTTGCTTAGCGGTGAGTTAGGCGATGACTTCCTCCGTGGCGGTAACGGCAACGATACGCTAATTGGTGGTCTAGGTTCTGACACGCTTCGTGGCTATGGCAACGGTAGCGACTCTGCTGAGCAAGACATCTTGATCAGTGCTAACGACAACGTTCGTGACCGCTTCATCTTGGGCTCAGGCAACGAAGCCTTCTATGACGAAGGTGGCGATGCTGACTTTGCACTCTTGCGTGGTGTAGAAATCGATCCTGATGGCGTCATCTCTGGTGTTGAGGACCGTATTCAGCTTGCTACTGCTGGCTTTGCTAAGTCTGATATCTACTTCTTGTCGGATGTTGCCTTCTTGTCGCCTTCTCTAGGCACCGTATCTGGTGTTGGTATCTACCGCCAGAATGGTGACAGTGCTGAAGCTAACGACTTGATCGGTGTAATCGAGAACGTCTTCGAAGCTAGCATCGTTAACGGCATCAACAACAACTTGTTTGTTGCTGGCTAATTTGTAGTGATACTACATCTCATTAGACAGGTTGGTGATGGCTAACCTGTCTACGGAAAGAAAAGGGCAACTGGCTAATACCAGTTGCCCTTTTTGTGTTTACGGATTGTTTACAGTAACCTCCCGTATTAATGCTTGCCATTCAGATGTTGCAAGGAGTGAGACTAGCGTCATTTTGGCTCTAGAGTCCACTATAGGCTGAACGTCTCTGGCAAATTGATCCATCTGTCGTAGCCAGTCTGATATTACTACCTGCGGTTCTAAGGCGACACAACTTAGCGAAGCTTCGAGACACTGTGCCATTTTGAGGGGTTCTTCTTTCATCCATGCTATGCAGGCCTTGGTTATCCATAGCTCGTACTGCGATCGCATATACTGCCCGCGTAGCTGCATCAATACCTGCTCACCTATAGTGGTTTCTTGTAGCTGATGCAGACGTGCTTGCGATCGCAACAACTCCATCCTGGTATCTGCCAATGCTTGCTTCAGATTTGCAACTTCATCTTGTTGTGCTGAGTCGTTCACCATATCTGCTCCAAGTTCTCTAGTACGTTCAAAAAAGCACGCCGCTCCGCTCGCAAACTGTAGCGCTTTGCCGTTTGTTGCCCTTGTTGCAACATCTGGTGACGTTTTTCATCAGACATTGCTAAGGCTTGGTTTAGCGCACTCAAGATTTTAGTTCCTTCGTAAGCTGGGTTCCAGCAGTTTTCACCATCCTGACAAAACTCACGATTATCCTGGCAGTCTGGACAAACCACTAGCGTATTGAGTGCCATACCTTCTAGCGCTGGAAGGTAAAATCCCTCAGTTTGCCAAGGTAAAAAGAGCGTGATCTTGGCTTGATTTATAGCGTTGAGGAAGTGCGATCGCGCCATTCTCCCTGCAAGCAAAACCACCTGGTGTCCATCGCGCTCTAAGCGCTGTCGCAACCGCTGTCCTAGCTCTGGATTTTTCAACGCTGCAATGCAAATTTCTATAGGCTTATTTGTTAGGGGCGCTGGCAGATTGGCCAGTTCTACACCGCACGGAATTGTTATCAGTGGCCCATTGACTCGATGCGTTTCTGTCAGCGCACTTTCTACCGCTTTGCTCACACATATCCGAATCGCTCGCTGCGTGAGAAACGCATAGCGTGGGTCGGCTGGGTCACCGTGGCGCACATGCTGAATGAGATTAATGATTGGAATTTGGCTTAAATATGTGTAGGCTGCCTGCATCACTGGCCAGTCGCTGACGCCTTCGATAAATAAGACATCGGGCTTTTTCAACGGTTGGCTAAATGCAGATTTGTGTGATGCAGCGCCGTTGAGGTGTCGCCATGGGTTTTTAGGATTCCAAACTGTATCTGCACCAAAATAGATATAGGGAAGATAGGTGGCAGAATAGTAAACATGGTTGAAATAGTGCCAGTGCTTGAGGTGCCCGCCTGTAAACTCACGAAAGTTCCGATAAAACTGAATAACTTTTGTGCTTGCTGGATTTTTCATCGGAGGTAAACGACCGAATATGAAAGTAGGAGTATTGCCTTAATTATTTATCCGCTACGTTGGCTGCCTCATCAGAACATGACTCTACAGAACGCTACAAAACAGATACCCGCAGAAGCGCACATAGAAGATCAAATAAAAGATTTCAAACTTGCCAATCAGTAATTACGAGAGGGGCAGTTTCAAGCCGCGATTGTATTTTATCAATACGCTCTACAGCAAAATCCTGCTAGCAGCGCCATCTACGAAAACTTGGGTGATGCGCTATATCAAAGCCAGCAATACCAAGATGCAGCAGCGGCTTACCAGAGCGCCATCAGCCTCAACGCTCAGTCTGCCTATGCGCACGCTCAGCTAGGCCGTATCTGTTTTCAGCAGCAGCGCTATTCAGCCGCGATCGCACCCTACCGCCAAGCCATTGCCCTGCATCCTACTTGCATTCCCTATTCCCACGACCTTGCCCAAACGCTGCTTGCTCTCGATCGATCTATTGAAGCGAGTAAGGTGTATAAGCGACTGGGCGCGGTACTGCGACATGAGGGGTTGCGGGAAGATGCGATCGCTGCCTACCAAAAAGCCGTTACCTTGCAATCCACTGCCGCAGACGTGCATCAGGCTATTGGCGAGTGCTATCATCTCCAGGGCAATTTTTCAGCCGCCATTCATCACTATCAACAGGTTGCCGATTGTGCCTGCGAACCGCTGCACCTGTGGTTTTATAAAAACTGGGGAGAAGCCATACTCTCAGAAGCAGCAGAAGCATCTGTTGCTTGATCCGTCAGTTTTTCTATCCATTGCTGAGTGGTGAGTCTTGCATGAGCTTCTAATGGTGCAGCCCAGCGTGGGATGTGCGCCTGCTTAAAAAAGTCATTGACAATTTGGTTGCAGTCTTTTTGAAGGGTTTCAGCGAAATGCGAATTGTATTGTGCGCCATCAGCAATCCTGCTATCTTGCAGCACAGATGCCTCTAAATAGCTGGCTGCAGCGCCGCGCGAGAAAAGGCGCAGCACCAGATCAACAATTGCCGCTTTATCGTGAAGATGTTCATTCAGTACAGCATGAGATGTGTCGATAGACGCGCCAAAACCCGATGTACTAAAGCGCGCTAGCCAGTCACGCCGAAACAACATACTGCTGGGATGTAACAACAACCAAATCGTGGGTAAAGCCCATATATGTAGACCCTGCAACCCCTCACGTCCTGACAGTAGCCTTGCAAGTTCTTGCCAGGGCTCTATCTCAATAAATGCATTATCATCAGATGAGCCCATCTCAGCTGAAGCTGTCTGCCATCCAGCGAGGCTTATTTCCAGCGAGCCCGCTCGCATATCGATTTGTTCAATCCACTCGGCTAGGGCCTTGGGTAGTAAATGCGTTCGAGTATCTAGGAAGAGAACAAACTCACCTTTTGCTTTCGCTAGGGATTTATTCCAAGCAGCAACTGGGTTTTGCAAACAGGGCTCGGGTAAAACAATCTCAAAGTTTGAGTAGGCTTGTTCTTTCAGCCGTTTTATTGCCTGCTCTAAGGCGATCTCTTGTGCAGCAGGTTCTGTTACCTCGGCAGGCTGAGCTAAAATAATACTCACTCGAGGAGATTTGGCCCGAGGAGATTTGTTGTGATAGCTCAGAACGTGGGTTGCATTCGCACTATTGCCAGCTAGCCGAGATTTTAAGAATGTACGATTTTGTTTGGCCTCCACACCATGAAATGCTTCTAGCCGCTTTCCAGGTAGGTGGGCGTAGTCATGGTTTTGATGAATTACCGTGACGGCTTGGCTGGCATTGACTACCGAGTAGCCCTGACTCAAGGCCTCGCCTACAATCCTGTTGTCCCATCCTGCTCGCCCCACCGCAAAGGGTGGAATTTCTGCAAAAAGCGAGCTTGGAAATGCAAAGTAGTCGAGCGCACCAATGCCGCTGAATATGCCCTGCCTACGAAGGTCTTCTAATAGTTGCGATCGCCACTTTTCACCCTCGAAGTCGATCGGCTGCTCTACATCTAGATTCCAGCGTCGACCCAGCATGAGAAATTGTGAATGCTGCTGCGCAACCTGCTCTACAGCTTGAACAAAGTCTGGCAACAGCAGAATATCTGCGTTCACATAGACCAAAATTTGGCCCTTGGCTTTTGCCTGTACTTGAGCAAAAGCATCATTGAGTAAAGGCGTCCCCTGAGCAGTGCATTGAATATTAGGCAGATGCCGACCGCCAAATCTTTGGACGGCTTCTGCAACACCAGGATCGTTGCCGCAGAGAATAATTTCTGGGTGGGTAGGCAGCTGATGCCAAGTTGCGATCGCATTGTTCTGGTGGATAGCGCTGCGGCCTACAAATGCCTTTGGAATGCTAAAAATTGAAATATTCAAGATGATTGGAGAGAGTAATCTTTATCTTTGATTGTGCCGATGCAGCCTCAGGCGCATGTTCTTTCAACCTTACCGGTCTTGAACTTCCATGACTTACCTTTAGTGTACTAAGCATGTAAAGGAGCCATGTTTTTTGTTTGAAGCCGTCATTTTTTATGTGTCAGGAGTAAAAGAAGCACTCTAATTTGTCCCATTCTTTTGTAATATGCAAATAATTTGATGAAATCGGTGGTTACGCCTATTGTTTTCACCTTTATCTTCATATTTTGTCTGCATCTAAGTAACTGTAAATTTTATTAAGTAATTTAATATACATCTCTGTTTGGCTCTGCTACGAGTATCTTCGTGTCCTCTTTCTTTATTTGTTCTTTTTTATACCTTCTGTCGTTTGTTACGGATGCGTCCGTCAGGCAGGTTGGTATGTTGAAAGTGCTGAATGTATGCATGCATGCGTAAATTAGGAGACTTTTACGAAAGTGTTCAGCTGGTTTTTGTAACCAGCTTGACATTTTTATTCCTGTCTAGTTTCTAGATTGTCAAGGTGTAGCGATTCTTAAAAATGGTGAAGGTGAATTGCTAATGGTTGACTTGAAATTGGTTTGGAAAATGCTCTGATTCTGGCACTCTCGGGTTGGAAGGGGTGGGCCCTCTAGGGTCGGTTTCTCTTGGGTGTAAAGAGGAAAACGGCGTAGGAGAGAATTGGTGAAGGCAAAAAGAAACAGATGCGATGACGTGATGGTGCCGTCGTAGCAGGGGTATATGCGTGTTTAGTGTGAGGCAGCAAAGCGTGGTGGCGGTTGATTGGCAGTCGGTGGTTTTGAATGATGGAACGACAACAGAAGACGCATCGTCGCGTTTGTCTGTTGAGCAGGGCTCGTCTGTGGCGCAGAGGAGTGAAAGGGCCGCGGCCCTGATGGTTAGGGATGATTTATTGGGCGTGTCTGTGACAGTCAACGAGTCTCATCGCGCTGAAACTTACGGTGCTGGGTCTCAGCGCGATGCCCATGCTATTACGCTGCATAGTCAGTCCCAGCAGGGTTACCCGTTGCATGCTCAGTTTGGGGAGGCGCCATCAGTAACGTCGAGCTTGGTCTTGGCCTCTGATTCTGTCGGTGAGGTGGTTGATATCTATTTGCGGCAGGCCCAGGCTTACTGTGATGAGAATCAGTGGGAAAAGGCTTTCAATGCTTGCCAGGAAGCTCTGAAAGTGGCTCCAGCGACGGCAGAAGCCTACAAGTTTTTGGGTAAGATTTTGCAGCAGCAGGGCCGACCTACTGATGCTATGGGTTTTTATGCGAAGGCCATTACAATTCGGCCCAATTTCCCGGAGGTGTATGTCAACCTGGGCAGTATGTATGCCCAAAAAGGCCAATTGGAGGAAGCGGTCTCTTACTATCAAAAGGCTATTGACCGAGACCCAACGATGGCGACTGCCTATTTGAACCTGGCAAAGGTGTGGAAGAAGGCGGGCCGCAAGGACAGTGAAATGAACTGTATGGCAACTGCCCTGCGGCTCCAGCCGGATCTGGGTAGTGCTCAAGAGCATTGTAGGATTGCTCAGCTATTGGAATCCGCTAATGACAGTGAGAGAGCCGTTCAGTTTTATCAGCAGGCAGTGGAGCAAGATCCGAAGATGGTCGTTGCCTATCAGCGGCTCGCCGATCTGTTGGAGGATGGGGGGGATTGGCAGGCGGCGGCGGTGTGCTATCGCAAGGTGCTGGCGCTGAATGCTGAAGCGGAGCGTGCTAATTCGGCTGAGTCTCCTTCTGTGGGGATGTTGGCTGGCAAGCTTTCTCCTGAGGCGCAGCAGCAGGTGCACAAGCTGCTACAGGCCTCTACGACTAAAAAACTATTGCGAACAACAGGCTCAGCGGCTGCGTCTTTGGTAGCTACTGAGGCGTCAGAGCAGGCTCAGCTTTCTCTATCTCCCGCAGAAGCGGCAGCGCTGTCACCCACTGAGCAGGCTCAGCGCTATGTTTCTGTTAAGGACTGGCCTAGGGCGATTGAGTGTATGCAGGCGGCGATTGTTCAAGCGCCGCAGTCGGCTATTCTCTATCGCAGTTTGGCGAAGCTATTTGAACAAAACGGCGAGCCAAAGCGCGGGGCTGAAGCGTGGTATCGCTCTTTTGTGCTGGAGCCGAGTTGGCCAGATGCTCAGCAGTGCTATTCGCTGGGTCGTGTACTTTTTCGCTATGGCAGTATGGCGGCGGCGACGCAGTGTTATCGGCAGTCTATTCAGCTACAGCCTGAGTTTGCGCCTTCGTACGATGCGTTGGCGGAGCTATTGCGATCGCAAGGTAATTCTCAAGATGCTGATATGGTTTTGCAGCGCCGCCCTATCCCCATAAAAAAGCACCCTATAAAAAAGTAAATAGCCCTGTTCAAGTATCTTCCGGCTTTTCTTTGCCAGGAGAAGTAATGCTTGAGACAGGGCCAGCGTTGGTACAGGCTGCGCCAAGCGCGCAAGCGAGCAGAGATATCGTTGCCGAAGCGCGATCTCGCTCAGCGGAGATGTACCAGGAGGGAGAACGATTGCGGGAGGAAGAGAAATGGGAGGCGGCGATTGTAGCTTATGAGCAGTCTATTGAGCTAAGTTCTGATTTCTCTTGGGCATATCACAATCTAGGAGAATGCCAGAAAAACGTAGGTAACTGGCAGGCGGCAACGGCGGCCTATCGCAAAGCGACTGAACTGAATTCTGAGTTTGCTTGGTCTTACTACAGTTTGGGTGAGGTGCTAGAGCAGAGCGAACAGTGGGATGAGGTCGCCGAAGCGTATGCTAAAGCGGCTGAGTTAGCGCCAACGTCTTCTATTATTGGCTTAAAGCTAGCTGAAACCTTGAAGAAGCAAGCAAGCTTAAACCTGCAACAGTCCTCTGAGCAGTACCTACAGCTCGCTCAATCAGAAGGGCTGGATGCGGAGATTTACCGTCAGGCGATCGCGCTTAGCCCTGGTGATGTTGGTGTTTATCTGCGGCTAGGTAGCGTGCTGAGAGAAGCAGAGCAGGTTGAAGAAGCTGTTTTTGTTTATCAGATGGCGCTACAGGTGAATGGCGATAGCGGTGATGTATTGATGCCATTGTCTGAGGTGTTGATGCAGCAGGAGAAATGGGTGGCTGCGCTTGAGTGTGTACAAATAGTGTTGAAAGTTCAGCCGGATGATTTTGATGCGCATTTTCAGTTAGGGGAGATTTTGAGCCGGAAGAATGAGTTGAATGCGGCGCTTGCGTCTTTTAATCGTTGTCTTGAGCTAGATGATAGTTCTTATTGTGCGCGGCACTGTATTGGCAATATTTATTCGTGGCAGGGGAGAGCCGCAGATGCGATCGCTGCCTACAAAGAGGTAATCGCGCTAGCGCCGAACTTGGCGATCGCTTACAAGCAAATGGGGGATGCCTATACCACGCTAGGAAAGGTGGATGAGGCTAGCGATGCCTATGCGAAGGCCATTGAGCTAGACCCGCAAGTAGTGTGAAACGTGAGAGGAGTGCTAAGAGAGACGCGATGCCGATGAAACCTTATTTTTCAAAAGTCTCTGACTTTATTGATTTGCTCAAGGCGCAGGATTTTGAGTATTGCCAATCTCCTGCTTCGGATGCTCCGGTGGTTTCGATTATTTCTTCTTTTTATAATGTGCCGAGAGACTACTTTATAGAAACGAATCGTTCTATTCGGAATCAAACGTTTCAAAACTATGAGTGGATTATTGCGGATGATTGTTCGACAGATGCAGCGGCGGAAGCGTTATTTGATGAGTTGCCGGAGCTGAATTCTAAGATTAAGACGGTGCGGCGAGCGGAGAATGGCGGCTTGGCGGCGGGGCGGAATACGGCGATCGCGCAGGCGAGGGGCAAGTATCTGTTTTTTTTGGATACGGATGAGTTGCTGGAGCCGACGATGATTGAAAAGTGTGTGCTCTTTTTGGAGACGCATGCGGATTTTTCGTTTGTGAATACGTATTCTGTGGGGTTTGGAGAGCAGGAATATTGGTGGGATAAGGGTTTTGATCAGCCGAGTGAGTTTATAAATGAGAATCGGGTGACGGGGAGGCTGCTCTATCGGAAGGAAGATTTTGATACGGTGGGTGGGTTTGATGAAAGCCTGAGATTTTATGAGGATTGGGAGCGGTGGTTGAATGCGATCGCTCATGGGCAAAAGGGGTGGACGATTCCTGAATATTTGGATTGTTATCGGCGAACGGCGTCGGGATTACTAGCGACTTCGCGCAGCAAGGTAGAAAAAGAGACTGAGGTAACACGGCAGATTCAGGCGCGATATCAGCAGTTTTTTGATGATAATGAGTTGCCGGATGTGGTGGTAGAGAGGCCGATGTTTGATCTCTCGGCGCTGCGGCGACGGCTGACGATTCAGAACCCGATTAGTACGGCTAGTGAAGGTAAGCGACTTCTTTGTTGGTTTCCGCATTTGGAGATTGGTGGAGCGGATAAGTTTAATTTGGATTTGTTAGCGGGGCTGAAGCGGCGGGGCTATGCAATTACGATTGTGACGACGGTACCGGCCCCACATCACTGGTTCGAGCAGTTTTATGAGATTACGCCAGATATTTTTCATCTGCCAGGGCTGTTGCACTATGGGCATTGGTTGACGTTTGCCCAGTACATAATTGAGTCTCGGCAGGTTGATGTTTGCTTTATTTCTAATGCGTATTATGCGTATTATTTACTGCCATCTTTGCGGCAGGATTTTCCAGGTGTGGCGTTTGTGGACTATACGCACACAGAAGATCCAGGGTGGCGAGAGGGTGGATATCCGAGAGTGTCTTGCCAGTTTAGTGAGTTTTTAGACCGGCATATTGTGACGTCTAATGCTTTGGCGAGTAAGTTCATTGAGATGAATAAGGCGACGGCGAGCAAGATTAAGGTGTGCTACATCAATGTGGATGAACAGTTTTGGCAGGCGGATGAGGAGAATCGGCGGCGGGTGCGGCGGGGGATGGAGGTTGCGGATGATGGGTTAGTGGTGCTGTTTCCGGCGAGGATGACGGGGCAGAAGCGGCCTTTGTTTTTTATAGAGATTATTAACCGGCTGGTAATGCAGGAGTTTGCGGTTACGGCGGTGATGCTAGGCGGTGGCGAGCTGGTGGAGGCGGTGACTGAGCGGTAGGCTGAATATGGATTATTGGCTGAGCGGATTAGGGTTTTGCCGTTTGTTTCTTCATCGGAGATGGTGGGCTATTATTCGGCGGCGGATGTGGTGCTGTTGCCTTCAGCTTATGAGGGGATTTCGCTGGTGATGTATGAGGCGATGGCGATGGGGTTGCCGGTGGTGGCTTCGGATGTGGGAGGGCAACGGGAACTGCTCACCCCAGAAACTGGAGTGCTGGTGTCGTTAGGCGAGGGGGACGAGTCAGAGTGTGATCGCTATGTGGAAATATTGAGACCTTTGTTGCAATCGGAGAAGAGAAAGTATGAGCTAGGTCAGGCAGCACGAAGACGTATTAAATCTTTCTTCCGATTAGAGAGGAGGGTGGAGCGTCTGGACGTTTTTTTTGGCTCGGCGAGGCGACATCGGGAGAGGAGACGCGATATTGTAACGTCTGGATTTGTCGGTGAAGAGATGTTGTTGTGGGTGCAGGAGTTTTTGGCGTTAGATGTTTCCTGGCAGGAATCTCAGCAGTTGCAAGCGAAGCTGATAGAGACTAATCAGTGGGCTGTGCAGCTAGAGCGGGAGCGGAATATTTATAGAACACAAGGCGAGGCTTGGCGGCATGTTGCACAAAAAAATCAACTGGCGTTAAATCGGTCGACTGTTGCCCATAACACAGTAAATGGAGGCTTGGCTAATGGTTGCTAAATCACATACAGTGCTGCCGCAGATTGATGATGTTAATGAACTATTGGCGCGTCTACTAGCAAATAGTTGTCTGTTTGATACCTATCGATCTGCAGCTAAAGCCTATATCGATAGAAAGGATTTTGACGCAGCTTTAGAAGTTTATAAGGAATCAGTCATTCAATTCCCAGATAGTGCTGAAGCCTATCGTGAGCTGGGTGCGGTCCAGGAGCGGTTGAAGATTTTTGAGGGAGAGATAGAGAGTTACCGAAAGGCTCTGGAACTGGATGTTGCGCAACCTTTTTGGTTGTACATGACTTTGGCCCGACTCCTTGCAGAACATGGCCAAGCAGTCGAGGCTATTAATTTGTATCGGCAAGGATTTAAGCTGTACCCTCAAGAGCCAGATGGACTTAGCTATGCTTGTTTAGCTCGTTTGCTGAGCGCAGAAGGCGATGTGGATGCGGCACTGAAAAATTACGAATTGGCCTTTGAGCATCAGCCAGATTTAGACTGGGTAGAGTTTTGTATAGAAACGCTTCACTATAACCAAGGTGTAACCTCCCTATTAGGTGGACAGCTTAGTTTAGCTGGGGATCACTTTCAAAAGGTGAATCAAGTTAAGCCATCATGGGAAATACCTGTTTGGTTTAAGAAAGACGAGATGACCTGGCCTAGATTCCAATTCGATTGGATAGATCAGTTTGACGCGCTCAAACCTCAAAACGTCTCCTGGCCTAAAATCAGTATTGTTACGCCTTCCTTTAATCAAGGACATTTTATCGAAGAAACGATACTGTCTATTCTGAATCAGAACTACGAGAATGTAGAATACATTGTTGTAGATGGTGGTTCCACTGATGAAACACTCTCTGTGCTAGAACGATATCAGAATCAGATATCTATTATGTTAGTAGAACCCGATTCTGGTCAATCTAGTGCTATTAATAAAGGCTTTCGACTGGCTTCCGGTGAGCTGTTTGGATGGCTAAATAGTGACGATATGCTTGCGCCTGGGGCTCTGCATTTTGTGGCGATGGCTTATCTCAAGTCCAAACGTGACGTAATAGCGGGTATTTGTATAGCTCATCGAAATTGCAATATAGAGATGCTCCGAAAGCCTAATATGGATCAAGGTTTCTTGGTGACATCAGATCTAGTCAGTATGAGCAAGTGGGAAGATGGCAACTTTTTTTTTCAACCAGAGATGTTCTTCTCCAGAAAAATTTGGGAGAAGAGCGGTGCCGCTCTGAGCGAAGATCTTCATTACGCGATGGACCACGAGTTATGGCTACGGCTTGCACAGTCAGATGCTTCCGTCGAAATAGTTGATTGGCCTATAGGTTTATTTCGGAAACATATTCAGCAAAAGACCGCTAGTATGCAGGCTTCATTGAAAGAGCTAGAAGGGATTATGGAAAAGTATCAATCTTTGGAAAGTGATTCTTCGGAAAATATGTTTCTCGACAGTTCTGCTACAGATCAAAGGACTATAGACAAACCGTCAATGGAGGCGGGACTGTCCGAAGTCGAATCTTTTTTTAAAGAAGAGAGATGGCAAGACATGTTTCAGGCTTGTCGAGAATTTATTTTAGCGCACCCAGAAAGTGCTGATGGATATCGCTGGCAAGGGATAGCACAAGAAAAACTGAGTGATTTTGAGGGTCAGCTAGTCAGCTACAGAAAAACAATAGACTTAATCCCTCATCAGTCAGATTGGGTATATATTGTCACCGCAAACCTACTAATAGAGAAAGAACAATGGGCTGATGCTATTCAGGTGCTACAAGTTGGACTAAATTACTGTCCGGACAGTGCGGATATGCATCGGCTTTTAGGGCTATGCCATGAGAAGATAGGAGATACAGATGCTCAGCTAGATAGCTACCGGCAGGCTCTTTCCCTCGACGACGATCAGCCTCCTTGGGTTTATGCAGTCACTATCAATCTGTTGCGAACGAAACAGCATTTGGAAGAGGCGATTTCCCTTGGGGCTCTTGCAAAAGAACACTTCTCAGAACTCTCTCAATCGCATGCCGGTATATGTTTTGAACTTGCTAAATCCTATTCAGATTTAGGAGAACTTCAATCTGCGATTGATACTTATAGCCTAGCATTTCAGCTAGACAACTCGCTGTTAGAAGCAAAAGAAGCGATGAGATATGCTCTCCTCGCTTACAATTTTCAAGAAAGTTCTTTGACCACCCAGTTTTCGTCTAGTGAGTTGAGTGTAGAATCATCGAACTCTCGTTTTGATCCTACCCAAGAGCTAAATGAGTTGAAAAAGGAGCAGGCGCTGCTTAGTGATTTAGTAAGAAATCCTGACGGTGATAAGAGCGAGTTTTTACTCTTCCAACTTCATCAAACACAGTCAAGGTTAGAAAAGTGCCTAAAGGAGTTGAAGATTCAGTCTGACATTATAGAGAATCATAAGCTCTCTGTGTTGGACTCCTCTCAGCCGTATTCCCATAGCCAGAATTCTGATTTTCCTCCTTTTCGAAAACCCAATGTCAAAAAATATCTTCATCGCCCTCACGTTTCAAAACTCAAGGGGTTTCCACCAGACTTAGTACTACCTCGTTTAAGAGGAGAGAATAATGACTATACGTTCATAGAGAAAGCTGTTGAGAACTTTCTCTATGAACGTAACAGCTATGAACTGTTTGTTTCTGTAGTACTTCCTGCCCATAGCAATGCAACCTTTGTCAAAAAAACGCTTGCTGCAATAACTAAACAGACTTATTCCAATCATCTGCTTGAAGTTATTTTAGTGGTTGGAAGAGATGTAAGTTTTGATGACATAGGTCTTGAAAAGTATCTGCAAATTCTGGACTTGACTGTCGTTCAAGTCGAATCCGTAAGTAGTATAGGATGTCTTTTTAATGAAGGTATTCGGAAGGCAAAGTATGACTATGTTATTACCCTAGACCGGGACATTCTACCTACATGCCAATTGGTAGAAAACTATATGAAGCGCTTTCACGTCAATGACAATTGTTTGCTGTTGGGCGAAAGAAAGTTTCTAAATGTAGAAGATATATCGGAAGAGAAAATTCTAAGACATGGTTCTGAAGGGCTGCTTAATAAGCTAGAAAGGATTGACTTTAGTAGAAGTGACTGGGGTAGAGAACGAGACGAAAAGTTTATTGCTGCTTATGAGAAGGTCAATGGAAATCTGAAAAAGGATCGCTACCCGTTCAGGCTGCTCTCTAGTGCTAATGCAGCTTACCCTATGAGATTGCTTAAGAGTTCTGGCCTCTTTGACGAAGACTTCTTGCATTGTGGATTTCAAGATAAGGAAATTGGCTACAGAATCTTTAACTCAGGGGCGTATATAATCCCTGTTCAGAATTCTCTCGGGATACATCAAGATATCACCGTGGATAGAATGGACAACTTTCCAGTAGCGGATCCAAAAAAAAATGAAGCACTCTTTGAGGAGAAGTGTCCAGTAGGCTGGTACAGAAAGCATAAGAAAAACTACCTTTATCAAGTTCCAAAAGTTTCTATATACATTCCGTCTTACAACAATGCTGCTTATATTAAAGAAGCTGTAGATAGCGCTCTAAACCAAACCTATACAGATTTAGAAATATGTATCTGTGATGATGGTTCCACGGACAACACGTTAGAAGTGTTGGAAACCTACTTTTCTGATAATCCACGAGTAAGCTGGATGTCACAAGAGAATGGTGGTATTGGAACCGCCTCTAATTCGGCGGTTAGAATGTGCCGAGGGATGTATATAGGCCAACTAGACTCAGATGATCTACTTAAACCTAATGCAGTAGCAACACTTGTTAGCTATTTAGAAGATAATAACATCGGCTGCGTATACAGCTCTTGCGAGAGGATAGATGCTGACGGCAATTATCTTATGGATGAGTACAGCTATCCCAAGTTCTCTAGAGAAAAGATGCTTTTGACATCTATTGCGCATCATTTTCGAATGTTTCGTCGGAGAGACTGGCTTCGTACAGAGAGTTTTAATGAAGAGCTACTGAATGCTGTTGACTACGATATGTTCTTAAAGTTGAGCGAAGTTTGTACTTTTCATCACATTGAAGAGACGCTTTATGCTAGACGCTGGCATGGTAAGAATACATCCTTTGTCAATGAAGGGAAACAGAGCTCGAATACGCCTGTTGTCATCACGTATTCATTGGAGAGAATGGGCTTAACTGATGATTGGGAAGTATATGTGCCTGATCAGGAAAGACCTAGAGAGCTTGCATTTAGACGCAAGATACATATTCCTAATCTGTTTTTCTTTCCAGATTACAGGAAAAGCAATACGTATCAGGACTTGCTGTATTCACCAGTTTCTGAAGAGTGTGCTCTGTACTCTGGAGATATTGATAGTGCCCTTCAAGCCGTCAATGATGGTATGGAGAATGTAATATTCCATTTGCACTGGACAAACTATCTATTGGGGAAAGCAGAAAGCGAAGAAATTGCAGAAAGACTTAAAAACGTATTTTTTCAACGAATTTTTGCGTTTCTTGAAAAGAGAGGGAAGGTCATATGGACTATACATAATGTGATGCCTCACAATTGTCAGTACGTGAAACAAGAAGTTCAGCTGCGACAAATGCTTGCTACGCTGTCAAGCATCATTCATGTTCATTCAGAGAGCTCTATTGCAGAGATTGAAAGCTTTCTGCCTGCATCTACAGGGAAAATAGTAGTAGCTCATCACGGTCATTATATTGGTATTGATGAGAATATAATAACAAGAGAACAAGCCCGTCAAAGATATGATTTTTCGACAGAAGAAACCGTGTTTCTTTTCTTAGGACAAATTAGAGCTTACAAAGGGGTAGAGGAGCTTGTTCGTGCATTCTCTGCTGTTGTGAGCACGCATGAAAATGCGCGTCTACTCATTGCAGGAATGCCAAAGGAAAGTTTTTCGATAGAAGAGATCTGTAGTGACTCACAGGTTTTGTCTAACGTTGTATATGAGCCTAGGTATATAGAAAGGAATGAACTTCAGTGGTTTTACAATTGTTCTGACTTTGTTGTCCTACCGTATCGAAAAATTCTCACTTCGGGCTCACTAATACATGCTATGTCATTTAGCCGTCCTGTTATTGCGCCAGACTTAGGTATGATCAAAGACTTGGTTGACGACAATCACAATGGGTTTCTATACCAGCCCAATAATATAGACGCCCTCATTAATGCTATGGGGAGAGCTTGCGAGACTTCCGAATCACAAAGACAGCAGTTCTTTAAGAAGGCATTCGAAAGTGTTAGCGTACTAGATTGGAAGAGTGTATTCTCAAGAATTCTCGCGAGAGTAAATATGCATTAGACCGCAAGGGGGCACTTCACGATACGGTTGCGATAACTCACAATGAGCGGCCAACTAATTTAAGTTGATAGCTGATAGGAAGAAGGTTTTTTATGTTGAATGTTGGTTACCAAAAACGGGATTTCGATTTCTTTGACTATGATTTGTATACGATAATGTCTCCTGATACTAAAAAGAGGTTCGTATTAAGAGGCCCCTCTCCATTAAGCCTGGAAGAAGGAACTTACTTTACTTCTCTTGGGCCAGCGTTCACATACGGTTGCTACACTGATAAGCCTTATACTCAGATGCTTGCTGAAGAATTAAATTTCTCCGCACTTAATTTGGGCGTTCAAGGTGCGGGGCCCTCACACTATACAAATTCCGAAAATGAACTGTTGCTTGAATTGATCAACCGCTCTAAGTTCGCGATTATAGCAGTAATGTCCGGTCGTAGCGTATCAAATTCTTTGTTTGAAGTGAGTGAGGAAAGCCAAGAAAAACTTAGGATTTCAGGTGATAAACATTTTCAGCCAGCGCACAAAGCATATGAGTGGCTGCTAGCAAATCATGATTCAGCCTACGTTGAGAAGATTATTACTGAGACTAGAAATAATTTTGTTCAAGAGTATATCAATCTGCTAACTAAAGTTAAAGTGCCTAAAATCTTGCTTTGGTTTTCCAAACGTGAGCCAGCATACAAAGAAAATTACTGTGGCGAAGTTTGGGAATTATTGGGTAAGTTCCCTCATCTTGTTAACAGGGATATGATTAATTCCATAAAAGAGTACAGTGATGACTATGTAGAGTGCATTACTAAAACGGGCACTCCACAAGCTCTGTTTGATCGTTTCTCGGGTCAGTTGGGTGTTGTGCGGAAGGATCCTGCCTACGGCTACTCCTCCTCTAATTACAATATGTACTATGCATCTCCTGAAATGCATTTAAGTGCTGTCAACAAGCTAGCAAAACCGTGCAGTCGTTATCTGGCAAAAGGTAGCTGTTCTAGTTTAATCCAACCCAGAGATCTAATTGGTAATCTGAAAGAACTTCATTTTCAGGAATTTTTACTATCTACCGGTCATACTGATAGCCTAGTTTTAAGTGAAATAGAGATTAAGAACTATCTTTTTGAAAACTACGAAAAGGTATTCAACAATCTTATTTTGATGGAAGATCGTGTTTACCTGCCTGAGGAAAAAGGAGAAATTCTGAATTTTATTGACCTCAGGATTAATAATAAAAATAAATCTCTAGATAACATACGTGACTTAGAAAAATGCTCAAAGTGCTTTGACCTCGTCTATGATGTTCTCCCATTCATCATTTCTAAACCTAAAAAGGTTAGCATTGAGCATTTGATTGAAACAGAAACACAGGGTAGTAATCCTACTAACCTGTTTGCAGTTGTGTGTACACCTCGTTCTGGAAGTAGTTTTTTATGCGATTTGCTAAAGCTCAATGGTGCAGGTGCGCCTATAGAACATTTGCGACCTCCATTATTGTATATCCTTGAGAATCGCCAACGTCTGAATATTGACCTAGAGCTATTGCTACGTAGAATTTTGTATCGATGCTCTAAGGATAAATTGTTTGGGACCAAGGTAATTAGTCACTTCTTCTTTGATCTGATGACAATGCTAGAGCCTGATGAAATAGAAAAGCTGATGACGTTTTTTCGCCACTTTAAAGTTATCTATCTGTATCGCCGTAACAAAACTGCTCAAGCTGTGTCTAAATTTTTAGCGTCTAAAAGTAAATTTTGGCACTCAACTGCACCCAATCGCTCATTTGCTGAATATAAAGAACAGGTGCAATCAATCGACTATGAATTCGAAGCTATTAAATCAATTTATGATGGCTTAGTGAACGAAGAAAGAAATTTAGAAAAATTTCTTGATGAGTCCAAATTTAATCAAGTTTTAAAAGTAGAATATGAACAGTTCAAAGAGACACCTTTGCAAGAGATGGAGAAAATTGTTGATTTCTTAAATATTGATGTTAGTGATTTTAGTATTGAGTCAGACTATGAGGTATTGTCATCTGCCCATAGTACAGATTTAATCGCTAAATTTAACTTGGACTATCAAAAGGCCTTAGAGGAAAATAGCTTCAGAACCTAACTTAGGGATTTTTGGCACGTGGATTGCCTGTTTCAAGCTGGTAATGAGGGCAGAAATGGCCTAATAGAGCACCAGAAACTAGGAAGCTCAACTCTGTGCAGACTGAAAGAGATACGGCAAGTGACGTGAAATAGTAAAACAATATGAAAGCTGGTGACAAGTAAGCATACGTTTATTTCTCTTAGAGTTCAACATTTGTGTTTGAAATAAAGAGTGAGTCTAGTGAGTAGAATGTAGGCTTGGCTATTGGATAACTTGAGCTCATGATAGGGAGTGACCTCAATTGATCGGCATTGGAGGCTTCTAGCGAAAAGCAGTAGTCGGAGTTTTATCAGTAGGACTCAATAACTGAGAATTTTCTCATTTTCCTAGGTCTGTTGAAAGAATACAGGCGTCAGTACTCAGATTTTCTTCTATTGCTTGAGAACTTTGTCAGATGAAGGTTTTAAAACTTTTCTTGAATCGAACTGACGTTGTACGGCTAAGAGACAGTCAATTATCTCCATGCCTCTACTCTTCTATTTTAACTTTTGAATTTGACCTGAACAGCACTTATGGAAATCAAAGTTTATAAAGCAGATAGTATGAGGTATACGCCATTTGATGATGAATCAAATAGCGGTCTATTTCTGAAGTATGGTATCAGATTTATCGATAGAGTTGAGGACTGCGACCTCATTTTAAGTCGCTTCCTTTTTGTGTTAGAAAACTACGTTAAATACCATGGGAATAGAAAAAAATATCTCTTATGGACACACGAGCCTCGTATTGATACAAATTTTTCGAATTTGATCTACATCGACGGTGTGCCAATCAACATCATGAACGTCTATACAAGAGATATATTTACTGATAATTATCTATACTCTTACTGTCTCAGGGAAAAAATTAAGCCGTCTGAATATTTGAATTTCGACAGGCCAATGGGAAAGAAAATAGCTATTGTAGCTAGCTATAATGGTCACTATTTTTCTCAACTTACTAGTGATGGAAAGGATCTGGATCTATGTAGACTCAGAGCTGATATTGCCACATTTGGTTATTCTTTAGGGAAGGTTGACATATATGGCAGAGGGTGGCCTGGAAGTATTTCATTAGAAGATTCGAGATTTCAGTTGAAAAGCACTGAGCAATTCTGGGGTGACCGTAAGCTAGATATTCTACAGAAGTATCATTTCAACTTATGCTTTGAAAATTCAACTTTCCACTATTATTGCAGCGAGAAGATTTGGCAATCAATAATGACAGGGTGTTTGCCTATTTACTACGGTAAAGGGAATGCAATTTATGAAGATTTTCCTAGTCAAAGCTTTTTGGATTACTGCGACTTCAATAATCCTAAGAATTTGTTTGAGTACATAGAAAAGATGGATGTTGAAGAATACAATGAGAGAATGAATCTTTGTATTCAAGCTGCAAACCGTGTTCTGACTGAAAAATCTGTTTTCAGGTCTATAGAGAAGTTGAACCAAAATACTATCTCAAAAATACAAACCGTCTTACGATACAAAGACGAGAAAGCTAGCATAATTGAATCACAATCTTGTGGCTCCGCTTACTCCAATTTCAAAAATGTAGCCTTAAATAAACCGGCGAAACAGAGTTCGACTTCCAAGTATTCTAAAAAAAATGATCCTCAGGGAGCAGTCAGCGGAACTAAAAGCGGGAGATATAACTTTCATACAGATTGTGAGATTAACCCTTGGTGGCAAGTGGACTTGGAGCAAATTTATGAGCTGGAAGAAGTAAGAATTTACAACCGACTTGATAGCTGTCGAGAGCGAGCGTCTTCTCTAAAAATATTTATTTCAGACAATGGACTTAGATGGGCTCAAGTTCATGAGAATAATCCGAGTAAAGATTTTGGGGGTATTGACGGCAGTCCGTTAGTTGTTAAATTGAATAGTAGAAAGGCCAGATATGTTCGTGCTCAACTAAATGCTGTCGAAGTTTTGCATCTAGATCAAGTAGAAGTATATGCTGATTTGACCATTCCCAGTAATTTAACCGCTTAGCTACTAGTGCAGCGTCAAGACTGAAAGTTAGGGTGACGATCTCTGAAAGCCTCACACGAAAATAAGGTGTGGAGAAGGTTTGCCCTCAAAATAAGCGTTGACTCTGTATTGGTCCCATCCATCCTGATTCTAGAAAAGTAAGTGTATTATCGGAGTTTTTATCATGACTATGAAGTTTGATTTGAGTAAATATTGGAATCCTACTTTTGTTGAGACAGGATCGTTCCACGGTGTAGGAATTAGTACGGCTTTAAAGGCAGGGTTTCAAGAGATATACAGCATTGAAGTGAAACAAGAATATTACGATGAGTGTGCGGAGAAGTTCTCTAAAGAAATAGAGGAAGGACGTGTTCATCTTATTCTGGGAGATTCTTTAGTAGAGTTGGGAAAATTGGTTCCAAGTTTAACTGGGCCTGTAACCTTTTGGCTAGATGCACACAATCACTGCGGTGGCTACGGCATTAAACAATGTCCGATTTATGAAGAACTAGATGCGATTTCCAACCACCACATCAAAACTCACACTCTTCTTATAGATGATGTCCGTCTGTTCGGTGATATGAAAACATGGGGGAAGCAAATCACTCATGAAGATGTCATTAGGCGCGTAAAAATGGTTAACCCGGATTACAGTATTCTCTACGAGGACGGCTTTCAAAAAGATGATGTTCTAGTAGCGAAACCTAATACATTTTTGAGGGAGCCAGCCAGCCTCTCATCAGAAAGCAACTTATGTCTTCATAAGCAAACGAAACAAAGCTCTCTTTCTAAGTGGTCTGTAGAAAATGATTCTCAGGGTGGGGTTAATGGAGATAAAAATGGTAAGTTTAGCTTTCATACTGATTTTGAACTCAATCCTTGGTGGCAGGTAGATTTAGATGATACGTATAACTTGACTGAAATCAGAATTTATAATCGTACGGACTATTGTTCTGATCGTATTCGGACGTTGAGTATTTTGGTCTCGAAAGATGAGGAGAATTGGCAGTCTGTATATTCCAATATTGGTGGTGAAGTTTTTGGTGGGGCTGATGGAAAGCCGCTGAGGGTTTTGCTCGATAGGTTAACGGCTCGCTGGGTTCGTGTTCAACTGAATGAAGTGAATTGTTTGCACCTAGATGAAATAGAAGCTTATGGCGAATTGGTTTCTGTGTAGAAGAGTTAGCTAGATCCAAACAGGCAACAGCACACAAACTACGAATGTTGCGTTCATGTGATGCTCTAAAAAAGAAAGACAACGTGTTAAAACTCTTCGTGCACACTTCTCCATGCAGTACAACTGAATTTTCATTCTGTTTTGATCAACTTTTCTACCTTCGTCGCCAATCGCTCAGTGCTATGGCTCATCACCATAGGTGAGCTAGACAACACAAATATCGCTGCCATTTCTGAGGATGATCCAATTGTAAAGTAGTTGTCCGGAGCTAAACTGTCGGACTGTTCACTACTCGCGTGACTAAATCCGTAGCCTTGAAGAATCTTAAATCGGGTGACTTAATCTACGAACCTCACGGGGAAAACAAGTCTGCTTAAGGTGTTTCTCTCGATGTGTTATCAGGAGGCCACTGACCTCTCCAGTCAGCAAAGTATTTAAGTTGACCCCAAGTAGCATCTTGAGCAGCGATTTTAGTTGGAAAACGATATAGATAGCGATGCGTAGAAAGTTGTTGTTCGACCTAAATCGACGGTTCAAAATAATTAGAGTGGCTACGTGCTCTGAAGTAACACTCTTCTTTGTCGATAGTCTGTCTCCGGACACTGTACAGATAGTGAAAGGAGATGAATTTTCTTTGGACCGAAAGAATGATTGTCTTGCTGCATTTCGATTGTTTTTCCCAACGCCAGTTAGCTCTGCACCTTTAAAGGTAGGAGACAAGCCTAGTTCAATAATGGATACGCATTTTTGGCAGTATCCAGCTATTACTGAAAAGATTGCGCTTGAAAAGCACATTAATGAAACTGCAAGAGTAGGTTGGGATGAAAGATCAAAAAAAACGGTACAGACATATTTTGGTCTGCCGTGGGCTACATATATAGACAAGCGAAGTATCCCTGAAGTTGTTCTTTCTGTTTTTGGTACGCGGTTTTTAGGCTATCGATACTTAGCTCGGGAATGGAGCCTGAAATGGGGTAGAGAGGTTAGAGTCCATACCGTTTGTCAACATATTGACTGGCAGCGTATGCTTCTTCTTTGGCAGAGTTTAGGGATAACAGATGTACACTTGTCCCACTGTGAAACTAACTCGTGTGATATTGCATACAAATATGGAATACGCATTCACTCTTGGCCATTGGCTGCAGTTAATATTGTTAATAGAGGAAGAAATCAAGGATTATCTGTTGGGAAGTCGCTTCATGATAAAAGGTATCTTGCTTCTTTCGTTGGTTCGTACTTGCCTAGTCATCGCTCAGACATACGCTTGCGCATACACAGTGAAGCAATTACTGACGGTGGAGAAGATATTTTTGTAGAGTTGAGTCGAGAATGGCACTTTAATTCGCAAGTGTATCAAGAACAAGTTAAGGGTCAACTAATGAGTGCAACTCAGATGTCCAAAGAACGTCTGTCAACGGAAAATTACAATTCTGTATTGTCTGATTCCATCTTTTCAATTTGCCCTGAGGGGTCAGGCCCGAACACAATAAGATTGTGGGAATCCCTAGCCGTAGGTTCGATACCCGTAGTAATTGTAGAAAATTGGGTCTGGCCATCTATCCCAGATAACGAGCTATCTTGGGAGGATTGTGTAATTCATATATCCCGAGAGGAAATTTGTGGTCTATTTCATAGACTCAGACAGATGAAGAAGAATGAGCTGGATAAGTTAATAAAGATGCAAGTAGCTGCGATGAGCGTTTATAAAGCGTTTCATCGAAAGCGCTGTTTCTGAAGCTAGTCTCAAAAAGAGACTGCTCAGTTTCCCAGCTTGTCCGATTACTTGACAGTCTGGACTCATAGCTGAAGCAGCCTGGTTCAGTGTCAAGACGATTCCCCTCTTGGCATATTATTTCTATCTAAGGGCTACGAAGTCCACGGCATCATCCGCCGCACCTCCACCTTTAACACCGATCGCATCGACCACATCTACGAAGACCCCCACAAAGAAGAAGCCAAACTCTTTCTTCACTACGGCGACTTCAACGACGGCACCACCCTCCGCCGCATCCTAGAACAAGTCCAGCCCAACGAAGTCTACAACCTCGGAGCCCAATCCCACGTCCGCGTCAGCTTTGACTCTCCCGAATACACCGTAGACTCCGTCGGCATGGGAGCCCTCCGCCTCCTCGAAGCCATCCGAGACTACCAACAACGCACCAGCAACCAAGTCCGCTACTACCAGGCAGGCTCCTCCGAAATGTTCGGCCTCGTCCAAGCTGTCCCCCAAAAAGAAGACACCCCCTTCTACCCCCGCAGCCCCTACGCCTGCGCCAAAGTCTACGCCCGCCTCTGTGCCTAAATAGCCAAACCATCAACTACCGCGAATCCTACGACCTCTTCGCCTGCAACGGCATCCTATTCAACCACGAATCCCCCCGTCGCGGCGAAACCTTCGTCACCCGCAAAATCACCCGCGCCGTCGCCCGCATCGTCGCCGGACAACAAAAGAAGATTTACATGGGCAACCTAGACTCCAAACGCGACTGGGGCTACGCCAAAGACTATGTCAAAGCCATGTGGCTCATGCTCCAGCAAGAACAGCCAGAAGACTACGTCATCGCCACAGGTGAAACCCACTCCGTCAAAGAATTCCTCCAAGTCGCCTTCAGCTACGTAAACCTGCGCTGGCAAGACTACGTCGACTTCGATGAGCGCTACCTCCGCCCCACCGAAGTCGATCTCCTCATCGGCGATCCGTCCAAGGCAAAACAACAGCTCAGCTGGCAACCCTCCCTCACCTTCCAACAACTCGTTCAGCTCATGATAGACGCCGACCTCCAAGCCATCGGCCAAACCCCCATAAAAGCACACAACGACCTCGCAACAGTCCGCAACAGCATCCCCCTCAAGCTAGCAAGCTAAAAAACTACCTTTCAACAACGCCCCTACATAGGGCTATGGCAAGTATCTTCCGTTTAGCATACATATCGAAAACCCCTCCCTAACGGTTCCCGGGGGGAACCAAATCCTTTATGTCTTAAAACACAGCCAGTTTCCCCGCCGCCGGAGGGGTGCCCACAGGGCGGGGTGGGTCTCCGAGATTCCAGCCCCCAACCGACCACACCCCGCATCTCACCCCATGCCCCCTACCCCATCAATCCCATGCACCCCAACTCCAAAATCTACATCGCCGGACACAACGGCCTAGTCGGCACCGCCATCGTCCGCACCCTCATCGCAAACGGCTACAACAATCTCGTATATAGATCCAGCAAAGAGCTAGATCTGCGCCGCCAAACCGACGTAGAAGCCTTCTTCGCCGCCGAACAACCAGACTACGTCATCCTCGCCGCTGCAAAAGTCGGCGGCATCCACGCCAACAACACCTACCGCGCCGAATTCATCTACGACAACTTGATGATAGAAGCCAACATTATCCACAGCGCCTACAAAATAGGCGTCACCAAACTCCTCTTCCTCGGTTCCTCCTGCATCTATCCCAAGCACTGCCCCCAACCCATGCAAGAGCAACACCTCCTCACAGGCGCACTAGAACCCACAAACGAACCCTATGCCATAGCCAAAATCGCCGGACTCAAACTCTGCGAAACCTACTCCCAGCAGTACGGAGCCAACTTCATCTCCGCCATGCCCACCAACCTCTACGGAATCAACGATAACTTCGATCTTGCCAACTCCCACGTCCTCCCCGCCCTCATTCGCAAATTCCACGAAGCGAAAGTCAACCACTCACCCAGCGTAGAAGTCTGGGGCGACGGCACCGCCCGCCGCGAATTCCTATATGTAGACGACCTCGCCGAAGCCCTTCTCTTCCTCCTCAACAACTACACCGACCCCACCTTCATCAACGTCGGCACCGGCCAAGAAATCTCTATCAAGCAACTCGCCCTCACCATAAAATCAGTCGTCGGCTACCAGGGCAACATCCACTTCGACACCACCAAGCCCAACGGCACCCCCCGCAAACTCCTAGATGTTTCTAAGCTCAAGCAGCTAGGCTGGCAAGCAACCACCGATCTCGAATCGGGTATAGAAAAAACATATCGCTGGTTCCTTAAAAACACCGCCAGTATTAGAGGCAAAGTTGCAAGCTCATCGTTTATTCCTGCTACAGCATCACTCAGTCAGTAACTAAAACTATCAGAGATAGCGTTTCCCGGTACAGTTGTATTATTCGTCTTCATCGACTGGATGATGGTACTGCCCAAAGCCTTAGAACATTCATTTTGGACAGAGCTAAAAACATACGAGGAAACGCGAAAAGTGCCCTACATAACGAGCGTTGAGCGAATCGGATTCGAGCGAGGACTTGAGGAAGGTCGGCAGGAAGGTCGGCAGGAAGAAGGAACCTCACTGCTTCAGCGTCAGCTAGTTGGCAAGTTTGGTGTGTTGCCCGAGCATTTGAGTACGGCTGTTGAGGCCCTTAGCCTAGAGGCGATAGAATCGCTAGCCGTTGCACTGCTCAATTTTTCATCTATCGAAGATCTAGAAGACTGGCTGACTCCATAGCGACCTCAACGACAGCACCACTTGCCGCCGTATCCTGTTTTGCACCAAAGCTCGCTAAACTGTGAATAGTCAATCAGGATAAATTCGTCGTGCCTGAACCAAAACACATAATTGAACCTTCCTATTGGCTAAACAATGGCATCCAAGTGGATTCTACAGCAGGGCTACCGCTATTCAAATTCACAGAGCATCTACAGGCGCGTTCTGACGAATTGCTACAGCGAAGCAAATCTCAAAACCTCACATACAAAGAACAGGCAGAGCTAGATGGCTTAACAGAGCTCTCTCAAATTTTCACTTATGCCAACTTTCTCTTGGCTGAAAATGCCCTATGATTTTCGCAGCGTTCCGAGAACTCGCCCAAATAGCTGAGTTGAAAAAGAGCCCGAAGAAGGCTATACCGCAAGGGCTGTTCTCAACTGTTCATCCATCAACGATCTAGAAACAACCCCTAGGACGGCTGCACGTGCGTTGCAAAGTCCCGATTTTTTACTTTCATGGGCGTAAAAGGTAGACCCTGACAGCCTAGAAGCGATTAAGCAGCTGTTGACTTAGCAATCTTTGCTAGCAATCGTAAGGCTTCATTGACAGATACCGAATCCCTAAAGATCTCTACTACATCTGGATCAAGGACCACAACATTGCTTGCCTGAGTGTAAGCTTCGTAATACTTACCACGAATACCCCCCGAGAAATCATACTCAGGGTGCATTTCATCGTCGGCAACATTTTCAGCTTTCTGATTCATAATCCTTCTTCTCCCTACGAGTTGCTAAGCGGGCACTAATCAGTCTTACCTCATTCTCTCGCTCAGTATGTGATACCACCAAAAGACGTTGGCGCTGTGATTTGGCCTGTCGTCAAAAAGCGAACCTCACCGTACTGAAAGTTGAGATTAGACGGCTCACCGAGTCTACCCAACTGCAAACTCTGTAAACTTACGCTTATAAGGTGCGTGGAAAGCCAAAACAATATCTTTCTTTGGCACACCCGCCTCTACCAACTCGTTCGCAATCCCAACCTCCGTGCCATCTTGCTGAATCCAGATTTTGTCATCTTTAATATCTACATGGGCAATACAACCGTATACCCGCTTTAATTCCTTCCAGCCCAAATGAATCAACTGGTAGTGGTGATTTTGCGTATCACAAACAAACTGAAGTTCAATCTCATTCGACAAACCACTATCCAGATGCTGCCTTAGCACCTCTTGAACGATCTTCGAATAGCTTATTCCTTCCATAACACAATCTCCTCGATCAACGGATTAAAGATAAGCAAATTGACTCGATATTCCGCGATTACCTTTTGCGTAAACTGACGGGCAAAAAAAGCTTCATAGGTATCTTGAGAGATAGCTAGGTACAAAACGCGAGTCGGATCTTCTTGAGTTAGTGCAAAACGATAGTTCAGCATCTGACCCAACGCTAAATGAAAATCCGTAACCTCCGAGGCACCCAAAAAGGACTTAATCTCAACCGCTATTTTTTGTCCATCTTTCTCCGCCCCTAAAATCCTTTCCGCGCCCAAATCAATATAAAACTCGACATCATCGCTCTTTAGATAAAGCGGATCATGTGTGACCAACCAGCCGTCTTTCTCCAAAGCCGTACGTACTGCACCATGAAAAATATCTTTAGCGGCCACAACATCCCCTAACACACTAGCCTTGCCCAATATTAGCGAAATTGCAGTCCCCTAACCAAGCAGTCCACACTGTATGAAGAAAATGCCTAATCCCAAACGCGCCCTCATCACTGGCATCACCGGCCAAGACGGTTCCTACCTCAGCGAACTTCTACTATCAAAGGGCTACGAAGTCCACGGCATCATCCGCCGCACTTCAACATTTAACACCGATCGCATCGACCACATCTACGAAGACCCTCACAAAGAAGAAGCCAAACTCTTCCTCCACTACGGCGACCTCAACGACGGCACCACCCGCCGCCGCATTCTAGAACAAATCCAACCCAACGAAGTCTACAACCTCGGAGCCCAATCCCACGTCCGCGTCAGCTTCGACTCCCCCGAATACACCGTAGACTCCGCCAACAATCCAAAATTTGCATGGGCAACCTAGACTCCAAACGCGACTGGGGCTACGCCAAAGACTACGTGCAAGCTATGTGGTTAACGCTCCAGCAACAAACCCCAGACGACGATGTCATTGCTACAGGTGAAACTCACTCCGTCAAAGAATTTCCAGAAGTTGCCTTCAGCTACGTGAACCTAAACTGGCAAGACTATGTCGCCTTCGACAAACGCTCGGTACGCCTAAAGCTACCAACTCAGCCGCCAAATCATCCTCAGTTCCATTCCACTGAATCCAAATTTTGCCATCCTTAATGTCCACATGCATCGTACAGCTATGCACCCAGCCACTCTTTCGCCAGCCCACATGTACTATTTGACAATGATTGCGAACCGTATCAAATACCGCTTGTACATCAACGATCAGCCTTACCTGAAAATCTTCGATTAACTACCTTCACTCAATTTCGCATGTACTGACACAAGCTTAATAATACGTTGATAATTCTATTCACAAAGGTTCGCTATCATTGACTGAACTTACTAAAAATATTTTTATAGCCAACAGCGAAATAATCGCTAAACGATAGATGCCTGATGCCTTTACAAAAAGCACCGTTGAAGAAAACTCTCAAAAAAGTTATCAGCAGCAAGGCGACATCGCTTTCAAAGAAGGCAGTCTAGCAGTCGCCGCATCGCTCTACAGCCGTGCCCTAGAGGCAAATCCTCAAGACTCTTGGGCAGAATACAGCCTTGCCGAAGTCTATCGATGTCAAGGCGACTTAGTTCGTGCCACACACCACTACACCCAATCTCTCAAGCTCGACCCCTTTAGCCGCTCTCCCTTCATTCAGCTTCTATTTACCAAAGTCTCCCCTCAGCAGCTCGATCCTATCGTTAATTTTTATCGGCAGCTCAGCACTGCCAAACCTCGCAACCCTTGGGACAGCGTAAGGCTTGGCGACTTGCTTACCAAGCAAAGAAAACTGCAAGGTGCGATCGCCAGCTACAAATCTGCCAGCTACAAACTGCTCCAAAATAACTCTCCCGACTACGTTAGCCGCTATTGGGATAACGCCGCATCAGACGACATTGCCTTGTCAGAGCCTACGTACATCATCATTGGCCCCATGAAAACGGCCACATCAGCCCTATACGAATACATCAACCAGCATCCCAAAGTACTCCCCTCCATCAAAAAAGAGATTCACTTTTTTAACGATGCTTCCAAGCTCAGCTACGGAAAAGACTGGTACCTATCTCATTTTCCACCTATTTCTCCAAGCTCCGGATATATTACTGGAGAAGCGAGCCCAGGCTACATCGTTAACAACGTCCATAACACTGTTTTCTCACTATTCCCCAAGGTCAAAATCATCGCCCTAGTGAGAGAGCCCACCGCCAGAGCCTTCTCCCACTACACCCATAACTGCAAGCACGGATTCGAGCGTCGCTCATTTGCAGATGCCATCACAGCAGAGCTCACAGTCCTAGACCGCTTACAGAAAGGAACCTCACTAGACATCATTGCTAAAACCTGGAGCTGGGACAAATATCCCGGCTACGTACTGCTTGGTCTCTACGTTCACTTTTTACAGCAATGGTACACAGCCTTCCCCAACGACCAAATCCTGGTTGTCAACAATCAAACCCTTTTGGACCAACCAGCTATAACTATGCAGCAAGTCTTTCAATTCTTGCAACTTGGCGAACATAGTGAACCCAGCTACCCTAAGCACAACACTAGCAACTACACTCCAGCTACCAAGCTGGATACACCGACAGAAGGTCGATTAAAAGAGTTCTTTCGGCCATACGAACACAGACTACAAGAGTTTCTTCACGGTACAGAAAAGCTATATCTTGACGTGTAATCCCTAATTAAAAACAAGAGAGAATATTTCCATGAGTCCAGACCCTATGTACAAAGGCCCTCCCGATTTTAGCGATCCTATTCCAAAGAGTCAAGGACGAGGAAGTATAGATACTGACAAAGATTATTCGAGTAACTTTACTAGCCTGCGATCGCGCATCCTCTACCTCACCCTTTGCATACTCCCCTACATAGCCATCTGCATTTTCATCTATCTAGAAGGCCTTGAAACATTGGCCCTGATTTTATTGGCCATTCCGCTAGTGCTACTTGGGTTATTCTGGTTCTTACAAAAGAAGCTCAAAGCTTAGCGCCGCTCTCTGTCTACTGGCCAATTTCCACCATCAAGCGCTGCCAAACGCCAGATCTCATGAGACGCTCCGGCTCGAAAGTCTCCTGCTGCTCCGCGCAAAAACGCGCAAACCACTTTCCCCACTCCAATAGTGGCCATTTCATATAGCGCGGTTTAAGGGTAAACGCTTTCTCAAGCGCCCCATCCATGCTCTCAAAGTTCCCCGCCCTGTAATAGTCCCAGCTCGCCCATAGCCAGCAACCAAATCGAAATTGAACTTCTATGTTTCTGGCCTCCTCTGGCGTAAAGCGTCCCAAATCTCCTTTCTTCTCTTTCGTAATGGCAACGTTAACAGCTTCCTCATAGTTTCGTAGCATCGCTGCCTGTTGAAACAACGCGATCGCTCGCTGTCGGCATCGCTGCCCTGCCTCACATCGCTCATCCTCTGAGTCAGCCCAGGCTTTAATCGTACTTACCAGCTCATTCACCGTCGCCTCGGCTTTTTCATTCGGGTCGGGCAGCAGCACCCCCGTGTCCCCTAGCTCTTCCGGAATACCACTCACCGCCGTCGCCACTACTGGCAACCCCTTCGCCATCGCCTCCATCACCGACAGCGGCATCCCCTCCGCCTCCGAAGGCAGCACAAAAATATCACTCGCATCTAGCCAGTCAGCCACATCCCACCGCTGACCCAGAAACTTTACCTTGCTACCAGCGCCCAATCCTTCAACCGCCCGCTTCAGCTCACGCTCATTACTTCTCGATAAATAGCCCTCTCCCGGCCCAGCCCACACAAAATACAGCTTTTCCCACACGCTGCTTTCTCTGAGCTGTCGCATGGCTTCAACCTGGTACTGATAACCCTTCACAGCTTCAAATCGTCCCGCCGTAAAGCAAACAACAGCATCCTCAGGAATACTCACCTCCTTACGTAGCCGTCGCCGAGCCTCTACAGTCTTCGGCTCAAAGTACTCAGCCGGTCTCCCGTTATAAATCACCCGCCCAACAGACTCTGGCAGATCAAACAGCTCCCTCAACAGCATCAAATTTGCTTGAGAAACTGCGATTACCGCTTGCGCCCTTGTATATTGCAGCGCTGCCAATTCTCGATAGCTCACCTCATCCCGATAGTTGTACTTAACGCAAGAAGGCTCAATAAACCCCAGTACATCAATGTAAGAAATGTTCAACTCATACGCAGCCTGCTTCGCCGCAACATTAGAAAAAGGCCAACCATCACTAAACACAACCAAATCAGGCTGGTGGGCGGCAAACAGTCGCTTGGCACCCTCCAAATCTTTCAGCGATCGCGTCATATCAGAGTCCGCATGATATCCCAACTCTATCGATTTGATACCCAGTACGCTTTCCTGCTCAGCCAGCGGCGTCTCCTGCTGAAAATGAGCATGAGAGGCGTTATACCCCGCTTCTGCCAAACGACAAATAATCGCATGATTACACTGCAAAATCCCGCCAGCTCCAGGATCGTCGCTATATAGGAGCACGTGTTTTCCTTCTGGTTGTTTCCCTTCTGGCCGTTTTCCTTCTGACCCAGTTGCCGCATTCTCGATATCTTTTTCTCTTTCGCCAGATTTCTGAAAATTCTCTTGTGGCGCTTCCTGCAAAGATAACGCTAGCGCTACAGACCTTTGCCATTCGTCAGACTGCGTTAGCTCGTAAGCATCTAGCTCATACCCATACTCAGAGGCATATCCTCCAAAAGCTCGGAACCAGTCGAGAGGAACATGCGATTTCCCTCTATTTGCAAACGCAAGCGACTGTTGCAGACAGTCGTACA
Source organism: Phormidesmis sp. (assembly GCA_050042985.1). Taxonomy (GTDB): domain Bacteria; phylum Cyanobacteriota; class Cyanobacteriia; order Phormidesmidales; family Phormidesmidaceae; genus Phormidesmis. The sequence goes on along the minus strand of JBHJIY010000125.1, from coordinate 3,539 downwards.
TGACCGACAGCCGCCCTGCAAAATACATCTTGGCACCCAGCCAATTCAAAGACTGATATCGTTCCTGTTGTTTTAGCTGACAAATATCAGACGGCAAGCCAGCCATCTGGAAAAAACGCGTCATTACCTCGTGGGTATTCGTCAGCAAATCTTCTCCTTTGGTCATCAGGCTACCTTCATGCTGTCGGTAGCTAGCAAGCACTTCCGGTAGCCAAACTGCCTCACAGCCCGCTGCCATCACCCGCAGCAAAAAATCCAAATCTTCTGCACTAGAAAGGTTGCAGTCGAAGCCATTTACTCTCGTAACCCAGCTACGGCGCAGCATCGTAGCGCTCGGCCTGGCGGGCTTGTAGAGCACAGCAGTTTCTAGGTCTAGCGTAGGCCGATATTGCCAAAGCTTCACCTGCGAAATCGGCTCACCCAACTGTGTGACAATCTCCCATCCTGCGATCGCCATGCCCAGCTCAGGCGATCGCCAAAAAAGAGCACCCTGCTTTGCCACCATCTCAGGAAACAAACCATCGTCCGCATCCAAGAAAACTATCAGTTCTCCGCTTGCTTCCTCAGCGCCTGCATTTCTCGCTGCTGCTACGCCTTTGTTGATTTGCGTAATCAACCGAATCTTGCTGTCATATTTTTTCAGTACATCCGATGTCCTATCGGTGGAGCCATCGTCAACGACAACAATTTCAATCTTTTGATAGGTTTGTGCTAAAACACTCTCAATTGCTTCAGCTACGTAGTCAGCGCAGTTAAAAGCAGGAATAACAACGCTGACAAGAGAAAGAGATGCAGTCATACGAAGCGATTGCCCACCTAGCTATCTATCAAAAACTATTCAAATGATAACGGATGTTCCCAAATAGCTATATAAATACTCAATGTAGAAACCACTACAATGCTCCCGTTATGACGTTTCAACAACTCTATTCACTGCTATACGACTACAAGCCAGCCATCTTACTGCTGATGCTGTTGGCACCATGGTTATCCTGGGGCATTTGCGTTGTCGTCCCTGGACAAAAGGAAGAACCCTTCGTCCTCAGCTGTAACCTCGTAATGGCAACGGTCAGCCTACTCCTCACGGCAGGCTACATGTGGTACACCACCTCTACAGGTGGTATCAACAAAGTCGTGCAAGATGTCGACATCCTACTCGTGCTGGCACCCTGCTACTACGTGGGCATCTCCCTCTGGATCACGCGCCAACGCCTCCCGCTCGCACAAGTCCCTGCTGCCAGAGCCATCCAAGGTCTTGCCCTCATTGGCGCAGGCTACTTAGGCATTGCTTGGCTGTTTAGCAAGCTGCGCATTGTCTTATTTTCCTTCCTCCCAGCTCAGTTTTTACTGCTCATACTCTTGGGCCTCGTTGCCATCGGCTACATGGGCTACCAAAGAATCACCGGTCAAGACCTCACATCGACGTCCAATAGCCAATCTGCTGGTGCACCACCGACCCCCTTCTCTACCTCCGAACCCAGCATTGATGATGAGCTAGAGGCATTACGCCGAGACTTGGACAATGAGTCCTAACGTTTCGTGCACCGTAAAACACCAACTTAATTCGTTAGAAATAAAAAGTTCTGGTGTTTTGTTAATCCGTTGGAGTGTTCACCTTCAACATCTTTTATATAATCTCGTGTGATACAACGAATTAAATCACATACAGTCTGTTTCAGGTGTACGAAATAGCCTGATGGGAGGCAGTATATTTTCTATGGATACAACTACTAAACCAGAAACCATTAAGCCAGAAACCGTTGCCGACTATCTTAAAATGGCAACAACACTGAAGCAGAAAGGAAAGTTAAACGAAGCTGCCTCGCTGTATAAACAGGCACTCGAAATAGAACCTGACAACGGAAATGCCCATCGTGCGCTCGCAAACTATTACTTCACCGAAAAGAACTACGACCTTGCCATACCGCACTACTTATTCTTAGCTGTTATAGAGCCTAAAGAGTCCCTGGCACACAATCGCCTTGGCCAAATTGCTAAGCTCCAAAACCGGTTGCCAGATGCGATTGCTTCCTACACACATGCCATAGAACTCAGCCCAGAAGCGCCGGGCCCCTATCAGTCCCTCGCCGCCGTTCAGCTCACCCAAAAAGACTTTTCAGCTGCAAAAAGTAACTACGAAAAAGCCCTAGCGCTAGGCAGTAAAACGCCCTGGGTTCATGCGCAGCTAGGCCAAATCGCTAGGCAAGAAAACAGGATGGAAGACGCGATCGCCCACTTCAAAGACGCGATCGCCCTTGATCCCCAAAATGCTGGCTTCCACATAAACTGTGGCGGTCTCTACACCAAGCAAAAACAATTCGAGCAAGCTGTCGAGTCTTATAAAGACGCCGTTGCGCTCGCGCCTGACAATGCTAGAGCCTACGAGTCACTAGGGAAAGCGCAGTTTCAGCAAGAAGACTTCTCTGCTGCTGCATCAAACTACAAAAAAGCCATTGATCTAGGAAGTAAAGCACCTTGGCTTCGCTCACAGTTAGGACAAATTGCCCAGCGCTCTCTAAGCTACGATGCCGCTTTGAAATATTACGAAGAGGCGATCGCCCTCAACGACCAAAACCCTGGATTCTATATCGCCTGTGGCAATATTCACTTCAAGCAAAAGCACTTTTCTCCGGCCATCGATAGCTATCGGCAGGCTATGCAGCTTAATCCTGACGCGCCTGTACCCTACCAGCTGCTGGGTAACATTCAGCTAGCTCAAAACGAACTTGCCGCTGCTGAAGACAGCTACCGGCAGGCGATTGAGCTAGGTAGCAAAGCTGCGATAGTACGCTTTAAGCTAGGTCAAATTGCTGAGCGGCAAAAGGACGCTGAAATTGCGATCGCCTGGTACGAGAGCGCAATCGATCTCGACGATAGAAATCCTCAGTTTTACTACTGTCTGGGCAACGTCTATGCCGGACAAGACCGCATAGAAGAAGCCAAATCCAGCTACGAAAAAGCGCTTTCAATCAACCCCGACCACGACCCATCGCGCGCAGCGTTGAGCCAATTGGCCGATACCCTAGGGATTGCCTCTTCGTCAGCGTTTTCTTGCGCCGCACCTACACCCGCACCCACGCCAGTAGTAGAAGTATCCCACCAACCACAACCCACCGTTTCAAAACCAACCTTCTCAGGAACAGGTGCCCCACAAAAAACGTTGACGCCTACAGCCCTTACCAACACAAATCTTTCTAGTACAGACCGTGAAGTCGTAGGCAATTCTGCTTCTTATCAGTCGTTCCAATACGGTAACAGCGGCGTGGATGACGACGTTTCTGTGGCACCGGTTGTAATGGAGCCGCCTGCTAGGCGAAACCCTATTGTTAAATTTTTTGCTCGGCTCTTTCGTTCCTTTCGTAAGTTATTTGGTGGATAGAGGGTGATCGAAAAAAACGTTAACCCAAACTTAATGACTCGATAACCTATCAACTTTGTTTCCTTAAACTTGACGCCGTACTTTACTCCTTGGCCGATTTTATTATCGGTCTTAGGAGTTTTCGAAATATGGTGACGAGCGTGAAAAAAATAGCTACAAA
>JBHJIY010000124.1:0-31025 GCA_050042985.1 Phormidesmis sp. | reverse complement strand
TGAGGTGTATCAGGTGTGGGAACAGCCCGATGCTGCCTTTGATCTCTCAGTGCGCGTACTGGATATAGCGCAATCAGATGCATTTGACGAAGCGGCATATTTTGAGGCTCTTTATGGAGACTATTTGGAATCATTTTCTGAGGAACGGCGTGAAGAACAACGCAATGCTTTGCTGCGCAGTGCCTATATATCTCTATTCTCAGAGGCTATTTATTTGCAGGACTCTCCTGAAAATCAGCGTAGGTTGATTCAGCTTGTGGAAGATGAACCGTTGCGAATGGATTTGCTTTTAACGTTCTTCCCTGAAGATATAAATGCAGAAGATACAAATGTAAGTGAGGCTTCGCTATCGGATTCGGCGGGGGATAGCGTGGTACAGGATGATAGCTACTGGAGCAGTGTGGCTACAGATGCTGCGAGGGAGGCCCAGTTTGCAGAGGCCATTGATGCGATCGCACTGATCGAATCCCCCGTTCAGCAGTCTCGTACGCTGCTCACCATTGCCACATGCCATGCTTACAGCACAACTGGTTTGGACGTGGCTACGGCTGCAACTTTGGCACAAATTCAACAGCGGTATGAATAGTGCAATGTCTGCGTGTGGGCATACTGGCTTGTCAGTCTGTAAGACCCACGGTATGAGAAGAATTGTGCTTAGAGAGACTGCTGGCAATAAGTTGTGTGGTGACTGTGTTGAGAGCGAGCGCAGCGCCTAATCTGACAAAAACTCTCCGTACTTTTACAGGCTTTTTCATCTGCTTTCAGGCGTCAACCCCCGTTACAAGCTATCGAGCGAATTGTATAGATAGCCTCAGTACGATTACTTTGTTTGCGTTGGCGTTTTTTGCCTTGTGCCCAAAGCGAAAGAGACAAAACGCAAGAGAAGATTTTGGGCATACTTCTTGAATGTTTGGGTTAATCTGCAATTAATCTTTCAGGATTTAAGGAAGACGCACTGAAGGTTTTGTAGGAAGGTGTTATTGGAGAAAAAAGTTTCAGTTTATGACAATGACTAACTTTACGACTGCTAAGCGATCGAGCATACGTGTATTGGCCTGTTTAGGATTAGCTGCGCTAATGAGTTGTTCTAGTGGCTCCTCTGAAGATACGTATCCCGATAGCGTTGATGTGCCTGATGCAACAGAAACGGCTGTTGTTGAAGCCGCTGATGCTAGTAAAAATACTGAAGAGGCGGCGGCCAAAGTGCCTTCTTCTCAAGGTGATGTCCCTGAGGTGAATGCGCTTGTTTCCTCGAATCAGGCCAGCAATGGCTCAGCAGTGGCTCAAGTTAGTAATAATAATGTGGTCGAAAATCCACCGACACTGGGGCTTGCCGAAGGAATGCCTTACATTGAGGCGAGAACAATCTTGATTCAGCAGGGTTGGATCCCGTTAGAGCAGCCTGAACCCGGTCCTTACGGCGTAGAAAGACAAATGTACGATCTGGGTGTGAGAGAGGTGACCGCTTGCTCTGGAACAGGGGTAGGATACTGCGCCTTTAGCTTTTATAAGTTAGATAGCAGTCGGCCCAACGGTCATATACGCTTTGGGGTCACAACGGTGGGCGGCTCGCAGGTGGAAGTTTCAGGCTGGGGGTCGAACTTTGTCGAAGGGCCACCGCCGTTGCTAGAAAACAATTCTCAGCCAGTGGCCGCTCAGGCAAACACTACAGGCAGCGCAAGCGCGCAACAGCACACCTATATCCCTATTCAGTTCCGAGGTCTATGGAATTTTTCTCCTGATGAGTGCTCTATTCCTTACAGTCAAGGACGGTTACAGATTCAAGGTGATCAGCTCAGTTTCTATGAGTCTTCAGGCCCGGTGACTGAAGTAACCTCTCGAGGAGACTATGAAGTCACCGCATCGGCTGAGATGTCTGGGGAAGGCGAGATCTATACGAATACCTATACTTTCCAGCTTTCTGAAAATTATTCTAGTATCACCCATACAGAAACAGGCGTTGTTCGCTATCGCTGCCCTGATGTTTAACGCATAAAACGATTTTTACCCAACTCAAAAAGTGAGTGACAACATGATATTTTCAAAACAGCTATTAGCATTGAGCTTGGGTGTGGGCTGTTGCTTTTCAGGTTCACCAGCAATCGCACAACTCTCAGAACTCTCTGCCATCGAGCGCATTGAAGAAATTTCTGAGAAAGAAAGCCAAAGTCGCCTGTATAGCTTGACGACAGAGTGTGACGTGGTGACGACACCTTCTAACTCAGATCTTGAGTTTATCCGCTCTGTGCTATCGCTGGCGGCAGAAGAAGCGCAGCAGATAGAGGATATTGAGCAACAAGCAAGCGCCTTTCCTCAAATTGCTAAAAGCTATGCCTGCATTGGCCAAGCTGCATCTGCAAGGCGTTGGCTAGAGCAGGCGCTTTCTGTGGAAACAGACTACTCTGACGAATCTGCGCCACCGGGCTTTGTTTTTAATCAGCGATACAGACTGTTAGAACTGGCCAAAATTTATAGCCAGCTTCTAGGTGAGTCTGAGCCAGCGCTGGCTCTTCTGGCAAACATAGAGGCCATGCTGGATTCGAGGTATGGACAGAGCGAGCTGACATTAGCGATCGCTGAGCTTTACGGAGAGATGGGCAATATCGAACAGATGAACAAGATCATCTCAGATGTTGTGGCGACTGTCGAAATTGAGACTGAAGAGGAGGGTGCAACTTACTTCTATCCCGCGTTAGAGACGTCGGCGCGATTATATGCAAAGTTTGGTCAGCATCAGCGATTGCGTCAGTTGATTGACGATATTGACGTTGACTATGTGCGCGAAGATGTGGTGACAGAAGCTGCGCCGTCTTTGCTGCAAGTTGCCTCCTTTGCTGATAGAGCGGCGATCGCACAGCTATTTTCAGACTTTAACATCGTCGCGTTAGCCGCAGACACTTCAACGCTGCTAACAACTCAACGCCAGAGAAATCCTGAGTATGACTATCGTAGTCAGCTCAGAGATACGGGCGTAGAGCAACTGAGCGAAATGTCTGATAGTGAAATAGAGGCGTTTATTGCTGAGCAAAAAGAGCTGATTGCTCAGCGCTTGGAGCCCTTGCCGCAAACGATGGCTTACCCCGTTCTGGCAGAGGCGCTGTCTGATTTTGGTCATCCTGAGCGGGCGTTACTGCTGCTTGAAGAGTCGCTGCAACTGTTTAGTGAGCGGGTCAGCGACGCGTCTTTAGCCGGAATTAGCCAATGGGATGTCACAGAAGACTCGTACCGCCGCAATGTTCAAGCCAGCATGGTAAAGGCGCTGGTGCGAACGGAGCAATACGATCAGGCATTTCAACTGGTGCAGACGATGGAAGCACAACAAGATATTTCGCTAGATCGGTCCATTCGGTTTCGCACCCGGTTTGCTGATTGGGTAAGCTCGCCAACCTATGCTCCGCCTGATGAGCTCCGCCTGACGCTGTTGGCTGAAGCTGAGGCGTTAGCACCGCAGATAGCAGATAAAGCAGTACAGCTTGAGACGTGGACGGAGATTGCTGAAGAGTACCTTGTGCTAGAAGAACTATCGTCGGCCCGTCAGCTCGCGCCATCTGTTGAGACTGCGTTTGAGGCAGTGATTGCTGAGATAGCGCCAGGGGACTATTCGGTAATGCCTGAGCAGTATTCTGAATTTTTACTCTCGATTGGTGAATATGAGCAGGCGATCACACTGGCTGAAATCAGAAAAGAAGATTTGCTCTTTACGAGGAAGCTGCCTGCTCAGTTTGTAGCCGTCGGTGAATATGAACTGGCTGACGAGCTACGAGCGGCGTTTGAAGTCAGTGCCGATCGCTTGGTTGCAGGCCGTGAGATGGTTTCGGCCTATCAGGGTAAAGATATGCTAGATGAGGCGTTTGAGCTAACGACGCAATTGCTCGATGAAGCTCTGAGCGTTGATTTGGCAGCAGAAGCGGCAGCGGGTGGCCGCGGCCTTTGGGGGACGGAGATCTTTTCTGTTCAAGAAGAACGGATTTCGCGGGTAGAGTGGGTGTTGAATCTCTATCGTCCAGGATTATCTTCTATTTCCTACGATATGCTCTCGACTGAAGAGGTCAGTGCCATTGGCATAGAACTCGCCAAAACCATTGAAAGTGACTGGCTGCGCTATGCGGCGGTGCTTGATTTGCTGACAGCAAAAGAGGCGATCGCTTTTCTTGAGGCCGACTCAGCCTTGCCCGTCCCGGATAGTTTGCTAATGCAGCGGGTGTTATCACTGGTGAATGAAAGGTATTTTCCGGGGGCAGTGAGTATGGCTGAGCGGATGCGATCGCCCTATGTCAAAACCCTTGCACTCACTCACATCGCCACCCGCTACCTATCCACGCCTTGAGCCGTTAATGCCTAACCACTTTTGCGCTTCTCCCTTGTCATGGCACAATTAAGTAGCCCAGTTGAAAGGCTCAGTTGAATGGCCCAGTGGATCAAGAACGCAAAACCTATGAAAGACACCTTTAAGATGCTGAAGCGGCTAGCCGTAATGTTTGTGCTTGTGCTTGCCTTGGGCTTGCAAAGCTGCTCCTCAGGAGTGAGCCTGCAATCTTACAACGACAGCTACGAAGGCTACGAGTTTAAGTACCCCACTGGCTGGGTGCCAGCTCAAGTAGAAGGCGGACCAGACACCGTGTTTCACGACATCATCAATAACGACGAAAACGTGAGTGTTGTCGTCAGCCCTGTTTCGGGTGGCAAAACCTTGCCAGACTTGGGCACACCTACTGAAGTCGGCTACAAGCTCTCCAAGAGCATCACCTCCCTTGCCCCGGATGACCGCAATGTAGAGCTATTGAGTGCGCAGTCGTTTGAGGCGGGTGACAAGCTCTACTACATCTTGGAATACGTTGCTAATTTGCCCTCTGGTCGGGTTCGCCACGATTTGGCGAGTGTGATTGTGAGGCGTGGTCAGCTGTACACGTTCAGTGCTTCTCTCCCAGAGAATCGTTGGGAGAATATGAAAGACGCTATGAAACAGACGGTGGCGTCTTTCTCTGTTTACTAAGGTTCCACACCTTCAATTCGCAGCACACGGCTCAAAGCATCGACTGTAAAAAGGCGCACTCTATCGACAAGGGTGCGCCTTTTTACGTTGGTTTCTTGTTACGCTGGTTTTCTCACATACATCCCCGACTCCTCCCTATGGCCGATATTCAATTCGTGCTAGCGTCTGCTTCTGTTGCTCGTCGAAATCTGCTGTTAGATGCTGGGATTCAGCCTTTTGTTTGTCCTAGCAATTTTGATGAAGACGCGGTGGTGATGAGCGATCCGCGTGAGCTGGTGCAGGTGTTGGCGCTGGGTAAGGCGCAAGATGTCGCGCCGCAGTTTAGCAGTGCGCTGATTTTGGGCTGCGATTCAGTGCTGTCGATTGATAATGTGATCTATGGTAAGCCGGAGAGCCGGCAGGAGGCGATTGATCGCTGGCGAGCGATGCGGGGTGGTTCTGGTGAGCTACTGACGGGTTATGCGCTGCTAGCACCGGGTAAGGAGCCGCTAGTGCGTTACCGAATGACGAGGGTATTTTTTGCGAAGATTACCGACGAGGAGATTGAGGCCTACATCGATACGGGTGAGCCGATGCACTGCGCGGGCGCGTTTGCAACCGATGGTAAGGGGAGTATGTTTGTGGAGAAGATTGAGGGTTGCCACACTAATGTGGTGGGGCTGAGTATTCCGCTATTGCGAAATATGATGGCGGAGCTAGGCTATCGGGCGATTGATTTTTGGGGCCACTAATTCTGATGCCAGGGGAACACACACTTTAAAGACCAGGGACTTCCTTAACGCCGCATACACTGAATGTTGTACATACTAGTAGACCTTTATCCCAGTAGATTGATGGAGTCGGTAGGCAATGGCACGAGCCTCGGATAGGTATGCGCCAGGTGTAGATGAACTAAGCGCTGGACGAATGAGAAAGCGTCGGGCGTTCAATTGGCTGAGCCCAGTAATAGGCGTGGGTGCGCTGCTGCTAGCGGCGATCGCATATATCATTACCTACTATTGGGCAGAAGGCCTGTGGTTTGAAGAACTGGGTTTTTTGAGTGAGTTTGTGCTGCGATCGCGCGCCCAAATCATCCTAGGCCTCGTTACCTTTCTTGCTAGCCTCGGCTTCACCTTTTTCAACTTCAACGTCGCCAAGCGCCTCCAGTTCAACCGCAACTGCATTTTGCCAAACCAAGCAAACCTCAGCGTAGGCTTAGGGCTTAAATCGCTTTTGCCTGTTCTGTTGCTAATCGGCGCGGTCATTGGCGCTGGACTGTTCCATCACATTCAGCTCGCTGTCACTGAGCTGCAAATGATCAGAGCCCCCATTCCTACCCCAATAGGCCTAAGCTTTAAGGCGAATTGGGCGCTATTTCAGCGATTAGTGACGGCTCCGCCCTGGCTAGGTGCGGTCTTTGGGGAGCGATTCGCTGCGATTCCGATATGGTTAGGGCTGGTGGCTGGTGGCGCGATCGCACTCATTATTGCCACGATGCCCATCCTACGATTGAGCGCGATAATTCTCAGCGCCAGTCTCGGCATTATCCTTACAGAAGAATGGTCTCGGGTGTTGCCCGCACTGAACCCAACGCCATTCGCTCAAATAGACCCGGTATTTGGGCGAGATTTAAGCTTTTATATTTTTCGACTGCCCCTGCTGGAGCTGGTGGAGTTTTGGCTGGCGGGGCTTTTGCTATTTGTGCTCACAGCGGTGACGCTGGAGTATTTGCTGGCGGGCAATACGCTGAGCCAGGGACGGTTTGCCGGATTTTCATCAGGACAGCAGCGACATTTGAGTGCGCTTGCTTCCGGTCTACTGGCTGTCACCGCGCTCACTCATTGGCTGGGCCGGTACGAACTGCTCTACTCAAAACAGGGCGTTAGCTATGGTGCGAGTTTTACCGATACTTTTGTCGATCTCCCTGTCAATATTGCGCTGAGCTACATTTCATTAGGACTATCGCTTACGCTGCTGTGGCGGGCGTTAGGCAGGCGATCGACTAATCGGCGGTTAGGCGGTAACGTGCTGGCGGCGCGGCCTGTTGTGGGTGCGATCGCCCTCTACCTTCTCTTTGCCCTTATCGGTAATACCCTCGCTCCTTGGCTGGTACAGCGCCTCGCCGTCCAGCCAAACGAGCTACAAAGGGAGCTGCCCTACCTCACCCGCACCATCGACTTCACCCGCAACGCTTTCGACCTAGACCAAATTGAAACCAAGCAATTCAATCCGCAAGGTACGCTAACCACACAAAATCTAGAAGAGAACGAGCTGACGATTAGCAACATTCGCCTGTGGGACACGCGTCCGCTGCTGGTTTCAAACCGCCAGCTTCAGCAGATTCGTCCCTACTACGAATTCTTTGATGCAGATGTCGATAGATATAGCCTCGCTGAGAACAACGAAGATGGCAGTCAATCTGTTAATCGCCGGCAGGTCTTAATCTCAGCGCGTGAGCTGGACTACACGCTGGTGCCAGACGTTGCCAAAACCTGGGTAAATGAGCACTTGATCTACACTCATGGCTATGGCTTTACCATGAGCCCGGTGAATACAGCGGGCCCCAGTGGACTGCCTGAATACTTCATTAAAGACATTGCGCATACGCCAAGCTCACCTGTGATAGAGCGCTCTATTCCGGTAGGCAAGCCTCGAATTTACTACGGCGAGCTGACCGATACCTACGTGATGACGGGGGCTCGCTCACCTGAACTTGACTACCCCAGTGCCAATGAAGATGAGGGTGAGAATGCCTATAACCGCTACGACGGGCGCGGCGGTATTAATATTGGCTCTCTTCAGCGTCGGCTGCTGTTTGCCAAGCATCTCGGCGACTGGAAGATGCTGCTCACAGACAACTTTACGCCCGAAACAAAGCTAATGTTTCGTCGCAATATCAAGGACCGCGTACGCCGTGTGGCTCCCTTCCTACAGTTTGATGGCGACCCATATTTAGTAGTGGCAGATGCAGGCAGTGACTTTTCTCCTGTCGGTGAGGAGTCTGGCACCAACTACATGTACTGGATGATTGATGCCTATACGACGAGCGATCGCTACCCCTATTCTGACCCCGGCACCAATCCCTTCAACTACATTCGCAATTCTGTAAAAACAGTCGTCGACGCCTACAACGGTTCTGTTCACTTTTACGTCGCCGATGATCGCGACCCCATCATCCGTACCTGGAGCGAAACTTTCCCAGACATGTTTGAGCCGCTCTCGGCCATGCCCGAAGCGCTCCGAGCCCACATCCGCTACCCACAAGACTTCTCTGCCATCCAGTCCGATCAGCTTCTGGCCTACCACATGACCGACCCACAGGTCATCTACAACCGGGAAGACCAATGGCGCGCCACCAACGAAATCTACGCCAATGAAGAGCAAGTGGTAGAGCCTTACTACTTGATTATGGAATTGCCCGGAGAAGACGATAGCGAATTTGTTCTACTGCGGCCTTTTACGCCAGCGAGAAGAAACAACCTTGTCGCCTGGCTAGCGGCGCGCTCAGACGGAGAACAGTATGGGCGTCAGCTGCTGTATCAATTCCCCAAGCAAGAGCTAGTCTTTGGCCCAGAGCAAATAGAGGCGCGAATCAATCAAGAGCCCGACATTTCTCAGCGAATCTCTCTTTGGAACACACAGGGATCACGCGCCAACCAAGGAAATCTGTTGGTCATTCCGATTGAACAATCTTTGCTATACGTTGAGCCCTTATATCTAGAGGCAGAAACAAACGAGCTACCTATTTTGGCGCGGGTAATCGTGGCCTACAAAAACAAGATCGTAATGGCTCGAACGTTAGAAGAGAGCTTGCAAGCTATCTTCAGTGAACCAGACACTCAAGCACCCACCATCATTCGAGAGCTAGAAGACAACGGCTCCATTGAAGAATTACTGTTGCCCAGCAACGACGCGCCGACTAATAACGTTCCTGTTGACGATACGCCTGCTGCTGATACATAAACAGTTTTCTGAATAGACAGTTTCCTTACAAGGCAGACGAACGGTCTGCATAGAAAAACACATCCGCGTTTGCTGATATTTGTGACGAATATCGCAGATGCCAGGCAGCAATAGATAGCTTTGAGTATCGTATAGACGGTGCGGCCAGTCGAGACTGGTCGTACAACTCGAAGCACACAAGTGATTACGGCCTATGGCACCTTCTTCTATTGCGTCTCGCCTGAGTTCCTCACAGTCATCACTCAAGCCGCTGATCATTTACTGGGTGATAGGTTTGGTAGTAGGTCTCTTTGCCCTTCGTGCAGATATTGCACAGGTTGCGACTGGCTTTAGCACTGGGCATGTGATTTCTATTGGGGTTGGATTGCTCGCGACACTGGTAACGATGGTGGCCTACGACCGGGTTTCGATGGGAGGCGGACGATCGCTCCACTTGCCCACACTCGTCGCCTTTCCCCTTCTAAACGGTCTCTGTGAAACCATTTTATTCCTCGCTAGCTTTAAGCTCGGGACAGCCCTAGCCGCTCCCTTCACCACTCAACCACTGTGGCTATTCCTCGCAGGCACCGTTACCTTCTTTGCTTACTCCGGCGCAATCCACGCCCTCTTTTGGCTCAAAATTCTGCCCCCTCACCTGGATAAAAGCCCCGCAGTTAAAAACATCCGTAGAATTTGGATTATTGGATTAGTCGCCGTCAGCTCAATATGGGGTTGGCTCTACTTTGGCTATCAAGACTTTTGGTCTGTAGTTGTTCTACACGCAATATTCGATGCAGGCATGGTCTATTCCATCCGCTACCGTCTGAGCTAGTAAGTTTGGTTCGCATAACGACAAAAAAAAGGATGCTCTCACGTGAAAGCATCCTTTTTTTTGTCAATTTTTGTGGTGTCAGTCGGTCAGCTATTAACCGACCAAGTGAGCTTCCAAGAACCAGAGACGCTTGTCGATGGTTCGAGAGATTTCTGTGTATAGGTCGCTAGTGTCCATGTCGCCGAGGTCATCTGCACTCGCGATGCCTTCGCGTAGGTGCTTGGCGTACGCGGCGTAGCGATCGGCTAGTGCGGCCACGTGCTCCATGCCACCGACGGCGTCGAAGTCGTACTCGGGTAAGATGGAATTGCTAGCAGCCATACGCACTGTGCCCATTGCTGTGCCTGCAAGCGCTGTCACGCGCTCAGCAACCATATCAGCAAACTCTTCTAGTTCGCCTGCCATCTCGTCGAAGAGAAGGTGTAGCTGATAGAAGTCTTTGCCCTTTACGTTCCAGTGGGCTTGCTTGGTTTGTGTACGTAGGTCAGTGGTGGCGGCTAGCGTGCCGTTCAACATATCTACAACAGATTTACGAGTGTCGAGCGGGAGATCGATGCGAGTAGGGTAGAACGCAGATTTAGACGTGGTTGCAACCATAGTAGCCTCCGAAGGGTAAAGTGCGATGGCGAAGCCCTTCCAATAGGAAGATCGCATAATCATCGTAAAGGTTAAATCATGCAATGCAGATGCACATTAACCCTTGGTTAGATTTGTCGCGAAACTCATTCCCTTTATTTAGAACTTCTTAAGTATACTCATAACGACTTCGCTTTAGCAAGTGTGATTTGTGATCTCATCCTTTTGGTTTGGTTGATATACTTCACGGTATGAGTAGCTTACAGACTTCGGCAACCGTCCCAGAAAAGTATCAGGCTTATGTGGCGCATTGGCAGCAGCGTAAGGCGGAGAAGCGATCGCGCCTAAAACAGCGTCATGAAGACGGACTCAAGACCGCCAAAGCGCTTTCCGACATCCTTAAAAAAGACTTTGGTGTAACAAAAGTAGCCCTGTTTGGCTCTATGCTCTCCGTGAATAACATTCATATGGAGTCAGATGTTGACCTAGCCGTATGGGATTTACCGTGTGGGGATTATATAAGCGCACTCACTGAGCTGATGCGACATTCAGGCTCTTTTGGCGTTGACCTTGTTCGGATCGAAGAAGCGCCGCCCAGCCTTGAATCTTACGTGCTTAGGGAAGGGTTAACGCTAGGCGATAAAATTCCGCAAAGCGACGAATATATTCTTGAAGGTTCCCCAGTGTCAAAGTACGCCGCCTTGATTAGTAGAATTCGCCGAACGCTGTCTGACGTTGAGCAGGAATACAACTATGCTAAAGAACAGGCTGGGTTAGCTGAAGAAACGAAACAAGCCGTTTACTGGACCGCAGTCGGGTTGAGTATGCATGGCTATTACACAGGCCTAGAGAAGATATTTAAGATAATTGTAGATACTGTCGATGGAGGATTGATGAGTCCCAAAACGGGACAATGGCACAAGGATTTACTAGATCAAGTGATGCTGGATGTGCTAGGTGCCCGCCCACCTGTCATTGATGAAAAAACACGTTTATGTCTCGATGAATACTTGTCTTTTCGACACGTGATTCGCAGTAACTATACTTACCGTCTTGACCCAGAAAGGATTGCTGCTAACTTTCAGCAGTTAGAAGACTGCCATAGAAGAGTGACTCAGCAACTAAACGACTTCTGCGATTTCTTGGTATCCGTCAGCTAGCGTGCCGCTTTGCCCTCTCTAAACGCTGATGTTAGCGATACAATTGCCCTGTAATAACCACGCTGTAAAAACCATTCATTCACTAGGTCGAAGCATTTATGACTGCTGCCACGCCCGCAAAGACACCTCTGGGAAACAAGTATGAAGCCGTTATTGGTCTAGAAACCCACTGTCAGCTGAGTACAGATACCAAAATCTTCTCCACTAGCTCCGCTGCTTTTGGCGCTGACCCCAATACCCACGTAGACCCGGTAACGATGGGCTTACCCGGTGTATTGCCAGTGCTAAATGAAAAGGTGTTGGAATATGCGGTGAAAGCAGGGCTAGCGCTGAACTGTCAAATTGCCCCCTACAGTAAGTTTGACCGTAAGCAGTACTTCTATCCTGACCTGCCAAAGAACTATCAGATCTCTCAGTTTGATTTGCCAATCGCGGAGCATGGCTGGCTCGAAATCGAAATTATCAAAGACGGTGAGCCGGTGCGTAAGCGGATTGGGGTAACACGCTTACATATGGAGGAAGACGCAGGCAAGCTAGTGCACGGTGGCGGTGGTGATCTGGCAGCAGCTTCCTACTCGCTGGTGGACTACAACCGAGCGGGTGTGCCGCTGGTCGAGATTGTGTCTGAGCCGGATATTCGCTCGGGCGAAGAGGCGGCGGCCTACGCGGAGGAAATTCGCCGCATTATTCGCTACCTGGGGGTGGGCGATGGCAATATGCAGGAAGGGTCGCTGCGCTGCGACGTGAATATCTCGGTACGACCGGTGGGCCGGGAGGCGTTTGGTACAAAGGTTGAGATTAAGAACATGAATAGCTTTAGCGCGATCGCAAAAGCTATTGACTACGAAATAGATCGCCAAATTGCAGCTGTAGAAGCCGGTGAGCCAATCTATCAGGAAACTCGCCTGTGGGAAGAAGGGCCGCAGCGCACGAAGAGTATGCGGATGAAGGAAGGCTCTAGCGACTATCGCTATTTCCCCGAGCCAGATCTGCCGCCGATTGAAGTGTCTGTCGATCAGCTTAATAGCTGGAAAGGTGAGCTACCGGAGCTGCCTGCCGAGAAGCGGAAGCGCTATCAGGAAGATATTGGGCTGTCGGCTTACGACACGATGGTGATGATTGATGACCGGGCGGTGGCGGAGTTTTTTGAGCGTGCGATCGCAACCGGCGCATCTAGCAAACTTGTTGCCAACTGGATTATGAGCGACATTGCTGGGTACCTTAATGCTGAAAAGCTAAGCATCACCGAGATTAAGCTAACCCCTGAAGCCTTGGCTGAAATGGTGAAGCTGATTGAGGACGGCACCATCAGCAATAAAATCGGCAAAGATATTTTGCCGAAACTACTAAAAAATGGCGGATCACCCAAAGAAATTGTGGAGAAAGAAGGACTTAGCCAGATTTCTGACCCCGCTGAGATCGAATCGATGATTGACGAGGTCTTAGCTGCGCATCCTGATGAGCTCGCCAAGTTCCGAGCGGGTAAGACAAAGCTGAAAGGCTTCTTTGTCGGTCAGGTGATGAAGCGCACAGGCGGCAGGGCCGATCCTAAGCTCACGAATCAATTGCTAGGAAAAAAGCTCAAAGGCTAATACTTAGTGTAAAATTGGGCGGCTATCCTGCGAAATATGCCTAGAAAGCGCTCCAGTTCTAGAATACAGACGAAATCGTTCTATAATCCGAACAAGAAGGGGGTTTCGCCCCCCACCCCTATATGCCATAATGTATGCATGTAGATGCACCCTGATGGTAGGGAGAGCCGCCGAACTGATTTCGAGGCTCTCCTTTTTTCTTTTAAAGTTTTTCTTTGTGAACTTGAGTAATGTGAACTTGAGTAACAGAGGCGCTGTAGATACCTGGAAAAGTATCCTGCGTGGGCACAACAAGGTTTGCCTATTCAGGGTTTGCCTATTCAGCTAGTACTGCGTTCATGCCTTGCTGCTGCCATTCTCTGTAAGTCGACATCTTTAGTCCAAGTGCTGTGTAGTTGACAGCGTAGGTGCCATCGGCTGTGACGAACACAGCTTCTGGATAGTTTTGCAGCAAGTCCTGAGCCATGACACCGACAAACCGGCCTGTGGGCAGAGCGGAACTTTCGATGTAGTCGAAGGCGTAGAGTCTATGGCCAACGGCTGTTTCTTCTAGGAATGTAATATTTTCCTTGAGGGTTCTATCAGAGGTGATGAGGGTAAGGGGTGCTTCTTCTGTTTGCGTTTCTACGCGCACAGGCGTGGTCCGGCGGATGGGAGTATCAATACGGTTCAGGCGACCACATGCTGTATTGCCGTTGTCAAGCGCCACCACATCACGGCCTTCGATAATGGTTTGGTTTGTAGAGCGCCTTCCGCCGAATTGATAGTTCAGGCTAAAACCTACTTGCGTATCGAAGACGTCGTCGGACTGAACGCTAGCGCCGACGGTGACACCATCGATAGGTTCAACGCTGAGGCCAACTCTGCCGCCGATGGTGCCGGTTTCTGTGTAGTAGTAAGGCCCCGCATAAGCGCGAACTTCGCCACCATTGTTAAAGCTGTAGAGTTTGGCTCCGACTTCCGCTTCCACAGTGGTGAGGGGATTTTCGTAAGCGATCTCAGCTGGATTGTCCGATTCTACTTCTTGGCGATCTTCTAGGGGGATGTAGGCGTTGACTCGGCCATCCCAGACTTCTCCTAGGGTCTCTGCGCCAATGCCCACTTGGTTGAAGGTTGAGTCTCCGGTGTTGCCTAGGTCGTAGGCAATGTAGCCGCCGTGAATGCGATCGCCCGCTCCATTGTAAAAACGATGGCCCACCACCACATTGGCACCCGGATCGCTAAAGTCATCCAAGCGGCCTACCGCATTGAGGTAAGTCAAGTTCTTCCCAGGCACTTGCGCCAGCGGGAAAAACCCGCCCAGCTGCGGAGACGCTGGCGTGCTGCCCACTCCAGACTCAATGCCGACCGAATATAGACTCGTAACCGGCTCGAATGTGCACATGCCGCCAGACTCATTCCCCTGTGCAATCGGCTCAGGAACTACTGGCTCAGGAACCTCAGGCTCAGGAACCACAGGCTCAGGAACTACGGGCTCAGGAACAACTGGCTCAGGTAGCTCAACCGGTGGACTCACCGGCTCGACAGGCGCTTCGATCAGGTCAATCGGGTCGAGTGGTGCGGGTTCTAGTACAGCGAGTGGTGCAGGTTCGTCGGTGGGTTTTCCAGCGTTGACACGAGCGATTTCAATCCCGTCAATGTCGGTATAAAAGTTTTCATCTGCCGCTATTAGCGTTGGTGTGCCCTGAATATTGGCATAGAACTCTACCGCGTTGCGAATGCCGGGCGCGTAGACCGGTGTGTCATCTAGTGATAGGCCAAAGCTGAGGCCGTCTACAATTTCGTAGGCTTCTAGCGCGCCCGTTTTAACGAAGGCAATCCGGCGAACGCTTTGTGAGGCGGGGCGGCTGCTTGTCCAGCTGATTCGAGTATCGTTATTGCGACGGCCCGTTTGCTGCCGATCGTCTGTGCTGTAAATGGTCTGCCAGCCCGCAGGTGCATAGGGCATGCCCGATAGATAAGTACCTGCCGGAATAACAGACGCGACCATGACGCGTTCTACAGGTTGCCCGTCTAGGTATAGTGGCGTTCCTGTTAGCGCCACCCCATCGTGGTTCTCCAATGTCAGGCTGTAGCCGAGCTGATCATCTTGAAAGGTATCGGCGCTGCCAGCATTGTTGTAGCTAACTTGTCGGCTCAGGCGGACCATTGACATCGACTGTGCATGCGCTGCCCCTGGCATTGACTGCCATTTCAGCATGGGTGCAACGAACTGAGGTAATCCCACTAGCAGCAGCATCGTGGTGGCAAATACTTCGAAGTAGCGTCTAGGAGAAAACATAGTTATTAAAGTTTCTATCTAACAAAGATGGAGAGAATGCTGTTATTTCACAAGATTCTCTTTTAAGAGATTAAGGGATGCTCTTTTCGAGAGATATGTGAGTCATTGCTATTCTATTTAGCCCAAAAAAAGTCAATATGAGTCAGCATCATTCAATTTGTTTGATGTTTCGCTTTTGACGGTAGCCAACTTTGTTTTTGTCTCTGAAACCTTTGCCAGCATTGACTCTTTGGCTGGAGACAGATGTCTAAAACAAAATACATCAACAGAAGTTGTGATGATGATGCAACTTCTGTTGATGTATTTTTGCTGAAGGTGTGTGACGGCTAGCTAAGACCCGTATATTCAGGTTTCGTGAACTAGATTTAGTGAACGACGACAGTGGTACCTACGTGGGCCCAGCTAAATATCCAATTTGCAGCGACGATAGGGAGATTGATGCATCCGCGGCTTACTGGCGTACCAAAGTTGCTATGCCAGTAGGCTCCGTGCAGTGCATAGTGGCCTGAGTAGTACATGGTGTAAGGTACATCTGGTACGTCGTAGTCAGTGCCTCGCATGCGCGCACTGATGTGCATGCTTTGAATCTCGAACGTGCCTTCTTGTGTGGGTCTATCAGCGGTGCCTGACGACATTACAGAGCTATAGACAATCTTGTTACCTTCCCATACCAAGATTTGTTGTTCTTCTAGCTGAACTTCAATCCAACGGCTGTCAGGAGTGGCTTTGAGCTGATTGATCCGATTGGAGACGCCATACGTACTCGCTTTAGCCGCTGGTGTGATGTGTTCATTGCTTAGGCTGAACGTATTGCCTAAAGCCAGTCCTGATAGTAGGAAGGCCGCAACCACTTTTCTGTTCCACTGTTGTGATGTTTTAAGAGGTGCCTTATGCGAAGCCTTGTCGGCGGCTTTGTGTTTGCCCTGTAATTTGGTGAAGAGCATGTGAGTCAGAGAATGTACTTAGTACTCATCATGACTTTATTTTGTATAAATTAAGCTATTTCTCTCAGGGTTTATACGTATCTAAACAAAGTGGAACGTTTTGTTCTTTCTTTGGTAAAGCTGCCTTCCGGCAACATTCTGCAAAGATGCCCTACGAGGCTGCTACTGTCACCATGCTCAAAGCTACTGCCTCAGCGACTTTGATGCCATCTACAGCGGCGGAGAGAATCCCGCCTGCGTAGCCTGCGCCTTCTCCGGCAGGGTAAAGGCCAGATGTGTTTAAGCTTTGGAAGTGTTCGTTGCGCTTGATGCGAATGGGGGAGGAGGTGCGAGTTTCAACGCCAGTGAGCACGGCGTCGGACATGGCGAATCCTTTGATCTTTTGGTCGAAGGCGGGGATGGCTTCGCGGATAGCTGCGATCGCATACCTCGGCAAACTCTCGGCCAAATCACACAAATGCACACCGGGTCGATAAGTCGGCTTCACTTGCCCAAATTCAGTAGAAGGCACGCCTGCCAAAAAGTCACCGACGAGCTGCCCTGGTGCTTCGTAGGTACCACCGCCCAGCTCGAAGGCCTTAGTCTCTAGCTTTCGCTGAAGCTTCATCCCGCCGAGCGGATCGTCTGGATAGTCAACTTCGGGCGTAATCCCGACAACAATGCCGCTGTTGGCGTTTTTGCCGCTACGTTCGTATTGGCTCATGCCGTTGGTGACGACTCTGCCAGGCTCGGACGTAGCCGCTACGACTTGTCCACCAGGACACATGCAGAAGCTGTAGACGCTGCGACCTGCTGCGATGCCCTCGGTGCAGTGGTGAACCAGCTTATAGTCAGCCGCACCCAGGATAGGATGGCCAGCGTTTTCTCCATAGCGCCGCTCGTCAATTAAAGGCTGTGGGTGCTCAATCCGGAAGCCAACAGAGAAGGGTTTTGGCTCAATGTAGACGCCCTGTCGGTGAATCATCTCGAAGGTGTCGCGAGCGCTATGCCCTACCGAAAGAACAACGTGGTTGCTCGCAATAAATTCGCCATTTTCTAACGTTACACCTCTGACCTGTCGTTGCTCTCTGTTGGTCTCTATTTCGACGGTATCTACTTTGTTTTGAAAGCGAATTTCTCCGCCGAGAGCGATCACCTGATTACGAATGTTTTCAACGATTTTGACCAGGCGGTAGGTGCCGATATGCGGTTTGCTAATGTACAGAATTTCGGGGACTGCGCCTGCGTTTACCAGCTCTTGTAATACTTTGCGCCCGTGGTGGGCATTGTCTTTAATGCGGCTGTAGAGTTTGCCATCGGAGAAGGTTCCTGCCCCGCCTTCGCCAAACTGCGCATTTGATTCGGGGTTGAACTTGCGCTTGCTCCAGAAGCCGAAGGTGTCTTGCGATCGCTCATGTACGGCCTTTCCCCGCTCCAGCACAATCGGCTTGAACCCCATCTGCGCTAGCAGCAATGCAGAAAACATGCCACAGGGCCCGACTCCAATCACGATGGGCCTGGTGCTTAGCGCTTCAGGTGCTTGAGCGACATAGCGGTAGCCCATATTGGGTGTGGGTGAAATACGTCCATTCTTTTTGAACTGTTTCAACAGCTGCTTTTGTTTGGGCGTTTCTACATCGAGCGCGTACACCAGTGAAATGTTGTTCTTTTTTCGCGCGTCGTAGCTACGCTTAAAAACAGAATAATTTATGAGATCTGATTCGGAGATCTTGAGCTTTTGTAGAATGGCTGAGCGCAGATCTTTTTCAGTGTGATCTAGAGGTAGCTTGAGTTCTTTGAGGCGTAGCATAAAAAGACTTAGAGAATACCTTCTAGCTTGAGTTCAAATCCTGGAAGAACAGACTCGCCAGAGAGCTTTGAAGGGTTAGATAAAACTTCTACTGGATTTTCGGGTCTGTAAATTTCAACCTGTTTGTCTTTGCGGTTAATGAGCCAGCCCAAGCGAACGCCGTTATTCATATACTCTTGCATCTTTTCTTGTAGCGGTTTTAGGCTATCGCTACTAGAACGGAGCTCAACTACAAAATCAGGGGCAATGGGTGGAAATTTTTCCTTTTGCTCAGAGGTTAACGCGTTCCACCTTTCTGAGATAACCCAAGAGAGATCGGGTGCTCGGTCAGCACCGCTAGGCAGTTTGAACGCGGTGGAAGAATCGAATACTTCTCCTAGGTTTACTCGCTCATTCCAGATACCCAGCTGGATAGTGATGCTAGCGTTCCTTCGTCCGGTTTCTCCACCTGTAGGAGGCATTAGTATAAGTTCTCCATTCGCATTTCGCTCAATTCTTAAATCGGCGTTGGCCCGGCACAGCTCAAAAAAATCATCGTCTGAGAGCTTTGTGGCGTCTGTAAGTTGCAGCGTTAGCGCGGTCATCTGCACATTCCTAAGCAGCAATCATAGTTTACCGCGAGAGGCTAGTGGATGCGTTGGCTTGAGAACAACTTGAAAGCCTATTTACCGATACAAAAGCGGCTGAAGATTTCGTCGAGCATAGATTCGGTCATTTCTTCGCCTGTGACTTCGCCGAGCGCACGGATGGCTGCTCGTAGGTCAATGGTCCAAAAATCGAGGGGAAGCTCGTTTACGATGGTTGCCTGAACTTCGCTAAGGGCTGTTTCGGCCCGCAGCAGAGCAGCAGCTTGACGCTGGTTGATGGCGATGTCGGTGTTGGCAGCAGTGAGATTGCCTGCTTGGGCGGCGGTGAGGATGGCGGCTTCGAGATCGAGGATGCCGAGACCTTGGGCGGCGGTGGTGTATACCGTCGGGGTGTTGGCTATCTGCTGCGCAGAGACTTCGTCAGCGACTACGCTCAGCCACTGGGGGTCTTCGTCACCAAGGGCTGAGTGTAGTCGTTGTCCGGCTGGAACTAGATCGTTTTTGTTAACTACAAAGATGTGTGGTTTGGCTTCAATTTGTTCATAGAGCATCTGTTCGGCTTCGGTCCAGCCGATGGTGGCATCGATTGTGAGTAGGACTAGGTCGGCTTCTTTTGCGGCGTTGAGCGATCGCTCAATCCCAATTTTTTCGACTTCGTTAGTCGCGTCGCGAATGCCGGCAGTGTCGAGTACTTGGATGGGGATGCCGCCGACGATGAGCTGAGATTCGACGACGTCACGGGTGGTGCCGGGGAGGCTGGTGACGATGGCGCGATCGCTCTGACTCCACGCATTCAATAGGCTGGACTTTCCCACATTGGGCTGGCCGATAATAGCGACTTTGAGCCCGGTTCGCAGCAGTTCACCTTGGCGAGCGGTTGCCAAAATTTGGGTGATGCTGTGATGAATGGTTTGCAGCTGAGACTGCACAGTCTGTTCATCTATTGGCGGTAGGTCATCGGCAAAGTCTACTCGCGCTTCGACTTCGGCGAGTACGTCTAGGCACTGACTGCGAAGCTGCCGAATAGCGGTGGCGAGCTTGCCTCGAATGCCCATCAGTGCACTTTGGGCTGCTTGCGGGGATTGAGCGCCGACAAGGTCAGCAATGCCTTCCGCCTGGGTCAGGTCTAGCCTGCCGTTGAGAAAAGCGCGAAGGGTAAATTCGCCTGGCTGTGCGAGGCGGGCCCCTTGCTGGATGCAGCGCTGAAGCACTTGCTGAACGGCCATGATGCCGCCGTGACAGTGGAACTCCACCACGTCTTCGCGGGTGTAGGACCGGGGGGATTTCATCAGCAGCAGTAGAGCTTCGTCAATGGGGGCGTTGTCCTGTGGAGATTGGACGTGACCGTAAAGAATGCGGTGGCTTTCCCAGGGTTGGTTGCCAGGCGCGTGAAATAGCTGTTGGGCGATTGCGATCGCATCTATCCCTGAAAGTCGCACAATCCCAACGCTGCCCTGCTGAGGGACGATAGCAGTTGCGATCGCGGCGATGGTTTCCGCCTGAAGCGTTTCGGTGGGATGTGTAGGCTGAGTCAACTTTACGACTGTCCAATGAACTCAATGCTGCTGGGAGTGCATCATTGCATTGAGCCGTAGTAACAAAGTCATAGTAACAACTTACGCAAGTAAAGAAGTCAGCGCTACTTTCCTAGAGGCCGTGTAGAAGAAGACCGAGTGGCGCACAGCGTCCTTGATCTTCCTCTCTCTCTTCTGGCTCTCCCCTCAATCTTTCTATTGCCTGCTGACAGACTCACTAAGGAAAGGGAGAGCACAGCGTGTAAAGCCCTACCCTACCGACAGCATGGCAGTTGGCTGCGCAGACGTATCAAGTTCAATGGTGAGTTCTTGGGGCTCTCGCATGCTTTGCAGACTAGTTTGAATTTGCAGTGCACCTTCCTGCTGAAGATCTTCCACAAAACCAGGCTTGGCCTGTGTGGCCTCAAGTTCGTCATCGAACGGCCCAAAATAATAAACGCAGTTAGGTTCTGACGTCGTAATTTTCACCCACCAATGGTTGGAGAAAAAACCAAACAGACCACTAAAAAAGTTTTTCATTACAGTGTTGGCAAATAGATTTATTGAGTATTAACGAGCAGATTCTTAGATTGATTGCGGGCAACTTGCTAACGATTTCAGCTGTGAGAACGTATTCCTACACATGAATATGCAGGAAGCGTGGCCGAAGGCCCTTAAATAGATGGCGCAGAAATAATGGGGTTCTACACGCTCAAAAGACCGGGCCAATCGTAAAAAGCAAAGTCATTAAACGTACGAACGGCGCTAGTGGCTGCATAGAAGAAAAAAGCCGACAACCGTTTTGCGGTCGCTTCTTAGGCCACTTCTCTGGCAGCTGAGGGCGCACTCATTCGTAAACCGTCATCCTATTGTAAAACAGCTCATGAGTCATGGGCATAGTCTCGTATGAATCAGAACGCTCGCTTTCGGGGAAAAGACCCAGACAAAACCGGCCATCTGTCCTTAAGGCCCTACAAAAACAAGCGTCAAAAACGAGAGTATAAACAAAATGTTAAAGGTTTATCTCAGCCGAATCGGTATCTTTGTTTACACAAATACTCTCATCAGTGAAAAACTAAAATTATGTCTTGGCAGGTGGCACGCCTTTACCGGCTGTCGAACTACCTGCAGGTAGCTCCACGTCTTTTTCTCATTGTTTTTTCTCATCGATGGTCAGTGCGGGTAGTTTCTTTACCCAAGCCTGCCGATAGATCTCGTACAGGGCCATGCCAGTAGCTACAGAAGCGTTGAGGCTAGGCGTTTTACCCCCAAGCTCAATCGAGACGAGCACATCGCAAAGGGTTTGTACCGAAAGACTCAGGCCGCTGCCTTCCGAGCCCACCACCAGAACAACCGGCTCCGAAAAGTCTGTGGTGTGCATCGGCTGAGAGGCTTCGGCGGCTAGTCCATAAACCCAAAAGCCCTGGTTTTTCATATATTCTAGAGCCCGGCCCAGGTTGACGACTCTCGTGATAGGTAGATTTTCTAGCGCCCCTGCGGCAACTTTGGCCACCGTAGAGGTGACGCCTACTGCGCGTCGCTGAGGAATCACAATGCCTTGCGCGCCAATCGCCTCG
The DNA here is from genome assembly GCA_050042985.1 of Phormidesmis sp. Taxonomy (GTDB): domain Bacteria; phylum Cyanobacteriota; class Cyanobacteriia; order Phormidesmidales; family Phormidesmidaceae; genus Phormidesmis. The sequence continues at coordinate 9,259 of JBHJIY010000124.1, read as the reverse complement.
GCGGAGCGAATAATAGCACCTAGATTGTGGGGATCGGTGATGCCATCGGCTGCGACAATCACTGGACGGCGAGCTGCTGCCTTTGCCTGCGCAATCATGTCTTCTAGCTCGACGTATTCATGGGCCGAGACTTGCGCGACAATACCCTGATGGTTGGCCCCTTGCGTCATTTGATTGAGCCGTAGGTTATCGACCTCATCAATGACCGCGCCGTTGGCTTTAGCTTCTTGGAGTAATGGTCGAAATTGCGAATCGTAGTGAACCTTCGCAATCACCCAAATGCGATTGAGCGATCGCCCGGCGGTGATAGCCGCTTCTACGGGATGGCGGCCGTAGATCAGGTCGGGCTTGATGTCTTCCTTGGGGGCCTCGTAACGGCGATCGCTGCGCTCATGTCTGTCATTGCGCTCACCTCGGTAGGTGCGATCGCCTCTACGCTCGTCGCGCTCTGTGCGAGGCCGACCCTTACCACCACCTTTTACAAATGGCTTCCGTCCAGACGAACTAAATTTTGATCGTTTTGCGCCGCTGCTAGGTGCTGCATATTTACCGTTGCCATTACCAGAGCGCAGCTTGGGCTTATCACCAGACTGAGCATTTGGCCGACCAGAACCGGGCTTACCCGCACCCGGTCGACCGGACTTAGGCCTGCTGTTACTCCAAGCGCCCTTTTTTGGGCCAGAGTGCTTTTTGCGAGGCGGCTGAAAGGAGCGCTCTGAAGAGTTGGATGAATTATCTGGGCCGCTCACAAGCGCTTCCTCGGGTTGATTAGTCTGGTTGGTCGAGTCGATATCCTATCAAGTTTAGAGTGACTTGGAGCACTCACACCAGATGCATTCTCAAGAGGTATCGGTCAACCTGACTGTGCAAGGACTAATCAGAGTGCTAACAGAGTGCTAAGAAATCTCTAGTTGATTTAATAACGTCATTAGCCTGGCCGGATCGCTCAAGTACAAAAAACCAATCAAGGCTTCTAATCCGGTTGCTTTTTGGTAATCTGCGCCTTTGGCCCGGCGGTTGCGCCCAGTGGTAGCGTTGCGCCCTCGGCGTAAAATATTTTGTTCGGCTTCGTTAAGATGCGGTAGCAGGATATCGGCGTAGCAAGACTGCTGCTCAGCCTTGACTTGGCCCACAACCTGCTGGTGGTAGTCGCGAATCCGCTTTGCCGGAATGAGTAAACGCGATCGCACATAAAGCTCAAACACCGCATCCCCTATATAAGCTAAGGAAAGCGGTGCCATTGCATTCAACTGGTTTTGAGTAATGTCCCCTGGCACTTGCAGCCCGATCAGCTTTTCAAAGCTAGTACCGCTTTTGTTCGCTTCATCTACATGATCATCTGGCGGCAGTGCCACAGTAATTTTCCAATAGATGTCAGGTTAGGGGCACAGCCTGCTACGCCCTCTGAATGGTTACACAGACAAACGAAAGCGGCCCACATGTAGACAGGCCGCTTACTAATAGACTATTTCTTCAGATTATCGAGTGCAGCATCTACGCTAGGCTGCAAAGATAAAAACTGCTCCAAGCGGACCAACTTCACAGTTTGAGTCACTCGGGGGTTGCTGACAACTTGAACACTGCCACTCTCGCCCTTGGCCTTTTTGACCAATCGAACGAGTGCACCTAGGCCAGAGCTATCAACAAAGTCAATAGTGGATAAATCTAAAATGATATGCGTTGGACCGTCTTCGATGTACTTGTTGAGAACCTTGAGGAAAGTAGGCTCTGAAAAAGCATCTAAAAGCCCAGTGAGGCGAAAGATTTGACATTTCCCCCTAACTTCGCGGGTGCCTCTTAGACTAACGGTTAGGGTAAGCGACTCAGCGATAGGATCCTCCTGATATGCCTGGCATTCAACGACAATATGACGATTAAGTATAGGGCAAGATACTAGGAACCGCAATGGCAATTGCAGGTCGCTTTATTTGCTTTGACTTAGGTCATAGATATCATGCCCTATCGCGGTCATTATCTGTCAATTGAAACAAATTATTTTGGTAAACGCATTGACGCAGCCAAGCGAGACCCAAACTGTCCCTTTATAAGGACTTAGGATGAGGGGCGGCGGCGACGTGTAGGAGCAGCTAAGAGGAAGACTAAGAGTAACTAAGAGGAAGACCGATCGCGCATGGCCTGCACAAAGTTGGCAAACAAATAGTCTGCATCGTGGGGGCCAGGGCTAGCTTCCGGGTGATACTGCACTGAGAACACCGGCAGCTGCTTGTGGCGAATGCCTGCAATGGTTTGGTCGTTGAGGTTGAGGTGAGTGACCTCGACTCGCTGATCATCGATAGAGCCAGCTTCTAGCGCAAACCCATGATTTTGGCTGGTGATTTCTACCTGCTCGCTGATGCCGCAGGGCTGATTGAGGCCCCTGTGGCCAAACTTAAGCTTGAAGGTCTCTGCGCCGAGTGAAAGTCCTAGTATCTGATGACCCATACAGATGCCAAAAGTTGGAATTTTGCTGTTGATTAGGGTCTTGGTGACGGCGGGTGCTCCCGTGACAGCGGCGGGGTCGCCGGGGCCGTTAGATAGAAAAATACCGTCGGGCTGATAGCTCAAAATATCTTCGGCAGACGTATCGGCGGGGACCACTATTACTTTGCAGCCATAGCTAGCGAGCCGCTTGAGAATGTTGCGCTTAATGCCAAAATCTACAGCGACAACCGTCAGTGGCTCAGATGATGGTGGTGACTCCGCTGACAGTCCATCAGATGACAGTGCATCAGATGATACTGCAGTAGCCCGCGAGTCAGTAGGCGCTGCGCTGAAGGCCCAGCTGTCTTCGGTGCGGGTTTGCCATTCGTATACTTTGTCGGTGGTGACTTCTTTTACTAAATTGAGCCCCTCCATGGAAGGTAGCGATCTCAGCTGACTCAGCAGCTCTTCTGGATCGAGCACATCGCTAGAAATAGCCCCGTTCATCGCCCCGGCGCTGCGTAGCTTGCGAGTGAGCGCACGGGTGTCGATGCCGTGAATGCCTGGAATATCGTGAGACTTCAGATAGTCGCCTAGGGACTGGGTAGAGCGCCAGTTGCTAGGTTGCTCACAGATGTTTTTGGTGATCGCACCTTTTACAAAGGGCCGCTCCGACTCCTCATCCTCAGCGTTCACGCCAGTGTTGCCCAGCTCAGGGTAGGTGATAGTCACCATTTGCCCACAATAGCTAGGGTCGGTGAGCACTTCTTGATAGCCCGTCATGCCCGTATTGAACACGACTTCTCCCATGGTGGTACCGCTTGCGCCAAAAGACCATCCTCTGTAGAGGGTGCCGTCTTCTAGTACAAGGATTGCAGGCTTAGCAGCGGGATCAAACATAGTGACCGGCTCGTGATGAATAGATGGATAGATCAATGGACGAATGAATCGACTGAGTGAAAAACACTAAGCGCAAAGCGGTTTCTTAGGCGAAGATCCGTATAAGACCCAAGGCCGTAAGCCATTAGAGCGGGCAGCTTAAGAGTACGGCAACGCACAACATCTGCTATGGGCTGGTTTCGCTTTTCTTATCGCTTCATATTATTGCCTAGTTTTGCCGCATTAGCGTGCTACGCCTGTCAGCCTGTCGCAAATACTGCGCCCACTGCGTCGTCAGCACCCTTACGCGAATTGTCGGTTACAGAGACCGGTCCCGTTGAAGCAGGTGCTACCTCGACGGAAAGTGCTGATAAAACGCCTCTCTCATCAGACACAGAAACGCGGCCAGTGTTTAGCGTTTCTGCTTCATCATCAGCTTATCAAGAAGGGATTAACCTAGCTTCTAGCGCCCACGCGCTCAGCCAGTCGGCACTATCGCCCGACGACTGGGGCCTAATTGCCAGTAGATGGGAGCGAGCCGCCACGCAGCTCAAAAAAGTCGATTCACAGCACATTCAATACGAACAAGCGCAGCAAAAGGCGCAAGAGTACACACTCAATGCTGAGGCTGCAAAGGCACAAATCGCTGAGCTACAGGCCCCTGTCTACATTCCTTTGCCGGCTGAGGCCAGTCGACCAGCGGTCAGTATTGGACTTGGTACTGGGCCAAGCCCAAATACACCGGTAGCGTCCGCTTCACTCGGACCCACCCAAATCCCGATCGTACGGCGACTGCACGGGACCCCTATCGTCCGTGTCACCTTCAATCGCAGTAGAACTTACGAAATGATTTTGGATACAGGCGCGAGCCGTACACTCATTACCCGTCAGATGGCCCAAGATCTGGGTGTCGTGACTACTGAAAGAATGATTGCGGCGACCGCTAGTCAGGCTGAAGTAAGTTTCGACATTGGCCGAGTCGATACTATTTCTATGGGCGATGTTGTGTTGGAGAACGCGCGCGTCAGCATTGGCGACGCTGTGAATATCGGCCTGTTGGGCAACGACTTTTTGCGAGACTACGACGTTACCATTCGGGCTCAAACGGGTGTTGTTGAGCTGAGCAGAAGCAACTAAGCGTATGGCCTTACTGCCATACGATGCGCTGTCGATACTTGGCAGGCTGAACACGCTTAGTTACGAGCGATGGCCCGTCAAGACGAACTAGGGTCGCAGTGGGGTTACCTTGCTGGTAGGCCTCTTCGCGTATTTCCGCTTGCATGTCTAGAAGGGATAGCTCACTGAACTGTCTATTCGATGCAGCGGCTGCTATGAAGTCTTGCTGGTCGATGTTACTTCCGAGTGCTGCGATTGCCTCACGAATAAAAGCAGCTGGAATATCAGTGACAGACGCCTCCGGAATGGGGACATAAACCGCTGACAGTGCAGCTGTCGACTGTTCTGCTAAGGCCAAGCCTTCTAGCAGTTGAGAATGGAGACCCTCTGACCCTAGATGATGAACCGATTCTAAAGTAGGTGCAGATGAAAAAGTAGGTGCAGATGAAACGGGCGTTGCCTCGCTCTGTAGCGTCTCAACTTCCAATGATTCGAGTAGGTCTATTTCAGCGGGAACTGCCTCAACAGAAATCGCCTCAGCCGGAACAGCTTCAGCCGGAACAGCCTCAGCAGGGGCAACGTTTAATAAGCCAGTAGGCACCTCAACTGCCGAGGGGCTAAACGCAGGAATAGGACTGCCTCCAAGTACCAGTAGCTGTTCAGCTGCTAAGCCAGTCAAAATCTCCCCGTCAGAAACGCTTGAAACGCTGGGTGAAACACTTTGCGAAACGCCGGGTGAACTGTTGGGTACAACTTCAAAGCTGGTGACTATAGGCGCTTCGTCTCGCTGCGGAACAGAAGCTAGCAGACCTGCTAATGTTGGCGGGCGTTCTGTCGCAGTTACCGCAATCTCAACGGTTCTACTAGTTGTCTCTGCTGCTGCCAACGTTGCTAACGCTTCTGCGTCACCATTTTGAGCCAGGGTTTGAAGGATAGACGTCCCTATTGATGCTGGCTCTAAGACAGGGAGATCATCTTGAAACGTCGCTACCTGGGTTGGCTGCCCACTACCTTCATTGGCCCCTTCAGCAAGGTAGCTAGATTCAGACTCACCTTCCTCAATGTAGCTCTCTGAAATGTATCGCTCTTCTGTCGGTGTAAGCGTAGGTGCAAACGCTCCAGATGAAGATGATGGGGGTGCAAATGCAGTGGTAGAAGGGAAGCTGGTAGAGGCCCCCTGAACAAAATCAGTGAGTGCAAAATCATCAGTGAGTGCAAAATCAGCCGTTGCCTGAGCCGCGTCAATAGTAACACCAGCTACCGGTGACAGTTCTGTCGGCACAGGTAAGACTGCCAACTCACCAGTAGGCGCAGACGTATCGCTGTAGACAGGCGCAGCTGGTAAATAAACCTGAGAGCTGTAGGGAACCCGGTTGCTGATATCGACAGCGCTACTGGTAGCACTAAGATAGCTGCGAACTGAGGCAAGAGTATCTGTCCTTGACGCAACTCTCTGGGAAATTTCTGGGTCAGGTATGTTGGGCAGGGTCGCCAGGGACGCTACGTCGGCTAAAGTGTTTGACTGCCTGGTTGGAAGGGTTGCTGTGCGGCTTCTGTATTGCTTGAGAGGAGAGCCTACTAGGGTGCGAGTATCTTTACTCAACAGATCTTCGGTGGCTGAAGTAAAGCTTTCTGTCAGAAGGTTGCCACTGTCGTCCTGCTGCTCAGAGAATGCCTGGCTTGAAAACGTCTGACCAGAAAACGCCGTGTCTAGCTGCTGGTTGGCAGGATCTTCAAAGCTCCACTTTGCGCTGGGAACATCGCTTTGGCTACAGCCTGTGATGGCTGTCAAAATAACGGCAGAGGCAGTGACTTTACGCATTTAACTACTTGACTGTTGGGTTTTATCGAGAATTTTGTATGCTGCCGGGCTGGGTTAACAGGCTGGCTAATCGGGCCGATGTTGCAGCTTCTAAAAAATTAGTTGGCTTGCAGGGGCCTAAATCGCTCTACATAGTTGATCTATATAGAAACTATCACCTACGTGTAACAATTAGTGCTGTTATTCTTGCTACCACATAGGTTCTCCAGTTCAAACATTCAAATACAGGCGAAAATCGCCGCATTTGCTTGTTGGCAGATAGTTATGGTGATGTTTACTCAATGCTCCCTACAGTCATATAGACGCGCTGCTGTGTAAAAAGTTCGCACATGCTAAGGAAAAGTAGAAAATTCCCTGTGTTCCTTTCACCGTGCAGCGCCCATCTACTACGCAGTGCTTATGTTGTGTACTCAGCGTTGATCTTTACGTAGTCGTAGCTGAGGTCGCAGCCCCACGCTTTACCCACACCAGGACCATCGCCGACGCCAATTGTAATTACAACAGGATGGGCTAGGGCTTCTATTGCCTGGCTTTGTCTGGCTAGCGTTTGCCCGTCTGCTTGTTCGTTTGCCTGTTCGTCTGGGGGGACTAAGTCGTTTGCTTGCTGGGTGCTTTTGAGTAGAATTTTGCTCATAGCAAGGCTGCTGCGCTCGGACTGTTGCTTAAGGTAGTCGCTAGCCGCGACGCGATCAAACGCTTGTGGTGTTCCGGCCTGCATCAGCGTAAAGTCACCGAGCGAAATGCTGAGTTCACTTTGCTCAATAGGTGTCCCTGCTCGTCCGGCTGCGCCTGCAATGCGTCCCCAGTTTGGGTCTCGGCCAAAGATGGCAGACTTGACGAGGGAAGAGCCTGCTACGGTACGAGCGATTTGGCCAGCAGCGCGATCGCTCATCGCTCCCGATACTGCAACTTCTACTAGGCACGTTGCGCCTTCTCCATCTCTGGCAATTGATTTTGCCAGGTGAATACACACTTCGGTGAGCATCGCTTCGAGCTTATCGGCCTCGGGCCCCGGCGTTGTAATTGCAGGCGTACGCGATTCGCCGTTGGCCAGTGCGAGCAAACAATCGTTGGTGCTGGTATCGCCATCGACGGTGATTTGATTAAAGCTTTTGGCGGTGGCGCGGCGCAGCATGTCTTGCCACAGCTGCCCAGAGACTGCCGCGTCGCAGGTAACAAACGCTAACATTGTCGCCATGTTGGGGTGGATCATGCCAGAGCCCTTCGCAATGCCGCCAATGCGTACGGGGCGATCGCCAATTTGCGTTTCCAGTGCGATTGACTTGGTGACCAGATCGGTGGTGACGATAGCCTGCGCCGCATTATCGCCGCCTTCTGCCGATAGCTCTTTTACAACGGTGGGAATGCCAGCCAGCAGCGCGTCCATTTTAATTCGCTGGCCGATGACGCCTGTAGAGGCAATCATTACGCTCTCAGCTGGAAGGTTTAGGGCTTGGGCGGCTGCCTTGGCACTGGCGATCGCATCTTCCATGCCCTGTTCACCGGTACAGGCATTGGCCTGTCCGGCATTACACAGAATCGCCCGAGCAGAGGACTTTCCTTCTAGCAAGTCTTGACAGTAGTCGACACAGGCCGCGCGTACTTGGCTCGTGGTGAATACACCCGCTGCGATCGCCTCACTATCCGACACTATCAAGGCCAAGTCAGGCGAGCCTGAAGGCTTGAGCCCTGCTGCAATCCCTGCCGCTCGAAATCCCTTCGGTGCTGTCACGCCGCCTTCAATCACCTGCCAATTTGTCATGGTCGTTTTTTTGCTGTAGTTAGTTGGACTATTTGCTTGGACTATTTACTGTGATGCGGATAGCTATGAAGAGAGGATTATACCAAGCAGATTAGATGTCTGACTTAGAAGCTCCGTGGTCCAACCTATGATCTAATAGGATGAGCTAAGAGAAAGACTCAATAAATTACACCATGCGCGCTCATTCCAAGACCGCTGCTCAGCCGCTAAACAATCGTCTTGGAGAGAGTTCAACGCGTCTTAAACGTCTGAGGTCGGTAGCCGGTTTACTGCTCGGCGGCGTACTGATGGGGCTTGCGCCTGTGAATGCTTGGCCCCTAGCGTGGATTGCGCTGATTCCGCTGTGGGGACTATTGCATAGGCCGCAGTCCTCGGCTAGGAGTGCGATCCTCCCTGGGAGGGGCTCCGCCATCGCAGGTGCCGCTATTTGGGGGATTGCCTACCACGGGACGGCGCTGTCTTGGATTGTGTGGTGGCTGAAGCCTCTGCTGTGGATGGGGCTGCCTTGGATTGGTGGGGTTGCGATCGCATTTTTTGCTTGGGCTTTCATTACACTGTGGGGCGCAGCGATCGGTGCTACCTGGATGGCGCTAATGCTAGCCGTCAACCGGTGGCAACCCGTTACGGGATGGCGGCAGGTACTGCTAGGAACGGCTCTATGGTGCGCGGTGGAATGGGTGTGGAGCAAAGGCCCTTTGTATTGGACGTCGCTGAGCTATACCCAGAGTCCATATAATTTGGTCGGGCTACAGCTGGCTCAGCTGGCTGGCCCTATTACTATTACCGCAGGGATTGTGGCCGTTAATGGCCTACTGGCTGAGGCGATATGGAAATCGGAATGGAAAACATTCCTTCGCCCAGCGAACGCCTTCTTATGGAGCGTTATTCTCTTCTTCAGTTTTCACCTTGTTGGATTTGGTCTATATGTTCGGCCTTTGGTAAATGCGCCTGAGCAAGCCTTAACTGTAGGGCTCATTCAGGGCAACATTCCTACTAACGAAAAGCTGACTGCCGGGGGGCTTCAGGAATCTAGGCAAGTCTATTTGGATGGTTACGAATCGCTCGTTAACCAGGGTGCTGAGCTGGTGATTACCCCAGAGGGCTCTATTTCACAGACTTGGAATTCGTTTACGCAGGACCGAGACCTATTTATGCGGGCTGTGGTGAAGAATGGCGTGCCGCTGCTGCTGGGGACGTTTGCTCATGTAGATATAGAGAAAAATCAAGGGCCGCTAACGCAAAGTCTGCTAATGCTTTCG